>NZ_CP072110.1:3000000-3331814 GCF_017638545.1 Psychrosphaera ytuae
CACAATTGAAGAAAACGGCGTTGGTAAGTTTAGTGACTTTACACCTGAAGCATTAGAAGGAATTCGAGAACTCGGTGTTACGCATATCTGGTACACGGGGGTGCCACACCATGCAGTCATCAACGATTACACGGAGTTTGGTATCAGTCTCGATGATCCTGATGTAGTTAAAGGTCGTGCGGGCAGTCCTTACGCTGTAAAAGACTATTATTCGGTCAATCCGGATTTGGCCGATGACCCAGCCAAACGATTGGAAGAATTTGAAGCCCTCATTGCTCGTACTCACGCCCATGGCATGAAAGTCATTATTGATATTGTCCCAAATCATGTAGCTCGAAACTACCAATCTATATCTGCACCTGAGGGCGTTGAAGATTTTGGTCAGCGCGACGATTCAAGTGTCGAATATGCACGTGATAATAACTTTTATTATGTAGTGAATACCCCGTTTGAAGTGCCTGATGTCCAAAAGGGCTATGAACCCTTAGGGGGCGAAGTTCATCCACTTTCAGATGGAAAGTTTGATGAAATGCCAGCCAAATGGACAGGTAATGGTTCTCGTGCGGCCAAGCCTAACGCAAATGATTGGTACGAAACGGTTAAAGTCAATTATGGTATTCGCCCTGACGGCAGTAAGGACTTTCCTACTTTACCAGATGGCTATGCACAAAAGAACGCACAGGCGCATTACGCGTTTTGGCAAGATCAAGTAGCAGCGAATAAGGTTCCGGATAGTTGGTTTAAGTTTAGAGATATAGCTTTGTATTGGACTTATAAAGGAATCGACGGATTCCGATTTGATATGTCCGAAATGGTTCCTGTTGAGTTTTGGAGCTTTTTAAACTCTTCCATCAAACAAGTTAATCCAAACGCGTTTTTACTTGCTGAAATTTATAATCCCGATGCTTATCGCGATTATTTGTTTTTAGGGAAAATGGATTACCTGTACGACAAAGTCGATTTTTATGATGCGATAAAGCCCGTGATGCAAGGTAAAGCTGGCACTACAGAGTTGGTGCGAATTCAACAAAAATTTGCCGACATCGAGCAGTACCTATTGCACTTTTTGGACAACCACGATGAGCAGCGTCTCGCTAGCCCAGAGTTTGCTGGTGATATGAATATGGGCAAACCTGCGCTTGTGACCAGTGCGTTGATTAATTCAGCTCCAATGATGATCTACTTTGGTCAAGAAGTTGGTGAAGACGGCTCAGAAGAAACTGGATTTGGCGACCCATCACGTACGACAATTTTTGATTATGCTGGCGTTCCGGCGCATCAGCGCTGGATGAATGGTGGTAAGTTTGATGGTGGGAAATTAACTCAAGAAGAGCGTGCTCTGCGTAAATTTTATAAAAAGGTATTGAATATCGCTTCGACTTCACCAGCCATGACAGGACCTTACCAGGACTTGCACATATGGAATTTGAGTCAAACAAATGGCTATGATGATCAACAAATGAGTTTTGCAAGATGGACTGAAGAAACGAACGTAACCAGTCTGGATAAAGGCGTTAAAAGCCCTCAAAAGCTCGTTGTAGTATCTAATTTCAGTTACGACGATACCGAATATCAATTACAGCTATCACCTCGTTTAATTTCTACTTGGCAGCTAGATTCAGGCCGTTATCAATTTGAAGATTTATTGACTGGAGAGTTTGTAGAATTGACCGTTAATAAAAACAGCGCGTCAATTCCTGTCAAATTAGCTGGGCTTCAGTCTCGAGTCCTTACCCTGAAAGGAAAAATGAATCCCAATACAGTAAAACCTAAAACAGCAATAGAAGGTGATTCCCATGAGAGTACAGCTAGTAATGCATCCAGCACGTCATCTCTAAAAGGTCGAGTTGAAATAGTAGAACCTGGACTATCCTTGCCAAACCTAGAACGACAAAGAACGATTCGGGTTTATCTACCTCCGTCTTATTCAATTTCCTCTGATAAATCTTATCCAGTAATTTATATGCATGACGGCCAAAACTTATTCGATGATGCGACGTCATTTATGGGTGAATGGCAAGTCGATGAATCAATGGACCAAATTGCCAAAGACACAGGTTTTGAAGCCATTGTGGTGGGAATAGACAACGGCGAAGGCGATAGAATAAGTGAATACACTGTTTGGGAACATTCTAAATATGGTGTAGGAAAAGGCCGATTGTATTTGCAAGATATTGTCGAGAGTGTGAAGCCGTATATAGACAATACATATCGTACAAAAGTAGGTAGTGACTCTACAAGTATAATAGGAAGTTCATTGGGAGGCTTAATTAGCCATGTCGCGATTCAGGAATACCCAGAGGTATTTGGCAAAGCTGGCATATTGTCACCGTCTTATTGGTACTCGCCGTTGGTATATTCGGAACTTGTTGAAAAGCCAATAAAACCTAACCACGACTTGTACTTTTCTGCTGGTACGGATGAGAGTGAAACCATGGTTAGTGACTTGGAAAAAATGTTAACGCTTCTCAAAAAACATGGGCATAGCGAGCACCATTTAAAAGCAAGCATAGTACAGGACGCAAAACACAATGAAGCGTTTTGGCGCAGTGAATTTCCTAAAGTCGTTCGTTGGCTCTATGGTATAGAAATCTAAGGGCTACTTGCGACTCCATTAAAAGCGACTATCTTTACTACGACTTAAGGAATTTTTAGCTACAGGATGTGGCTGTTTTCATTGCACAAGAGGAATGTACTGTGAACGTAGGTAAAGCGTGGCATTATTTGTTAATCCACCCAGAAAAAGGCTATTACACTGGTTATAAAGGACGCGAGGCGTTCGGAGACCTAGAATCTGCTCGAATATATCGAACCGAGCAAGAAGCGCACATGGCAAGGTTGCGAGCTGGTATGGAAGTACGAGTCGAATCTTGTCTGTTGTGGCATAGCTCAAAAGGTGCAAATTCGACGGCGAATACAACAGCCCCGATGGATAAAACAACAACGTCAATTAACAATTCGACTTTTACACAAAACAAACTGACACAAAACAAACCAATACCGCATGACCAGCCGGGACATGGGTTTAGAGTGATAAACGGACTATTACCGGATCAATGCGATATGGCCCACCAACTCGCAAATAGGCGAGACAATAGAGTCAATAAGAAAAACACCCAACTCCGATTGGTAAAAAGCAGCTAAATAGCTGCTTTTTTTTACTTTCAGTTACACGGTACCAGTATTGGAAGACAATGCAGAGTAACCGTCAATGTAACACCGAAAGTTGTTCTGGATACTCGTCCAAGACAACATAGTCGACAATGTCATTGTTGTTATCAACAATTGCATAACCCTCAACAATCATGGTGTTGATAGCACGACGACGGTTGTGAGTTCTGAAGGTCCAGATTTGGTGGTCGTCGGGAGACTTTGAAAAATAAGAACCTTTACTGAAGCTTGAATATTGTGCTTGATTAAGAGGTGCATCAACTCTATTTACTAAGTCGCTTTTGGTGAGAACAAGCTTTTGTCCTTGTCTAAAAGCCTTACTTGAAGCAGCTGCAAGCACTAAAACAATTGGCCACAGCACTACGGTCAGTAGACATGCAGTCACGTATTTTTGGATCGGGGTGGGTTTGGATTGGTCATCTTTCTCTATAAAAAGTGACAAGACCCCTGCGATTAGGGCCCCTGTTCCCAAGTAAAAGATCATCATCATAGTTCAATCCTTCGTATTATTTTGGTTAGAACGTGTTGGCGTGATTTTAGCGCACGGCAAGATGATGGATTAATCCACTGATTTTTGTTGTTATGAAATGCTGTAGCAAGTCGGAGTTTTGATTGAGTGGATTGGGTTTGGTTTTGCAAGTAATGAAAACGTTTGTTGGGAAGTGTCGCACAATGCGTGATTGGCCACGTTGGGTCTTGGTCGACCAAACGGATGGACAGTTGAGTGTGCGAGCAGTTTTTCATATTTAATCCTTCAAATAGCCAATAAATAACAACTGCAATTGGCCGCATCCAAATACAGATTTGCGTTTACCAGTGTTTTAATTTTTGCACTCTTTTAGCTATTTTCCACTAAAATTGAGTGAAAAATCTCCATTTGTTCCAAGGATGTTGATAAATAGCAAAATTTTTTTCGTTTTTAGTTTAGATTTGCACCTATGCTTTAAAGACCATGTTAGGGGGAAACAAAATGGCAAAGCGTAACCAAACAATCATTGATGAAGAGGTTTTGTTTAAAGATAAGGGGCAGCTCGTCTCAACGACAGACAGGCGCGGGGTAATTACCCATGCAAATGCTGACTTTTGTGATGTGTCCGGCTATAGCTATGACGAATTAGTCGGTAAGAATCACAATATCGTTCGACACCCTGACATGCCAAAAGCCGCGTTTGCAGATATGTGGGCTAAATTAGAGTCAGGTCAACCTTGGCGAGGTGCTGTCAAAAACCGTTGTAAAGATGGACGTTATTATTGGGTAGATGCCTTTGTCATGCCAATTTATGACGGTCAGCAGTTAGTTGGTTATCAATCTGTACGTCGGCCATTACAAGCAAGCTTTAAACAAAGAGCTGAAACTGCTTATCAATCATTGAACAATGGCAGTACAGGGGCTTTCTCTCTAACAAACGTACTGTCATTACCTATACGCCATGCGTTGTTTTTTGTAATTGCTTTGGTGGTTCTGTACTTTGCACTTTCAAAGCCGGAGTTATCAGCTGTACTCGCTATATTACCCATGGTCTTGTATTTTCCTGAGATATTTCAAACGCCAAAAGCACTTGTGGCACAAGGCGAGTCGTTTGCGAGTCTGTCAAGCCAGGTATTTTGTGGGCAGTCTACTTGGTCCAATTTAGAGTTCGGCCGTTTGTTGGAAGAGGGGAAGGTCGCTACCATAATTGGCCGAATAGAAGATGCCAGTGCTGAAATGGTGTCATTTACGGCGGAGTTAAATGCATCTGCACGACGAGCGAAAGACGGCGTAGAAGCTGAAACTCATGAACTACACCAAGTGGCCTCGGCCGTTGAGGAGATGGTAGCAACAATCGATGAGGTTGCTAAAAATACGGTAGAAACGTCAGTTAAAGTCCAGCACGCTCATGGAGAGTGTGAAAAAGCTACTCGCTCAATGGACAACACTATGGAGCAAGTTGCATCACTTGCAAAAGAAGTTTCAAAGTCTGCCTCATCGGCTAATGAATTAGCCACAGAAGCCGAGAAAATTGGCGCCATTATGCAGGAGATACAAGGAATTGCTGATCAAACCAATTTGCTTGCTCTAAACGCCGCGATTGAAGCTGCTCGTGCCGGTGAGCATGGGCGTGGCTTTTCAGTAGTAGCTGACGAAGTAAGGGCCCTATCAAGCCGCACGCATACTGCAACAACACAAATTCACAAGTCCATTAATGAAATTCAAACTACTTTGTTATCTTGGTCGAAAATCATGGAACAAGGTAAGGACTCAGCTGAGCGCTGTGTTAACGAAACAGAAGAAACCAAAAATATCATTAATGGTGTCTACGCGTCGATAACTGACATTGCTGATTTAGCTACGCAAATATCAACCGCAGCAGAACAACAAAGTGCAGTATCACAAGAAATTAGTAAGAATATCATGACTATCAGTGACGTATCACAGAACAACCTGGCAGAAGCTAATCAAGTTGAACAGGGAGCGGCTGAAATTGAACAGAAAATTAAAAGCCTAGAATCATTAGGGAAAAGTTTCGTAAAAGGCTGAATACGTATGTAATCCGTTGTGATAAAGGGTTTCTTCATTATACGCTCGTGAGTTAAAGTGCATGAAACCCTTTGATAATAATATCAACAATAAATTGTCATGCGTATCACACAGGAATTAGTTATGAAACAACCCAAGTTATCCTTCTGGCAAGTTTGGAATGTCAGTTTTGGCTTTTTAGGGGTGCAAATTGGATTTGCCCTACAAAACGGTAATGTAAGCCGAATCCTCTCTGATTTAGGTGCAGACCTCTCGTCTCTTTCATTGTTTTGGTTAGCAGCGCCGATCATGGGCTTAATTGTTCAACCAATTGTTGGTTCATTGTCAGACCGCACTTGGAATAAAATGGGCCGCAGACTTCCTTATATCTTAGGTGGTGCGATTGTCGCCGCAGGAGCCATGGCTCTGTTGCCAAATGCATCTCTATTAGTCGCGTTTATTCCGCCGATGTTATTTGGCTTGATTATCTTTGCTATCAAAGATGCGGCGTTTAATGTGACGTTTCAGCCATTTCGCTCTTTGGTGTCGGATATGGTACCACCAGAACAGCGCAACTTGGGTTATTCGGTACAAACTCTATTAATCAATATTGGTGCTGTGATTGGTTCTATTTTACCTTTCTTGTTGACTAACGTAATTGGCCTTGAGAATGCGTCAAAGGCCGGTGAGGTAGCACCATCTGTAATTTGGTCTTTCTATATTGGTGCAACGATTCTTTTAGGCTCAGTATTGTGGACTGTGTTTAGAACCAAAGAATACGAACCAGAGCAATATTACGAATACAAAGGAATGGACGCTGCTGCAGTTGAAGCAGAGCAGAAACAACAAAAATCTATAGGTGAGCGATTAGCTGGCTTTTGGGTGTTATTAAAAGACTCTCCACAAATCATGAAACAATTGGCGCTAGTGCAATTTTTCTCTTGGTTTGCACTATTCATTATGTGGACTTATTTACCAGCGGCACTGACTCAAAATACTTGGGGCGTAGCGGTAGATTGGTTTGATCCTGCCTATTTGGCTAACAACGCGGTGCCAGACGCTATTTCAAAAGCAAAAGGCGCAGCCGGTGATTGGGTCGGTATTTTATACGCGGCTCAAGCTTTGTTCTCAGTTGCGTTTGCAGTAGTTCTAACTAAATTAGCTGATCAATTTGGTCGCAAACTGGTTTATTCATTGTCTCTGCTTGCTGGTGGTTTAGGCTATATCAGTATGATGGTATTTACAGACCCAACCATTACCCATGTAAATCTTTATATCACTCAAGTAGAAGTGCCTCACGGAGCAATTGGTGTTGTTTGGTCTATGGTGGGGGTTGGTATTGCTTGGGCTGCGATTTTAGCGATGCCATATGCAATTTTAGCCGGTGCGTTACCTGCAGATAAAACGGGTGTTTATATGGGCATCTTTAACTTTACTATTGCGGCGCCACAGATTGTTTCTGGTATTGTTAGTGGCTGGATACTGGGCTCAGTATTTAACAATGAAGCGATATACATCATCATGTTAGCAGGTGTATCTATGATTTTAGGTGCTTTGTCAGTGTTGTTTGTTCGTGACAATTCGCCAGAGCCTAATTTCTTGACAGAGGAAGACAAAGTCACAGCCTAAGGTTATGATTGTGTTAGACGAATTGGAAAACCCAGCATCGCGCTGGGTTTTTTATAACTAAAATTAAATACCGTCAGTTGCTCATTATTAACGGGAGTGAAAAATGAAAATTACAATTATTTCAGGTAGTACTCGAAACCAATCTGGAAGTGCAAAAACCTCGGCATACTTAAAGGCACAATTAAACGCCATCGATGACAGCCAGGAGGTCTCTATTTTTGATTTAGCAGAGCTAAACTTACCGATGTGGGAAGAAGATACGGATTTAACTCAGGTAGCCGAACAGCAAGCCGAACTCGAAGCTTCTGACGCGTTTGTGTTCGTCGTTCCGGAGTGGCATGGCATGGTGCCACCAGCGGTTAAAAATCTATTTTTCTTGTTTACTGGTGCATTCCGTCACAAGCCGGCGTATATAGTGACAGTATCTGCAGGCAGCGGTGGTCGTTACCCGATCCAAGAAATGCGCTCTACGGTTTATAAAAATACCTATTTAAACTTTATCCCGGTTAATACGATCATCGACAGACTAAATGCAACAATTGACGATCAAGGGCAGTACATTGCCGAAAAGCAATTTGTAGCTAATCGAGTTGATGAAGGTTTGCGTTTGTTACTTGAATACGGCAAGGCCTTTGTACAAATTCGCCAGAGTGACATAGTCCAAGAAAAACGCTTCCCGAATGGTGTTTAGCGATATAAAAACGCATCTGCGTTATCACGTATGGATATAACAAAAGAGGTGGCCAAGGCCACCTCTTTTTTTATTAATATAAAACTCTAAACAACTGCCACAAGAGCTAATTTTGCATTTCTTCTAGCTCTTTTCCTTTGGTCTCGCGAACAAAGTAATACACAAAGACAATCGAGAGAAGGGCAAAACCTGCATATATGCTGTACGCCCCAGCTAATCCTATAGACAGTAAAAGGAGAGGGAAGGTCATAGTGATCAAGAAGTTAGTTCCCCACTGGAACAAACCACTGACGGCAAGCCCCGAGCCACGGATCTGATTAGGGAACATTTCACCTAGTAACACCCACATTACCGGTCCCCACGACATGTTAAAGAAAAACACATATACATTTGCTGAAATGAGCGCTGTCGCCCCCATAGCATCCGTGAGCATCAGCTTATTATTATCATCAAGATTACCGCTACCTAAGGCAATTACCATTACAAACAGCGCTATTGTCATGCCGATAGAGCCGATTAATAAAAACGGTTTGCGACCTACTTTGTCAATTAAGAATATCGTGATCAAACAAGCTGCAATACTCAGACCCGCACTAAGAATGTTGATGAGCAATGCATCTGCCTCGGTAAATCCTACGGCTTGCCAAAGTACCGCGCCATAGTAAAACACCACATTGATGCCAACGAGTTGTTGAAATGATGCGAGACCAATACCAACCCAAACGATAGGCTTGACTCGTTTTACTGATTTATCGATTAAATCTGATAATTTTGGCTGATGGTCTTGGTCAATGCTGGCTTGGATCTCTCGTAGTTTAAACAATGCATTACTATCACCGTATAATCGAGACAACACGACAGTAGCTTGAATAGGACGGTCTTTAATTACTAAAAATCGCGGACTTTCTGGGATAAACAGCAAAGCGACAAAAAATAACACTGCAGGTAGTAATTCCATCCAGAACATCCAGCGCCAAGCTGCTTCGTTAGCCCATAAAATCTGAGTGGAGCCATTTGCCGCGTCAGCGATGAAGTAATTACTGACAAACGCACTAAATAAACCCAGAATGATTGCCACTTGCTGAGCTGTTGCAAGCGCGCCACGTATTCTTGCCGGTGCGACTTCAGCTATATAGGCAGGGGCCATAACTGAGGCTGCGCCTACCGCAACACCTCCAAGAATACGAGCAATGACAAATGCCATCGACGTATCGGCGGCACCAGAGCCCCATGCAGAGATAATGAAGAAGACTGCAGTGATGAGAAGTACGTTTTTTCGACCTAAAGAATCTGAAAGGCGTCCAGCAAAAAAGGCACCAAAAGCGCAGCCAAGTAACATGGATGCGACTTGAAACCCAGTAGCCACATCATTTGATTTAAACGTGCTTGATAACCCTTCAACGGTTCCATTTATAACCCCGCTGTCAAAACCAAACAAAAAACCACCAATAGTAGCGACGATACTAATAAGAATAATAAAACTAAGGTTCTCGTGATTGGCTTCTGAGTTGTTATTATTTGACACTCTTTTCTCCCTGAGTGATTGTTTTTATTCCCAAATTATCTCTTTATTTGGTTGATTAATCTACCCAGAATAAAGCGCAATATGTAAATTAATTACACGAAATACATCCTTTTAATAGTCTTAGCCGAGGAGTTTATGCATAATATGCATAAATCTAGAGAGTTCGACTTTAGAAAGAAAATGACCAGTTGAATACGTATGTAATTTAAACAACAGGCTTGCGTTTTTAACAAAAATAGAATTTTACAGCCCATTTCGGACAGGGTAAGATTAAAAAAAATACAATAGGTTGAAGTGATTCGTGAAAGGTAAAGCCACATCATTTGATATTGCCTATCGAGCCGGGGTGTCACAGTCTACGGTGTCTAGGGCATTGCGTAACAGTCCATTGGTAAGTGAAAAAACACGGGAAAAAATTCAGCAAATTGCTAAAGAGCTGAATTATACCGTTGATAAAAATGCCAGTAGTTTACGCTCTCAAACAAGTACGACACTCGCATTATTATTGTTTGAAGATCCTACGAGTGATGACTCTCTCGTCAATCCATTTTTCCTTTCAATGCTAGGCAGTATAACGCGAGAGTGCGGCAAGCTTGGTTATGATTTATTGGTTTCGTTTCAAGAGCTTGATGCGGATTGGCATTCAGTATTTAAGGACAGTAATAAAGCGGATGGTCTGATACTGTTAGGTTATGGCGACTATTTGGATTATGAAGCTAAGTTAAGAGAGCTCGTTAAGCACAGTACCCCTTTTGTCCGTTGGGGAGCTGCAACAAAGAGTATAGATACATGCTCAATTGGCTGTGACAACTTTCATGGTGGCTGGCAGATCACTGAACATTTAATTAAACACGGTCGCAAACAATTTGGCTTTATCGGCGCAGTTCACGATGGCGCTCCAGAGTTTAGAGCTCGGTATGAAGGACATTGTGAAGCGTTAACTAGAGCAGGCCTAGAAGCCAACGCACAGTTACAAAAAAACGCAGTTAACACAGAAGAAGACGGTTTTAATGCAACTTTACAATTACTAGCAGAAAACCAGCCTCTAGATGCCATTGTTGTAGCCAGTGACTTAATCGCGACAGGCGTTTTAAAAGCGTTGGAGCAAAAGGGCATAAAGGTTCCTGAACAATGCGCCGTTGTTGGTTTTGATGATGTGCCAATTGCTCGTTATACCAAGCCTGCTTTAACTACGTGTCGACAGGACTCAACGGCTGCAGGTGTTATGCTGGTAGATAAACTTGTTCAGTTAATCAAAGGTGAGCCTGTCACAGATGCTTTTATGAAGACTAAGTTAATTGTTCGTGAGTCATGCGGCACACAACAATAAGTTAGTAATAAAATGAAGTGATAAAAAAACGCCAGCTAGCTGGCGTTTTTTTGTTTAAACTAATTAAGTTTTTACAATCTAAATTGCTCTACAGATTGACGAAGTTCTTCTGCTAATCGCGCCACTTCTTGAGACGATAAGTCTGTTTGAGAGGCGCCTGAGGCAGTTTGCTCGGCAATTGCAACAATAGACTCTAGACGTTCGCTGATCTCATTACTGACTTGGTTCTGCTCTTGTGCAGCAGATACGATTTGTTCACTCATATCGTTAGCTTGATGTACCGAGTCTGTAATGCTGTTGAGGGCAATCGTTGCTTGTTCTGTTTGCTCAACACACAGCTCAGCTTGTGATTTACTGTTATTCATCACAGTTACCGCTGACTTAGAACCGCGTTGTAGCTGTTCGATCATGCTTTGAATTTCTTCAGTTGATTCTTGAGTTTTGCTCGCTAACGAGCGTACTTCATCGGCAACAACTGCAAACCCTCGACCTTGTTCACCTGCACGAGCAGCTTCAATGGCCGCATTAAGGGCTAGTAGGTTAGTTTGCTCTGCGATACCGCGAATAACATCCAAAATGCCACCAATTGCTGCGCTGTGTTCATTAACTTCATGAATGACACCAGATGCTTGTTCAATTTCACCCGCAAGTTTAATGATGGTTTGTTTGTTGTTATCTGAAATGCCTTTAACGCGTTCTGCATCTTCGTCTGCTTGTTTAATATCAGCCAAAGCTTCATTTGCTCTGTCCATAACAGCGTAAGACGTGCTAGCCATTTCAGACGTAGCGGTAGCGGCTTGCTCAACTTGAGCGCGTTGTTCGTTGATTGCGACGGTTGACTCTTTTACAACCATAGACGTTTCTTCTGAAGCAGTAGCAAGTTGGTTAGAGCGGTTAACGATACCGTGGATTAACTCTCTTAAACTATCAATAAGGACGTTACAGTTTTTGGCTAACTCACCAAACTCGTCTTTACTATTCGCATCTAAACGAACAGTTAGGTCACCAGTAGAAACAACGTTAAGTACTTCATTGACTTGCGATAGTGGTCGAGTAACGCGGATTACGGTTTTGAAGCCAATAAATGTTGATAGAACAAGGGCAATACCCATCACTAACCAGTTTTGAGTTGTACCCGTACTAACTGACTCTTTAACACCGTTTGTGGTTTGCGCTAATTCTTCTTTTACCAAAGCTTCTAGATGTTTTAGCTCGTCAATACCGGCTTCTGCCAAACGAGTCGTATCAGCTAAATAGCGGGCCGCTGCATCTAATTTATCTAATAATTGAACTTTAATATTACCGACACTGTTGGAAGAGGTCAGCATTTCTTCTACAAGTTTTGCTTGCTCAATAATATCATCGGCAGCGTCATAATCTTTGCCGTCAACAAGCGTTTTAAATTGGTTTATTGCGTCGGTATTGTTACCGCGAATGTAGTCTATTTCTTTGCGAATAGTATTTACGGTTTCACGAGAATCACTTTTGGTGAGGTCGTTGATGTTAGTAATGATGCTCAGCATGTTGGCTTCAATGCGAGCTGCCGCTGTTACTGCAGGGTCGTTACTGGCTAAACCATTTAAGTCGATAAAATCCAAAATGTAACTGGCGGCGTCGTCAGCTGCCATTTCTGTTTCGTCAAGTTGTTCTAAAATTTTGTCTGACAGGCTTAGTGTCGACTTTTTAGCATCAAACAACTTAAATGAGGCTGCTTTAAACTCGTTGAAGCGAGTTTCTACATTCGGGATCTCATTTCGCAACTCAGGGACGTCTTTTACGATTCTAGCTAATCGTGCGATCTCTTCTTCGATAATGGTTGCTTGTTGGTTAAAGGTGTTAATTGTTGCTTCAACTTCACTTGTCTCAGTCGCGTAATAATCCAATAAAGTTGTTTTACTCATGGCCAAAAACTGTTGCTGTAGTTTGCCACTAGATTCAAGAGCAGGAACTGATAATGAGTTAACTTGCTCAGTCGACTCTGAAATGTCATCGAGGATTGAGACTGAGTTGAATCCCAATATTAGCAAAAGGACCGCGGTAATAGTAAATCCACCTATTACCCTCATTGCAACTGTAAGTTTCATAAGTTCTCCATGGAAGACTGCTAACTTGATAATTTAATTCAGGTTATCGGCCATATTTAGAAATTTATTAGTTTTATTATAAGAATGTATTTCGAATACTCTGTTGCATCAGCTAAACGACACAACAAATTTAGTACGAGCATTATGCACTAATTTGAATCTTTTGGTGGTTTTGCCAGTGCATAATTGTTAAATAATTACCCCAAACGAAGCCCGTGTCCAGCCCTATAACGTTTGGGTTTTGGGTTTCTCCCATTAATGCTGCCCAGTGACCAAATACCCACTTTGTAGTGTCGAATCGTTCTGGTTCAAATTCAAACCATGGAATCAATGAGTTAGCCTCACTGCTCTTCGGAGAGGACTTATTTGAGAAGTCCAGTTCGCCACTTTTTGTACAGAAGCGCATACGAGTAAAAGCATTAACAGAAAATGTTATTTTTTCTTGTCGAGTAAGGTTTTTATCCCACTTTACCGGTTTGTTTCCGTACATTTCTGATAAAAATTGTCGGTAATCGGCAGAGCGAAGAGACTCTTGTAGAATCGAGGCCCACTTTTTAGCTTTTTTAGGAGACCACAATGGTGGTAGGCCTGCATGGCTCATGAAACCCGACTCGTCCGGCAGTGCTAACAAGAGCGGTTGTGCGCGCAACCAGTCGCGAAAATAGGGCAGGCGAGCCGAATCAATTAAAGGTTGTAAGTTGTCTTTGGGATTTACGTTTTTTAACCCGTTGGCAACGGCTAAAAAATGTAAGTCGTGATTTCCCAAAACGGTTCGGACTGAACTTTCATGGTCGGCTAAAAACGATAGAGTCGATAGCGAGTCGTCACCGCGAGCAATAAGATCTCCGGTCAACCACAAGGTATCTCTACCATGTTCAAATTGGACAGTTGCTAAGGCCTTCTGCAAACCAGCAAAACAGCCCTGAATGTCTCCAATAAAGTAATCAGCCATAGTGTAAAACGAATTCCCTCTCGGTGATGACTAATGAACTACGTTGGGAATAGCCAGTCGGAATACTGGTATAGGAACTTGCTTGGACTCGTTGGTCGATTTATTTACAAACTCGTAAAAGCCTTCCATTGTGCCCAATTCGGTTTCCAATACGCAACCACTGGTGTAGGTGTAAGATTGGCCGGGCTCTATAATCGGCTGTTCACCGACTACACCGGCTCCCTTAACTTCTACTTTTTTACCGTTAGCATCTGTGATGAGCCAATAACGACTCATCAATTGACCTGTCTCTAATCCGTTATTAGAAATCGTAATGGTGTAAGCAAATACAAATCGGTTTTGGCTAGCATCGGTTTGTTCAGGAATGTTTCGTGAAACGACATCAATATCTATTTGCATTTGATTTACCTCTACGACTCTTTATTTTCACCGTACCAAATGGCGATCTTGATGTAATCATCCAAGCTCAGGTTTTCGGCTCTGAGTCCGGCATCTATCCCAAGTTCTGCCAATTGTTCAGCGGTGATGATGTTTTGTAAGCTATTACGCAGAGTTTTGCGACGTTGATTAAATGCTTCAAGACACACCGTATTTAATAGTGACGGAGCGACTTGGTTGCGTTCGTCATGAGGCTTTGGTATTAAACGAATAACTGCAGAATCGACTTTTGGTGGTGGCACAAATGATTCAGGTGGTACATCAGTTACAGGCACCGTTCGACAGTAGTATTGGGTCATAATACTTAATCGGCCAAATGCTTTTGAATTAGGGGCTGCACACATGCGGTTTACCACTTCTTTTTGGAGCATGAAGTGCATGTTTTCGATGTGGTCCAAAAAATCGTACAAATGGAACAGCAATGGCGTCGAGATGTTGTATGGTAGATTACCAAACACTTTTAGTTTTTTGTCATCGCGAATCACTTGGCTAAAATCAAATTGCAACGCATCCGCTTGGTAAATATTTAGTTTTTTACCAATGAAAGGGTGGGTCTTTAGGCGCTCAGCCAAATCTTTATCAAGCTCGACCACGTTCAGTAAATCAGTTCGTTCGGCAACTGGCTCTGTAATGGCACCTAGACCTGGACCGATTTCTAATACGTTATCACCTTCTTTAGGTGCAATTGCACGAACGATACGCTCGATAATGTCTTCGTCAGTTAAGAAGTTTTGACCAAATCGTTTACGGGCCTTGTGGCCTTGGTGAATGCCTTTAGCTGGGTCAAAATGTTTCTTGTTGGAAGCTTTGTATTTACTCATTGAGTGGGTTATGCCTTTTGTTCATGAGCCATTTTTATGGCGTTTGCGATCGCTACTTCCATGCTGCCTGTGTTGGCAGTTCCTGTACCTGCTAAATCAATTGCAGTGCCATGATCGACTGATGTTCGAATATAGGGTAAGCCTAGAGTGATATTGACGGCATTACCAAATCCTTTAAATTTTAATACCGGCAGACCTTGGTCGTGATACATAGCCAAAACCGCGTCTGCAGAGTCTAAGTATTTAGGCTGAAATAAAGTATCGGCAGGAAGCGGACCAATAAATTCCATGCCTTCAGCGTTAAGTGACTGGATCACAGGTTCGATGATTTCTATTTCTTCTCGGCCTAAATGTCCGCCTTCACCGGCGTGAGGATTTAAGCCACAGACCAATACCTTTGGCTGCTTGATACCAAACTTAGTCTGTAGATCTTTGTATAAAATGGTCGCCACTTTGGTCAGGCGCTCTGGTGTAATGGCCTTGGCTACATACGCTAGAGGTATGTGAGTTGTTACTAACGCAACACGGAGCCCCTCCGTTGCCAAAAGCATTACAACATCAGACGTATTTGAATGATTGGCAAAAAACTCAGTATGACCACTAAAAGGAATACCAGATTGGTTAATGATGCCTTTGTGCACTGGGCCTGTCACGATTGCATCAAATAGCCCATCCATGTTGCCTTGGCTAGCGGTAGTGAGTGTTTCCACTACATAATGGCCGTTTTTTTCGTTGAGTTGGCCTGCAACACAGGCCGATTCCAAGTCATGTTGAACAACAAAAAGTTGCCCTTTTTGGTGTTGCTGTGCAGTTGCTGCCGGATCAAAGTCAACCAAGCTTATCGGTAAGCCTAGTTGTTCTGCACGTTGCAGTAACATTTCTTTATCTGCTAACGCGATAAGCTGAGCAGGCCATTCCTGCTGAGCTATTTTTAAAACTAAATCAGGTCCAATGCCAGCTGGCTCGCCTGGGGTAATCGCTATTCTTGGAATAATAGACATACGTCTTATAGTGCCTCAATGTTGGCTTTACTGCGTAACTCTCGTAACCAGTTTTCTTTCTCTTCAGCAAACTTACGGTTAAACAAGATTTGATACGCGCGGTCTTTTTTACTGTCTTCAGTAGCATCCGAAGTACGTTCGTCAAGTAGCTGAACAACGTGCCAACCAAACTGAGTACGGAAAGGAGCACTAAACTGACCTGGAGATAGTTGACCTAAAGTCTCTTTAAACTGTGGAGCATAGATATCCGGGTTAGCCCAGCCTAATTCACCACCACGTGACGCCGAGCCAGGATCTTCAGAGTGCTCTTTTGCCAGTTCAGAAAAGTCAGCGTTACCCGCTTTAACATCGGCAACGAACTTTTCTAGCATTTTTTTAGCTTTTTCTTCACTTAGAATAATAGAAGGTTTTATCAAGATGTGACGAGACTTCACTTCTTTTATTTCTACGGTTTCACGTCCGCGAATGTCTAAAATTTTGATAATGTGAAAACCTGCACCCGATTTTAGTGGGCCGATGATGTCGCCTTTCTTTTGGCCTTTGACGTTTTCGGCAAATAGACTTGGCATTTCATTAATACTTAAAAAGCCCCAGTCACCACCTTCAAGAGCTTTAGCACCACTTGAAGAGGTAATGGCGACTTGTTTAAAATCGGCGCCGCCTTCAAGTAGTTCAATAACTTTTTCGGCAACATCTTTACGAGTAGTAATGTCAGCTTGAGTGGCATCACTGTCGACGTTGATAAGGATGTGACCAATGTTGAATTCTTCTTTGCTGGTTTGTTGTTCGATGATTTCGAGTAGGGTTTTTACTTCTTGCTCAGAAATGTTCACACGACGTCTTACGTTTGCACGCATGGTTTCAGAAATTGTGATTTCACTGCGAACTTTTTCACGGTGTTGCTCAAAGTTTTCACCGCTGTCGATAACGCTCTGGCGGTACTCTTCGATGGTTTTGCCTTCGCTTTGAGCAATGTTCATCAACACTGAATCTAGCTGAGCATCACTTATTTGAATACCCATACGGCTTGCAAGTTGTAACTGCAGGCTTTCTAAAATGAGCTTTTCGATAGCCTGTGTACGCAATACGTCGTCAGTTGGTAAGCGTTGGTTTTCAATGGCTGCTTTGGCTTTAACTGAGCGTACTATGTCTCTAATTTCACCTTCCAGTACAACACCATCATCAACAACAACAGCTACTTCATCTATCTTTTTTACATCAGCTGAAACTGCCGTTGACAGCGCAGCAGCACCAAGTAAAAGGGCGCTTAGTAGAGATTTTTTAAACATACAATCTTCTCATTATTTGGTAATTAGGTATGGGCGGCGATAAGCAAATATGCTGTCTGAGAACAGTTTGGAAATATCCGAAACTACCTCTCCACCCAAACCTTGGAATCTAAAGTTAATACCGATGCCATTTTCGTATTGTACTAGGCCATCGTTGTCGAAGTCAGTTCTGTTTAAATCGAGCACAACTTGGCGTTGTGCAGAGACTTGTACGCTCCAACAGCAAGAGCGGTACTCAAAGCCAATAACACCATCTAAGTTGATGTCTCGCTCTGAGTCATAGTGATAACTTGCAGCTACCGACCATTGGTCGTTTAATTTGTAACTACCGAATAAACCAGTCTGGTTAATAGTGGTATTTGCCACATCGCGAACATATCGGTGGTTAATTTGAAGGTTTTTATCCTCGTCCAACCAATAATCGAGGGCGATAAAGCCACTGTTGGCTTTTTTGGACGTGCGGTCATACAAAATACCGCCGTCTATTTGCCAATTGTCTGATAGTTGTCCAAACACTTCTATTGCAAGTGCAGGCTTTGAGTCGACCTCTTGTGTATTAGTTCCCGCAAGATCTATTTTATCGTCTAACTCGTGTACTTGAGCAACACCCAGTCTGAATATTTCTTGGTTGTTCTGGTTAAATATACTACTTGAAACACCGAGAGTAACTTGATTAAGCGCCTCTATGCGATCAATGCTCGAAAAGGTCTGGCTTCTAAAAAGAGCAAAGTAGTCTTCTTTTAGGCGTTGAGAGTCGTACAAATTAATTTGTGATTGATCTGACTCTTCAATGTACAGATATTGTATTTTAGGCTCTAACGTTTGACGAACGTCTTCACCAAAATAGCGTCCAAACTTTTCGAAGTTTAATCCTGCTAATAATCGAAACTTTCCTACGCCTCGGTCGACCGTTTGTGTTTCATCTCGATCTTGGAATTGCTGGCGGTAATGGGTAGCTAAGTACGAGGCTGAAGCTTCAAATTGAAATGCTGGCTGATGGTAGTTAAAACGAAGCTCCGGTTCAATGTGACTTCTGAACACTTGGTGTTCGTTAACAAACTCGTTCTCAAACTGAGTAAAGCTAGAGCGAACCCCAAACCCAAAGCCATTTACTGAAGAAAATGTATTCCAGTCTAACTCTAATTGAGCCGGGACTTTGTATGATGGTGAGTGCAGACCTAATTCAACGATATTTTGGCTCAGTAAACGGGCTGAAAACTGTTCTGTTTGATAACTCAATTGCGCCAAGTTATTAAGGTGGGTATCCGCTTGGTGGTGATAATCACTATTGAAGTCACTGATGTAACCGTAGTCACTTAGCTCGGTCCATTGTAGTTGAAACATCCAATTATCTGACCAATAAGACTGATGTTGAACGAAGCTTAAGTAGCGCTCTTCAAGCTCAGGTAGTTCGTCATCCTCGTTCATGTATTCGAGTTGAAGTAAATTGTCGGAATGCTCTGACAAGTATCGACTGTTTACTTTCCACAGCCAACCTCGCTCTGACATGAAAGAAGGTGTAAACGTCATGTCGTAATTAGGTGCAAAATTTAAATATATTGGCTGCGAATAATAAGCACCTAGCCTAGAGTTACTACCTAGTTTTGGAAATAGCAGGCCGCTTTTGCGCTTGTCGGTAATAGGGAAGGTTACATAAGGGAGATACAAAACTGGAATGTCTGCGATTTTAAATACCGTATTCCACGCTTCTCCCCAGCCTTCCTCTTGACTGATATTTATTTCACTGGAAGAAAATAACCAGCTTGGGTCTTCACCTGGACAGGTAGTAAACGTGGCTTCAGTTAACGACAGCTCGTTGATACCGTCAATATTAAAAGACTCAGCAGTACCACGCCCGGCATTAAATCCGAGCTGGTACTCAGCATTAACGAGTTTGAAGTCTTTATTTTTCTCATCAATGAAAATTGATTCGCCTTCAACCGTAGCGGCAGAAGAGTTGAGCTTAACGTTACCTTCGGCTAGAAACTGAGATTGTTTTTCTTTATAAACTGCTTGATTTGCCAGTACAGTTTGGCTTTGCTGATAAATAACGACATTGCCTTTAAAAGTGATTTGCTCACCGTGAACGACATCGTTTTCATCGCTTTCGACAATGATGGTATCCTTGGGAAGGTTTAATTTCTTTAGGAATGGGTTCTGTTTTTGCTGGGTTTTTTCTAAATCAGCAAGTTGGCACTGGTAATTGGCGGCGGCTGCGCTAGAGAAAATACACAGAAGCGTCACACCGATTGAAGATAATAAACTCAGTTTCAAATTACAGTAAACCTATTAAGTTGCTTGTTGCCAGAGGCATGAAATATGCTCGTGAAATATGCTAATAACGCTGGCAGAAAAATAAATATTAGTAACTGATGAATTCTATACGAATTTTTTGCGATATACTACGTATCACAGCTTGGCAAGCAGTATTTTATTGACCAATTTTTAGAACAGATTGAAGTAGGACGTTGTGATAGGAAAAATAGCAGGTACAGTCTTTGGTTATTTATTGATTCGACACGTGATTGGGGCAATTGTTGGATGTGCGATTGGCCACTTATTTGATCAGGCCTTACAAAGGATCAAAGACAAGGGAAATGTCGAGGCGTTTTTAGTCGGTTCTGACGGCAAACAGTCGATCTTTTTTTACACAACGTTTTCGGTTATGGGCCATGTAGCTAAGGCTAGTGGCAGAGTCACACCAGAACACATCCAAACCGCAACGGATTTTATGGCGCAGATGCGCTTATCACCAAGTCAAATTGAAGAGGCCAAAAGCGCTTTTCGCGAAGGTAAGTTACTTGGTTTCCCTCTGAAAAAGAAGCTCAACCAATTTAAATCACAGTTTGGTGATCGAAAAGACTTGTGCCAGTTTTTTCTAGAGATTCAAATTCAAACAGCTTACTGCGACGCTGTATTAGAACAAGCTGAATATGAGTTACTTGAAAAAGTAGCTAAGCAGCTCGGCTTTAACCAAAGAAGCTTGAAGCAACTCATTGCGATGTGGGAAGCAGAAATTCGCTTTCAACAATACAAAAAAGCGCAACAAGAAAAATACAAAAAGTACGATCGCAGGCAGCAATACCGAGAGCATCAAGAACACCAGCAGCAACGCCAAGCTGCCTCAGAAGAGCCGAGTTTGCTCGATGCTTATGCAGTGCTAGGCGTTTCGGAGCGGGATTCAAGTCGCGATATAAAGCGAGCTTATAAAAAGTTAATGGCTCAAAATCATCCAGATAAGCTGGTCGCTAAGGGCCTGCCACCAGAAATGATGGAAGTGGCAAAACAAAAAACGCAGGACATTCAAGCAGCTTACGAAATCGTAAAAAAAGCCCGCAAACTATAAAGCTTTATTGGGTGGGCTGGATTACATTCCTACCGTGTGAAGAAAACCGTAGATTTCTTTAACGACTCGACGTTCTTGACCGTAGTAGTCGTAATAGCTGTTGAGTTTGCGTTGTCTAAAGTCGGTTTTGAAGTTCTTTCGAGCGACTTTTCTGCGCCATTCAAAATTATCCTCTAACCAACGATTGTCCCACGCCTGGCGTAAATCAAGTACCGGAAAATCCGTGAGGCTGATTGCTTCAGCAAAATTTCGATTGGCAGTTTGACCAAGCGCGTGACCGCTTAACATGACCAATGCGTCAGGGCGAGGTACTTTTTGCTCTGCAATTAGGTCGACAAGTAACGGACAAGATTTACCCTCACACACCATCAGATAAAAGCCAGGGAATTGCCCTGCAAACTCTACTGCAGCCGCTACACGCTGTTGCAAATCTAACGCGATTTGGCCCATTGTTTGAGTGGTAAGCGCAAGGTTTTGCGAGGACACTTTTTGAATTTGTTCCGAAGGCGCTTCTTGAGAGGTATCGCTAGGTGCTGCAGGTTGACTCTCACCTGTTACTGTTGGTGCGCTATCTACTGAGGATTGTGCCGATTCATCAGACAAAACAATGTTAGCTTGCTGAATGTCTTCGTAATGAGGTGTCGTAAGCAATACATTTGTCCAGCCGTAATCATTTAGCGTTTGATACAAGTTACTTAGGGCTGCTTGTTTTAAAATACCCTGGCTGAAATCTGGTATTAAAAACGCTACACCTTTTGGAATACCAGTGGTTTGTTCCTTTACAAGAGCAATAAAGGCTTGCTCTTGAGCTGTTTGGAGTGTTTGAATTTGATGATCAGGTAAGAACCGTTGTAAATCTTGGTATAGCCATTCAGCGTGTTGTGTAGGGACTTGTAATGGCGCATTATTGCTTCGAGTTTCGACAGCAAAAAACATTAAACTAATCAGCAAAAATGTTTTTAACACGCTAAAATACATAATAAATCTCAATACTTGGCTCAACTCGTTAATATTTATCGGCAGAATGAAAAAATTCTGAAACCATTTTAATAATAGCGCGTATACCTCTCGTTATATTAAAGAAGAGAACATAATGAAGTACACAAATAATCCAGATTTTAGTCACCAACAAAAAGACAAAATAGGAGTATTGTTTACCAATCTTGGTACTCCTGATGCGCCTACGCCAGGCGCTTTAAAGCCCTATTTGAAAGAGTTTTTGTCTGATCCTAGAGTGGTAGAGGTGCCTAGAGTTATTTGGTGGATGGTGCTAAACGGGGTTATTTTACCGTTTCGCTCAAGGCGTTCTGCGGGAGCATACAAAACAGTTTGGACCGAGCGCGGCTCACCATTGATGTTCAATACTGAAGCGATATCTAACGGTGTGGCTAAGAGGTTAGAAAATCGCTCGGACATTATCGTTGATTTCGCAATGCGATATGGCAATCCGTCAATAGAAAGTAAACTAACAGGCTTGTTAAATCGCGGAGCCAGAAAAGTTGTCGTTGTGCCTTTGTACCCGCAATACTCCGCAACAACAACCGCATCGACATTTGATGCAGTAGCTGAAGTTCTTCGCAAAACCAGATTTATTCCAGAGCTTCGCTTTGTAAATCACTATACCGACTCAGAAAAGTGGCTCAATGCTTTGGTTAATAAAGTTAAAGCTCACTGGCAGGAACATGGCCGAGCCGACAAATTAATCTTTTCGTATCACGGGATTCCGGCCCGCTATTGGCATAATGGCGACCCTTACGCTTGTCAATGCCACAAAACCTCTCGTCTGTTAGCTGAACGACTCGGGTTAGACAAAGACGAATACATGACTTGTTTTCAATCGCGCTTTGGCAAAGAAGAATGGGTAAAACCATACCTAGATGAAACTCTAAAAGGATTACCTGAACAAGGGGTGAAATCCGTTCAAGTTATGTGCCCTGGTTTTTCTGCTGATTGTTTGGAAACGATTGAAGAAATCGGCGAAGAGAATCACGAATACTTTATGGAAGCTGGGGGGCAGCGTTACGAATATATCGAGTGTCTAAATGATGACAAAGGTCATATCGATGCTTTGGTAGATATCGTTGAACAGCAAATCTCTGGTTGGGAGATTAACGCTGACACTAAGTTGCGTCATCAGCGTGCTGAACAAGTACGATTAAATAAGTCAAAATAAACGTTTGGACGTCTATAAGTTTAAACGTCCTTGTGTTAAATTTGGCTTTTGATTTTGAAATGATGCTTTGAAAGGGAGCCAAATGACTAATCAATCACAGTCGGGCTGGGCGCTATTACCGCTTGGCCTTTTTATTTTATTGTTTTTGGGAACTGGGATTTATTTACAGTCTCAAGGCGTTGAGTACGCGTTTTATCAATTACCGGCTCCTGTCGCTATCATCCCAGCCTTGCTGTTGGCCTTGTACTTTAACCGCGTTTTAGCCCCAACGAAGCACAATTTAGAAGACAGTATCTCTTTGTTGATCAAAGGTATGGGTAACAATAACGTTATGACCATGTGTTTGATATATCTGTTAGCCGGAGCATTTGCATCTGTAGCAAAGCAAACAGGTGGTGTGGATGCGGTGGTTAATTTGGGTTTAGGTGTTATTCCTAGCGCGTATTTAGTCGCAGGGTTATTTGTCATTTCTGCCATTGTTGCCACTGCGATGGGAACCTCAATGGGGACCATTGGTGCCGTTGCGCCAATTGCGTTTGGTGTCGTTGAAGTCACCTCTCTCGATCCTGCACTGATGGCTGGTGCAATAGTCGGTGGTGCTATGTTTGGTGACAATTTGAGTTTTATCTCAGATACCACGATTGCTTCTACCAAAACACAGGGGGCAGAGTTAAAGGATAAGTTTAAAGAAAACCTAATTTTTGCCCTTCCTTCTGCATTAATCGTTTTAGCTGTATATATTTTTTACAGTAGCTCAGCGGTTCCGACAGACTTAAGCAATGAACCTGCAAATACATTATTGGCTCTACCGTACTTCTTTATCATTGTTTTGGCGGTATTAGGGTTAAACGTATTCGTTGTATTACTTTTAGGCATTGTGCTATCAGCATTGTTTGGCTTTGCTGTTGCGGATTATCAGATTGCTAATGTTGGTAAAGATATCTACGCAGGCTTTGCCAATATGCAAGAAATCTTCTTGTTGAGCTTATTAGTAGGCGGTCTTAGTGAGTTGATGCGTCACCAAGGGGGACTCAACTTTTTAGTTAGCCACATTAATAGCGCTTTGTCGAAAGTGTCTAAATCTGGACTTTATTTCAAAAATCAGTTTGCCATCGCTAGTCTTGGGTTGTTAACTAACTCGGCAATTGCCAACAATACAGTCGCGATTATTGTGTCGGGTGATTCAGCTAAAAAATTGGCTGAGCAGGCTGATATCGAGCCTAGACGCAGTGCTAGTTTGTTAGATATCTTCAGCTGTATTACCCAAGGGTTAGTTCCTTTTGGTGCACAGGCGTTACTTGCAGCGGCAACCTTTGGTATTTCACCGATTCAAGTGGTCAGTAACGTTTGGTATTGCATGGTACTGTTTGTGATCAGCATATTGGTTATGATCATCCGAACTAAACGATAACACGGCAAGTCATTTCCAAATAAAAAAGGGCCTCTTGAGGCCCTTTTGTTTTGTTGTATAAAAACTAAAGTTCAGTGAGTATAAGCGTTAGGCTTACTTCAGCACCTCTGCCAACGCTTTTGCTAAGTAGTCTGCGTTGTCTTGGTTAACACCGGCAACGTTAATACGACTCGAACCAACAATGTAAATACTGTATTCGTCTTTTAGTCGTTGTATTGCTGTTTTGTCGATACCTAAAAATGAGAACATGCCATTTTGTTCTGCTATAAAGCCAAAATCGCCAGGTACATTGTGCTCTTTGAATTTCTCAACTATAAAGGTACGAAGTCCGTTGATTCGAGCGCGTTTTTCGTCAAGCTCTGCAATCCACTCTGCTTTTAATTCTTTGTTGCCAAGAATGCGTGCGACCACATCAGCACCGTGGGCGGGTGGCATCGAGTAAATAGCGCGAATGACACTCAATGCATTGGTATAGGCGACACTTGCACTGTCAGCGTCTTTACCCATGACTGAAAACGCACCAACACGGTCGCGATACAAGCCAAAGTTCTTCGAACATGAAGCACAAACAAGTAGCTCATCTAATTGTGAAGCAAGAAGACGCAAACCTGCCGCATCTTCATCCAAGCCAGATCCAAAACCTTGATAGGCAGAATCTAGTAATACTGTGAAACCTTGGTTTTTGGCAAGGTCTGCAACAACTTGCCATTGTTCAATGTTCAAATCCAAACCGCTTGGGTTGTGACAACACGCATGGAACAAAACAACGTCACCAGCAGGCACGGTCTTTAGTGTCGCAACCATTTCATCAAACTTAAGACCCATAGTCTCAAAGTCAAAATATGGGAATTCTTTTGTTTCTAGGCCTGCTGCGTGGAAGATACTGAAGTGGTTGGCCCATGTCGGTCCTGTCACCCAAATTGTCGCATCTGTATTTGCGCGCTTTATAAACTCGGCTGCAACTCTTAGAGAACCTGTTCCGCCTGGTGTTTGAGCGGTTTTGATACGGCCTTGTTTTAATGGCTCGATATCACCAAAGATCAAATCAGCCATTAAATCATTGTACTCTGTGTTTCCCGCTAGGCCGAGGTAGGCTTTTGATTTTTCGTTTTCTAGGCGTAGCTTTTCGGCTTTTTTTACCGCCTTCATGACAGGGGTGTCACCGTGCTCATCCTTGTATACACCAACACTCAAGTCGACTTTATTTGGGTTGGTGTCGGCCTTGAATTCGGCCATAAGACCTAAAATAGGGTCGGTGGGTACCGGTTTAAATTGTTCAAACATGCAAGTCTCTCTTTGCTCAGTGCCACCATAGAAAAGTGACGGGTTAGGGCAACGTTAACAGCTCGGATAATTTTTCACAGACCGCTGAAAATAATTCTTTTTGTTGGTCGTCAAAGCAGTTCGTTGCAAAACATTCTACGTCTATGATACCAACTATTTTTCGCTCTTCGCTAGCCAAAAGGGCATTTTTATTTTGTTCATTCTGTAAAGCAAAAATAGGTAGGCACAACTCGGATTGGACCTTAGGGTCACAAGTGTAGTACTCGCCACCATTATTGCGATACTCAGTTACGTCATTTATGACTCGGTCTTGACCTGTAAGAGCGACCGTTACATTGTTACTGAGGCGAGAAAATTCTTCGCTAAGTGGGAATTCGGCGCGTGACGGCTCACCGAAATAAGCAAGCTTGGTCAGAACCTTTTCATTCTTGGTATTGTGACGAGCAAGGTATACACCAAACCAATCGACTTGGGTTTTCTCCTTGACCCAGTCAACGACACTTTGAACATCTTTTAAAACCGCTAACTCGTGAGCATGCAGTTCGTTTTCAAGATTAAAGGGGGTTTCATCAAGCTCACCAAACAAAGAGCAAGTACCGCCCTCACCCAACAGGGGAACCTGGTAACTCAATGACAACAAAGGACTGTGAGAAACACACCACTGATTAAGTTGTTCAAGATAATTGTTCGATAATACAGACATAAAACCCACCAAAAAAAACTCTATATTTACGTTTAGACGTCTAAACGTCAGGAACTCTAATATAAAGGTTTTAACTTGTAAATGGATTTTTCACTAAAATGCGTTGAAATTAGGTCCTATCAAACAACTGGTAGCATATGGTTACTTTGTTACCGGTTTCATTGTATGAAACCGACTTGGATAACTCTCTTATAAGGGCATTTCCTCGACCAAACGAATGGTTGTCTTCACTCTCATCAAGACCGATGATAGAAGTGTCAAATCCTTTCCCACTATCTGATATTTCAATGATAAAAGTGTACTCGTCAGGGTCATAGGTCACAGCAATGTCAATATGACCTTTCTCTAGGTTATGCAGCTTAGATTGACGCATATCGTAATATTCAATAAATCCTTCTTGCATATCTTTGACGTCGGATTTCATTTCTAAAATACCGTGTTCGACGGCGTTGTTGTATGCCTCTGAGATAAGCAAAAATAAAGTAGATTTGTGACGTTGCACGCCTTTGATGCTTGCCAGCGTATCGACCAGCTCTTCTATAGGGCAAGTATTTTTTATAGCTTCTGCTGTTAAATGTAACTGATATTGGTGAGGCAGTTTGGAGTAGTTATCTTCTATTAAAGTACGATTTATGTCTGTGGGTTTACATCGCAGCGACAGCATCGAAATATCATCGTGCTGTTCTTGCTCCCCTTTAAACTCTTGAAGGCAACCAACCAGATGTTCGATTGTGTCTGTTTTTAATTTATTTAGTTGTTGAATCAAACGCGCTTCGCCAAACATATCACCTTCGTTGTTAGCAAGCTCGGTTACGCCATCAGAGTAGATAAACAGGCTATCGCTTTCGCTAACGTTAATGTTGGTTACGCTGCTTTCAAATTCGTGCTCACCTAAAACTCCAAGTGGCATGTGTTGGGCAGATAATACTTCTCTAATGCCTTTTTCGTCATCGACAATGAACATATCTGGTGTACCACCGCTCCATGTCGTCAGACTCTTGCCGTTATGACTCATTTCGACAATGGCCGCGGCGCAAAACATGTCACTAGGTAACAAGTTGAGAAGTATAGAGTTTATCTCAGCTGCTATTTCACCTACTGCAAGACCCTTGCGTGTCAGGGCATAAAATGCCCTGGAAACAGGAAGAGTACCAATGGCCGATGCGAGCCCGTGGCCGGTAAAATCTCCCATCATCACATAAAGGTTTCCGGTGGGTCCCATGCTCGTCAGCATGATGTCACCGTTAAACATAGCGGCAGGCGATAAGTAAAAATCAATGTGGTCGGGAGCTTGATAATTTCCTTGCAAAGCTCGATTGAAAATATGCTCGACGATTTGAAATTCACGTTCAGTTTGGAGGCGGTAATAGTCGAGTTGTTTTTTTTGTTCGAATGTTTTTTTACTGAGTTCACGGATTCTAGCGTGAGCTTTGATTTTGGCTGCCAAGATGACTTGATCAAAGGGTTTACTCAAAAAGTCATCACCGCCTACTTCGAGACACCTTTTTAAGCTTTCCTGATCGTCTAGAGCAGTTAAAAAGATAATCGGCAGGTAAACATTCGTCGACATTTTTTTGAGCTTAGGGGCTGCTACAAAGCCGTCCATGACAGGCATCATTGCATCGAGCAAGACTATGTCTGGATCATTGTGGGTAAATGCTTCGAGCGCTTCTAAACCGTTTGCAGCGGTGATAACCGTATAACCCTCTTTTTCTAGGCTACGAGATAAAATTGTGCGGTTTATCTGTTGATCATCAACAACCAAAATCTGTAATGACATCGTTTAATCCGTATTAGTCGATTTCAAATTTTTTATCAAATCTTGAAATTTGTAAGATCTTCTTGATTTGTGGGCGACAGTTAGAGATTTTGAAGTGTTCTACTTTGTCCGCTAACAGCTTTTGCATATTGAGTAACATACCTAGCGCAGAGCTATCCATGTACTCTGTTTCTCTTAAATCAACAACGACCGTCTCTGTGTCTTTAGTGACATTTGCATAGGCGAGCCTAAAGTCCTGAACCAGGTTAAAATCAAACTTCCCTTTGATCTGCATGATGAAAGTTTTGCCATCGGTAGATGTTGAGGTTACTAAACTCATAAAGCTTTCCTTTGTAATAAGATTTTAAAAACATTTTTAGATGAGTGCTAAACTAATCTTAATTAACGTTAACGATATATTATCAGAGTCTCGTATTGTTTATAGACTAAAAGATCAATGGTTACAAATGTTAAGCACTGAGATAAAAGCATTTTTAATTAAATGAAGGTGTGCTAAATTTCGCCCGTTTTTTAAAGTATTTATAGGTCTTAAGATGTCAGATTGGCAAAGTCAATTAGGGAAACTCGTCTATTCCACTGACCAAGGAAGGATTAAAGATGAGCCTGAATCACCTGAACTTGTCGGTGAAGAATACGCCGATGGCTGGGTGAGGATTCAACGTCAAACCAAAGGGCGAAAGGGCAAAGGCGTTTGTATTATTTCGGGCGTGGTTTTACCGCCGGATGAGTTTAAAAAGCTTGCCCAAACCATAAAAAAGAAATGCGGTAAAGGTGGTGCTGTAAAAGACGGAACCATTGAAGTTCAGGGAGACGATCGAGACCAAATCAAAACAATCATGGAATCGCTAGGCTACAAGTGCAAGTTGGCTGGCGGTTAGGTTTCATTAGCAGTATAAATGAAAGAGAAAAAGCTATGTCAGATTTAGCACCAAGTGATTTATCAATTTTAATTGTTGAGCCGTCTCGTACTCAACAAAAGTTTATAGCCAAGCAGCTTGAAAAAGAAGACATCACTAATGTCGACTTTGCTGATGGTGTAGAAGCAGCCCTGCAAATTATCAAAAATTCTTCTCCAGACTTAGTCACCAGTGCCATGTACTTTGAAGATGGAACCGCGTTGGACTTAGTTAAAAAGCTAAAACAAGACGAGTCGATGCAAGATATTCCATTCATGCTTGTATCCAGTGAATCCAATAAAGAGCAACTTGAAACATTCCGCCAATCCGGTGTTGTTGCTATTTTACCTAAACCATTTACACCAGAACATTTAGGGACGGCGATAAACTCGACAATAGACTTGTTAAGCGCCGATGAGTTACAGCTTTCATACTTTGACATCAAGTCAGTGCGAGTGCTTGTTGTTGATGACAGTCGAATGGCCCGTAACTTTATCTCAAGAGTGCTAACCAATTTGGGTATCGACTTAATTACTCAAGTGGGTGACGGCTCTGAAGCGATAGAAGTTTTGCAAAACGAAATGTTTGACTTGGTTGTTACCGACTACAACATGCCAGAAGTCAACGGTGAAGAATTGACCAAATTTATCCGCACTCAAAGTGGCCAGTCTCATATTCCGATCTTAATGGTCAGCTCTGAAGCAAACGAGACACACCTTGCCAACATTGAAAAAGCGGGTGTAAATGCATTATGTGACAAGCCTTTTGAATCAGAAAATGTCCGTAAAATCTTGTACAACTTGCTTGAAGGTGAAGATTAAGTAGATTGCCTCGCGACCGACGCTTTAACCCCAACCTTAGTCTGTGCTAACATTGGCGGCTTTCTAACTCGCAAAATAAGAGAGAATTATGTCTCAATACACAACTGTAGAGCAGCAAGCAAGTTACGGTATCGGCCGTCAAATCGGTGACCAAGTTGCTAGCAACCCGTTTGAAGGCTTAGATGCTAATGCCGTAGCACAAGGTGTCGTTGACGCCCTAAATGGTAACGAAATGGCAGTATCAGTAGAAGATCTACGAGCTGCTTTTGGCGTAATCAACGAGCGCATGCAAGCAGCTCAAGCAGAGCGTGCTAAAGAAGCGTCTGCAGAAGGTCAAAAGTTTTTAGACGAAAACGCTAAGCGCGACGGTGTAACTGTTACTGAATCTGGTCTTCAGTATGAAGTAATCACTGAAGGTTCTGGTGAAAAGCCAACTGCTGCAAGCACAGTTAAGACGCATTACCACGGTACACTAATCGACGGCACTGTTTTCGACAGCTCATACGATCGTGGTGAGCCAGTTGAATTTCCTGTTGGTGGCGTAATCAAAGGTTGGACAGAAGCGTTACAACTAATGTCTGTTGGTTCAAAGTGGCGTTTAACTATCCCTTACCAGCTTGCGTACGGCGAGCAAGGTGCGGGTGGTGCTATTGGTCCATTCCAAACGTTAGTATTTGATGTTGAGTTATTAGACATCGTTGCTTAATCGATATACTCAGTGCTAAAGAGCGCTGAATATTGACTAAAAAGAGCTGTTTTTACAGCTCTTTTTTTATTTCTTACTCAGTTGCATTGCATATCTTATGCAGAGTAAAGTTGCACCGATTTTAATGGCACAGTGTCAATACTGACGGTGCTATTTATTGGCATGAAATCGCCTGTTTTCGGGTTAAATTCGTAGTCTTTTTGCCATTCATCAATGTTGGCTACAATGGACTTTATCGCATCAACTACAAAATAAGCTTCTTCATCGGTATTAGTAGGATGTAGCGAAACTCTTACCCATCCTGGTTTATCAGCAAGATCACCACGGTTTACTTTCGATACTATTTGGTCAGATTGGGGGCGATCAACATTAAGCAAAATGTGGCCATAAGTGCCTGCACAGCTGCAACCACCTCGAGCTTGAATACCAAACTTATCGTTGAGTAACCATACGATCAAATTATGGTGAATTCCCGTTGCGTAAAACGACACGATACAAAGTCTGTTTTTAGCATTTGGCTCTAAAATCTGAACTTGGTCAATGGCACTAATGCCGTTCATTAATATTCTGCGTAGATGAGCTTCTCTCGTGGCAATTTTGTCGACTCCCATTTGGTCCTTTAAATTAATTGCGAGACCGGCTTTTATAACTTGCAGGAAGGGAGGTGTGCCACCGTCTTCACGTTTTTCAATATCTTTATAAAATGCCTGTTCACCCCAAGGGTTTGTCCACATGACTGTACCGCCACCTGGTTTGTCTGGTGCGCATTCATTGAGGGTATATAAGGTCTTATCAAAAATCAGAACTCCAGCTGTGCCTGGGCCTCCCAAAAACTTATGAGGAGAAAAATAAATAGCGTCTATATGGGCGTCTGGCTCATCTGGTGTCATGTCTATTTCAACATACGGAGCGGAACAAGCGTAATCGACACAAATGATCCCACCTGCTTGATGCATCAATCGAGCTAATCGCCGTACGTCGGTTTGAACTCCGGTAACATTACTGCAGGCTGTAAAGGCTCCGATTAAAAGTGGTCTCGCTTTGTGCTCTTTGAGCAAAGCTTCTAGGTGTTTGTAACATGGTTGACCATCAGGGGCTCGGTTAACAACAAATACATCGACATTACAGGTATTCCAGCTGGTTTGATTGGAATGGTGTTCCATGTGAGTAACAAAAACCGCAGGTCGACAAATGGCTGGCTTAAACAGTTTTTGCCAAAAGGATGGAGTTGGTTGTGGTGTTTTTAAGCCAAGAATGCGTTGTAGTTTATTAATTGCACTGGTTGCTCCAGCGCCTGTGCAGATCAATGCATGACGATGATCGGCGTTAACATGTGATTTTATTGTCGCTCTTGCATCATGATATGCACGGGTTGTGATGCGGCCTGTTTCAGTGTTTTCTGTGTGCGGATTTGCTACATAGGGACCCAGTTCGTTGAGTATATGTTCTTCGATTGGTCGGTATAACTTACCACTGGCAGTCCAATCTGCATATAGAATAGGCTTTCCAGAGGTTTTACTGATGAGATCTGCACCAATGATGGCTGTTCTGTAAGGTTTGAAATAATTTTCTAACATCTTTGCTCAATTGGAATAATATTTTTGGCTGTGTATTATTATGAGACTTATTTTGAAGAATGTTTTTGTTTATTTTTTGTTAAAAAAAAGGGTTGGTGGAAAATTGTTTCCCACCAACCCTTATTAAAGGAAAGATTATTTTAGCTGTACGCTAATGGTACTTCAGTTGAGTACTTCATTTGCTCCATTGCAAAACTTGAACTTACATCACTAAATCCGGCGTGGCGAATAAGTCGCTGATAAAACTCATCGTAAGCTTTCATATCAGAAACCAATACTTTCATTAAGTAGTCGGTTTCACCGCTTAATCGATAAAACTCAATTATTTCGTTAGAACTGTTTGCAAACTCATCGACAATTTTGGCCCACTCCGGAGTGTGTTGATTTGTCTTCAAACTGACAAACACAGTCAAACCAACGTTGAGTTTTTCTGGGTCAAGTAGCGCAACGCGTTTGCGAATAATGCCATTTTGCTCTAACTGCTGTATGCGACGCCAACACGGGGTTTGTGAAAGCCCAATTTGCTCAGAAATTTCGGCTAGTGACATCGAGCCGTCATTTTGCAAAAGGGAAAGTATATGTCGATCAAAGCTGTCCATAATTTTCGTCCTTCTCCGAATAGGAATAATATCTACTGTGTTGCAATATAATAGCTATTTAATTCTAATAAGAGAATGCTTTTTACCTCAGTTTATAGACGACTCATCGTACTTCTTGGCTTTTTGTCTATGCTTTTTGCCACTTCAGCGAGTTTGTTAATATTTGTGACCATTTGTAACTTGAGTCTGAATCATCAGTAACGACCACTACACTGGCATCATTTAATTCTGTAGAAGTGCCGCTAAAGCCGTTTAAAAATGCAGTATTCTGATACTTGAGATTTGCTTTTTTAGGTACAACAAATACCGTTACGTCACGGCCTTGATCATCCATAACAATATGCAAACTTCGTGTCCCCTCAAACGTACAAAAGCTAACAAATTTGATCTTGGCGACTTGCTCTAATAACTCTGCGCCAAAATACGTCAATTTATCATTGAGCTGCGAAAGCGTCGCCTCACCATGATTGGGAATATGGTCGAGTTCAGCAGACATATGCGCAATTGCATGTTCGACGAGTCCGTCATAGTGTTTAGGTGATTGCATCACGCCTATAGTCAAACCAACAGCAGCCACTATAGAGGCCGCAACAGCAACTTGAACTCGACGCTTCTTTTGGGTTTTGATTTTAGTGGTAATGCTTTGGTTTAATAAAATTCGCTCCGCAAGGTTTTCTGGAACTTCGACATTGAGAGCAGAGGCTATTTTGTCATCCAATTGCTGTAAATCAGCTTTGAACTTTGCTTTATTAGGGTCTTTTTGGCATGCGTCGACGACTTCGGAAGTAGAGTCATTCGGATCGGCAAACAGTTTACGTCGGAAGTTTAATTCATCCATTGTTGACTCCTTTTTTGAGTGGCTGGGCTTCTAAAGCGTCTTTTAATTGGTTACGTGCTCGAAACAATCGAGTCATGACGGTGTTTTTATTCAATTCTAAAATGTCTGCTATTTCTTCACCGGAAAATCCGCCGATGACCTGAAGAATTAAAGGTTCTCTGTATTCAGGCTCAAGTTTATAAATTTGACGTCGCAACAAATGGACTTCTAGGTCTTGTTCGTTGTCAGGAGAGATATTGTCTGGTAGTTCTTGCTCTTCTATATCAACGAGATCAAATTGTTTGCGCTCAAAGCGTCTTGCATTTTCACGTCGAAGAATTGTGATCAACCAAGACTTAGCAGCGCCTTCATCTTTGAGTGAATCTAACGACCGCCAAGCTCTTAAAAAGGTCTCTTGCACAATGTCTTCGACTACGTTTGCATCTTTGCAAAGCCAATAGCCATAGCGGTACAAATCTTTGCTGTACGCCCTTACTAGTGCTTCGTAGGTTATGTATTTTGTTTTCATAGTTGATAAGACCTACAAGAGGCTAAAAAAATTTCCAATTTGTCTTCTGCAAATGTTTAAATACAGTTGTACCTAATTAACAGTTTATCTGTCATTAAGAAAAAGAATAACATGACCAACAAGTTAGCGGTTTCTAATATCAGTCTTTCGGCCCTATACCCAGATAAAACTCGATCTGTATTGGGTCGGTTATTATTGACCATCGGTGACAAATTAATGGGGCTCGATGCTCTCAATGACGTTTATCGCCAAAGTCATTTGCCGGGGCTAGACAAACAAAGCTTTTGTAGAGAGCTATTGCGGTATTTAAAAACACCATTGGTTGGGGCAACGGATTTAAAAAAACAAATTCCTGAGCAAGGCAGCTGTATTGTTGTGTCTAACCATCCTTTTGGCTGTTTAGAAGGGGTCGGTTTAGCTCATGAGCTGGGCAAACTTCGCAGCGATGTCAAAGTACTTGCAAATAAAGCGTTGGGGATGTTTAAAGAAATCGAGTCTCACTTTATTTTTATCGACCCACTTAGCCCAAAAGACCCAGCTAATATGTCGGCATTAAAGGCCTGCAAACAGCATTTAGACGATGGTGGTGTTCTCGTAGTATTTCCCAGTGGCAAAGTGTCGGATTATGAGTCTAAAAGAGCACGAGTGTGTGATGACGATTGGAATCGTGTTGCAGCACAATTAGCGAGGCGCACCGACTCCCCAGTTATTCCAGTTTTTTTTGAGGGTCAAAATAGCCCCGAATTTATCCGATGGGGAAGAGTCTGGACCAAAACCAAACTGTTGATGATGTTTAGAGAAATACTTAAACGTCAAGGCCAACCCATTCAGATGCGAGTCGGAAAATGTTTACCAACAAAACTGCTGGCTAAATTGAAGTCGGTAGAAACCATTAATGATTATTTGCGGTTGCAGTCCCACTTATTGGATTCGCGATATGAATATCAATGGCCAGATGACATTATTGATACCATGCAACCGCTTGCTCCTGAGGGAGACAAGCGCCAAATAAGTGCTGAACTCGAAGCCTTACCCGATGAGCAAGTATTAACCCGATACAAAGGCTTTACCGTTTATTACGGATATCAACGTCAGCTCTCAACAACCGTGAAGGAAATTGCCCGTCAACGTGAGCGAGTCTTCAGACTGCATAATGAAGGTTCTGGACAGCCAATAGACACTGATTCTTTCGATGCGACTTATGTACACTTATTCATCGTGCAAGATTCTACGACAGATATTATTGGTGCCTACCGGATGGGACAAACCGATAAGCTGTTGGCCGAATTTGGTGAACAAGGTTTGTATCTGTCAAAAATGTTTAATTTTAAACAAGGATTTATCAATCATACTGAACCGTGTCTCGAAATGGGACGTTCATTTATTGTTCCTGAGCATCAACGAAGTTTTTATGGGTTATATTTATTATGGCGCGGAATTGGCGAGTATGTGGTTAGACATCCACAGTACAGAACCCTCTACGGTACGGTTTCATTGAGTAAACTATATCGGCCAGAGTCTGTAGAATGTATCAGGCAGGTAATGACTGAGCCAAGTGACCAAGTTTCAGCCAAAAGCCCCTTTGCAGTACCCATTAACCCGGAGATGACGGAGTTTTTTGCTAAACATCATCATCAAGATGGAGTATTATCCGCGGTCGTTCAAGGCTGGGAGACTGATAGTAAAGATGTGCCCGTATTGATGAAGCAATATCAAAAAATGGCAGCGCGTTTTTATTGTATTGGTATCGATGAGAGTTTTAATGATACGCCTGGTATGTTGTTGAGTGTTCATTTACCCAGTGCGCCTGAGCGGTCATTAAAACAATATTTAGCGGAAGGCCTTGAATCTTATTTGCAGTACCGCTCAAACTAAAAAATTGAAAGGGTAAATAATGCGTGCTAATCGATTTGCACAATGTTTTAGCTTTACCGTGATGTCTACGGTAAAAATGATAAGTTGGCTGTTTTACCGATTTGAGATCACCTGGTTAAGTAAAAAACAATATCCAGACCTCAAAGATGTAAAGCTTATGGTATTACTCAATCACACTAGTTTGTTTGAGGCTATGTTGGTAAGGCTTGCACCGTTTCCGTTTATCTGGAAAATTGCTCGCCATGTTCTTTTGCCGGTTGCCGATATAACGACAAGTCGTCCTATTGTGGGAACGTTTTTTCATGCTCTAGTGCCAGGCGTCGTGCCAATTAGCCGAAAGCGTGATGAGTCATGGACAAACTTCTTGAAGCGCGTTAATGATGATGCAATTGTTGCCATTCTTCCTGAGGGGCGAATGCGTCGTCGTGATGGCAATGACAAACACGGTAATCCGATGACGGTTCGTGGCGGTGTTGCGGACATAATCGATGAATTGGAAGGTGGAAACATTTTGTTTTTGTATAGTGGTGGAATGCACCATATTCAAATTCCAGGTCAACGATTACCAAGGTTATTCAAAAAAATCAAAGTCAACATGGAAATTGTTGAAGTTGATGAATACAAAAAATCCTTTAAAGAAGAAGATGTTAAGACTCGTAAAAAAGCCTACATCGAAGACATTCAGCAACGTCTAGAAGAGAAAACACCATACTGTAAGCACCAGCCTTATAACAAAGGTTAAACGTTTGAAATGTTTTGAAACACCCTGAACCTGTACTTCAGGGTGTAATTTGTTACGATAGCTGAGAGTAAGGTGCCTGTGCATGGAAGCCACCATATAGTTCAAGATGAACACCTAGGAAATTATAAAAATAACAAGGTGAACCAATGACAAACCTAGAGAAGTCATTATCAAAACTGCGCAAGGCAACAGAAATACTAAGTTCGGAAGAAAACCGTCGTCACGTAGACATGCAAATCATTGAAGAGTTACAAACCTCATTGCACGAAGTCCACGAGAAAGTCGAAGATTTAAAACAGAATATCGAATCTAACGGTGCGTCTCCAATTAAGTATGTAGCTCAAGTTTAAATAACCAAAAAAAAGGTCACCCTAGGTGACCTTTTTAGTATCTGTTATTTCAATACTTTTGTTGGCTGTACATCTTCGTTTGGATAACAGCCCAAGACTTTTAAGTAGCGGGTGGTTTGTTGTAACTCATCCAATGCGCGTTGCATGTTGGCATCGCGAATATTCCCTTCGACATCCACATAAAACATTTCTTCCCAAGGATTACCCGTGATAGGTCTAGACTCAAGCTTGGTCATGTTTACGTCATGCTGTTTTAATATCAGTAGTGCATCAACTAAAGCGCCTGGGGTTTGTTCAGTCGACATAATCCAAGTCGTTTTGGCGGGAACTTGGCTGGCAACATCAATCGCTTTACTCGCTAGTACAATAAAGCGGCTGTAGTTTTTCTTTTGGTTTGCTAAAGCCTCGGCAATGATCTGTAGGCCGTACAAACGCGCGCCTTCGCCACTACCTAATGCCGCGACAGTCCCAGATGTGTCTTGTTGAATCGCCTCAAATGCCGCAGAAGAAGCTTCACAGTGTACGATTTCGACATTGTCGAACTGAGTCAAAAAGTGGCTACACTGTGCATACACTTGCGGGTGTGCGTACAGGGTTTTAATCCGTTCAAGGCTAGTAGGTACAGCACTTACCATACAGTGGTTGATAGGGTGAGTGAGTTCACCAACAATGGACAAGTCCGTGTGTTGTAAAAGGTCATACACATCATTAATACTGCCCGACGACGTGTTTTCAATCGGCAATATGCCGTAGTCGGCGTGTTTGTGTTCTACTTTTTCGATTATTTCGGCAAAACTTGAACACCCCATCGCCTTGAGTTCACCTGGAAAACGCGAAAAGTACTTATGGCAAGCTAGGTTACTGTATGAACCTTGGCTACCTAAATATGCGACTCGGTTAATGGTTTGGTGTCCGTTAGGCAAATTGATGTGTTGCTGTAACAAAGCCTGTTGGTGTAATACCGAATCTTCAATGATTGTCTGAAAGACTTGCTTTACAAAATAACCATCTAACTCTAACTCAGCGCCTTTTTCTATCAGGGCGATAAGCATTTGTTCTTCTCGTCCGGTGTCTCTCACTGGTTTGTCTTGCGCAATTTTTGCGTTTGCGACTGCTTTAGCCAGAGCTCGCCTTTCTGCAAGCAATGCCAATAGCTGATTGTCTATGTGATTAATTTGTTTACGTATGTCTTGTAAATCTTGACTGGCGTTACTCAACAATGTGTTCCTTTTTACTTTGGTTGAAGGGTCAAACGATATTTTGTTGCCTGCGGCAGCAAAGGACTCACCGTACCATTAATCCAGTCTTCATGACCAGCCCCAAAATAAGGACTAAGGGGATGAGAAGACTGTCCCACGGGCATATGAAAAATAGCGGTATCTTCGTGACCTGGCGCAATTACCATCCTTTGTGATGAGCCAAAACGACTACCCTGAACTTTTGGCATATAGCTGTCACCTGAGACTTGATGCTTCGGCATATCTAATAGCCAACCTAGTGCAGGAATTGCACGACTTAACGGGTGCTGAATATTGGTTTGGTTTTTTGCTCCCCAAGAGGCGTTGTCTAGACTATCAAATTGTTTTTCAAGTTGGTTAATTGTTTTATTTAGCGCTTCGTTAAATAGACTGTTCCAAGTTGTGAATCGCTCAGGTAATAAGTGCGAGGGTTGCTGGGTGATCATAGCCCACATCGCTGGCTCGAGTTGCGAGCGGATTGTTCGGTAATTAATTTGATCTGTAGGCTTATCTAATGTTTGAGAAAAAAGCTCGGTAAAAAGTAGCTCGCGAAGTTCTATTCTAAATTGCCTTACAATGGTGTAACCGATGGAGTCAATACTAGCTCTGTTTTGCCACTGGCTAAGATGGGTAGTAAGTGATTGTTTTTGGACATCATTAATTTCACTGGTTGGCAGAACTGAGTGAGTTAAAAACTCATACCAAGGTGTCAAAAACTCTGCTTTGTCATCCAATTGAATTGCTAAAAAATCAGCTTCAGTAAAGATTTGCCTTGATTTAAGGTTATTGGCAATTTGGCGCGAACGTGCACCTAAAGCATAACCGCCATTACCGATTTTGTTGAGTTCGCTGCTGCCAATTACTCGGCTATTTCCTGTCCAAATTCGATCTGATTTAGGGTTAATGACAACTGGGTAATCAGACGGAGCTAGGTAGCCGTTCCAAGTAATATGACCTTTTGTGCTTGTTTGGCTCCAGTCTTGCGGAATTTGCCATTGTAACTGGGATAAGTTAGCGCCTAGCTTATCTGGGATTGCGCCAGCGATTGTCCAAGCAGCATTACCATGGGTGTCGACGACGGTGAAGTTTTGAGCTGGTATGCCCAGGGTTTTTGCTATGTCTAATGCGGACTCTACGTTGCGAGAGTAGACTAACTCCAACAAATTAAAATTAACACCTTCAGGATCATGAGCGACCCACCTTAGGGCATAAAGGTTGTTTTTTTCCTCGTGAATTACGGGTCCCCAGATGGTCTTTTTTATGGTTATTTCAACTGGTGATTGGCCTTTTACTCTGATCGACTCGAAGTCAGTTTCGAACTGTAACGGACCTTGAGCCGTTAGGTAGTGGTTGTCGGTATCAGACAGGGTTGTTTTTATTAAGTCTGACCAATCACCGTAGCTGTTTGTATAGCCCCAAGCGATATGGGTGTTAGTTCCAGCGATAAGCGCGGGAGTTCCGGGTAATGTAACACCGTGTATTTCAATGTCTTGATTGTTTGCAGAGAATTTTGCCGAACTTCTGTACCAAATATTTGGGACCCCAATACCTAAGTGCATATCGTTAGCCAACATGCCACTGCTGTATGGCGTCAGTTGTCCGGTCACAGCCCAACTGTTACTGCCTTTTAGTGCCTCGTGATCATATGGTACAAAAGGAGAAAATGTAGATAACTTGGCAGTTTCAGTATTTGGAACGCTGGTGTCTATAATAGGAGCGGGCTCAAAACTGTTTTTAGGGATGTCGGGCGATGAAAAATTAACCTCGTCAATGGTAGCGTCCCACTCAGAGCCGTTAGGGTTGATAAAATTAAATACGTCTGGCATCAACCGAGCGTGCAATTCACCCAGCAGCTTCTCTCTTTCGCCATATTCGTCTTGCAGATCCATGAACATAGAGAACAACACTAAAAAGCTGTCTTCTTGTTGCCATTGTTTTGGAGGTGTTGCCAATAATAAGTATTCATAGGGGTAAACTGAGAGTTCGGACAAACCAGTGTTCACACCTTCGGTATATGAATTTAATAAAGATTTGTGTGAACTAGGGAGTTCATTGAAACGTTGTTTGGCGCGCTGACGAAATTGGTGTACACGTATTTTTTTGTCATGAGCCAGTGCAACTTCACCAAACAGTTCGGCAAGTTCACCAGCAGAATTTCGCCTGAGTAGATCCATTTGAAAAAATCGCTCTTGGCTATGGAGCCAACCCAGGGCAAAGGCATGGTCATTGGCAGATTGAGCATTGATAAAAGAAATGCCGTTTTTGTCCCGTTCTATAAGGACTGGGAGTTCGACATTGGCTCTTATTTGACCATTTAACATTGGTAAACTCGATTTTAACGATATGTAAACTAAAATACTTACTAGAATCAGTAAGATCATAATTATTTTTATAAATAGAGTTGCCCATTTAGCCATGTTGTCGTCCTTTGATTTTTAGACTTTCGATTGAGTCGAATGCTTGTACAAAAAGTATCACTTAACAAACGAATTGACTAGGCATCTCATTTACCAATCCTAAGCGTGTCATCTATCAATAACTGGAGGTTTGTTTGATAACTCTTGTTCAACTCAATGGGATCAGTGTACGTATAAGCACTTGGGTTTCAGTGTTGATGTTCGTTTTAGTGCTTGTCATATATCAGCTTATGATAGTCAAGCCAGTAGAGAGCCACTTAAAGCAAGCCAAACTGCTACGCACGTCTGTGTTATCTGAACAATCACGAAACATTAGTGATTTTTTTAAACCTTTGCAAAATGCTGTTCAAACAACCGCAAATAAGGTGGTGTTGAGCTCAGAGTTTTTAATGGACAATAATAAAGCTTTAGATGGAATAGAGCTTCCCGGAGGAGTCGTCTTTTTAGCGGATGATAAGGGGAACGTAGTTTCTTCGAGCGAACAATGGACTCTGAGTCACAATGGTCACTTTTTTATCAAACGAAACTCGTTTCAAATGCTATTGAATAGGCAGAGTGGATGGACTCAAGTCTTCTACGACGCTCACTTACAACAATATGTGTTGGGCTATGGTGTTGTTTTTAGAGAGGGCAACAACGTTCTTGGTGTGGTGGGTGGCATGATTCCAACGGATGAGGTGATTGCTTCTGTCTCTACAAATGTTAATGAGTCTGAGGTTCGTTATTTTATCTATAGCTCGTTGGGAAAGGTGATTTATCACCCGGATTACAGCCTTAAATTACTTCGTCAAGCTGAGTCTTACAATGCCGGAAATTACGTTCGTTCGGTACTGAGTAATGGCCTTGCAGAATATATCGAGAAACGAAACTCAGGAAAAAATATAGAGCAATATTCAGAGCGAGCTGACACGATTTTTGTTGATGCTATGCCTATTGAACACAGTAATTGGATAATGGCTGTATATCAAAGCAAGAACCGTATTTTAGACCAATATCGATATGACCAATTAGTGTATTGGCTGACTTGCGCTGGGTTTATTTTTGTTACTTTTATTTTTAGTTATTTAATTTCTAAACGACAAATAGAAAAGCGCACTCAGCGGCTTATCGAGCCATTTAGTCGTTGGGGTAATGGCTCAATTGATGTTTTAGAAAAGGACATGGAGTGGCTAAATAAAAACAAAAGCCAACAAGATGAATTCAGCCCCTTGTCACAGGAAATTAAACGCTTTGTGACTGTTGAAAGACGTTATATGCATAGGCTTCGAGAGGAAAATAATGACCTCAAAGATAAGGTTGAACAAAATAGGGCGTTAGCGCAAGCGATCAGTTACTCGGATAACATTGTCATATTATTAACTCCAGATTTGAATATTACGATTATTGATAATAAAGGTCAGAGGCTGCTTGGTAGTAGTAAGTCATCTTTAATTGGTCAATCTATTTTGAGCTTCATTCATCCTCATATGGAGTTTATAAAGGAGCAGTTGAGTAACCAATTACGCAGAAAAGGGGCTTGGCAGGGTGAGCTTATTTTAATTCAAAATGGGCATACACAGACGGACCAAGAAGTGTGGGTTAATTGCAGTATTACGCCAATGCGATCTCAGGATGGTAAGACTGAAAAATACGTAGCAACGTTCCAAGATATTTCTTCTGTCAAAGACAATCAAAGTCGAATTGAACGGTTAGCCTACATTGATGAACTTACTGGGCTGAATAATAGAGCGTTCTTCCTGGCACAATTAGAAAAGCTGGTGGAAATAAGTAAACGAGGTCGATATGACTTTGCGTTGTTTTATTTTGATATTGATGACTTTAAAAAAGTGAACGACTTTTTGGGTCATGAAGGTGGTGACATGTTGCTCAAGTTATTTTCTGATAAGGTCTCTGCGACACTGCGAAATGAGGACGTATTTGCTCGAATGGGCGGCGATGAGTTTGCAATCGTGACCGGAGGGGTCAAATCTCAACAAGATGTAATCGCCAAAATAAATTGTCTGTTAGATATTGCTAAAGAGCCTTTTGAGCTTAATGAACACTATGTACAAGTAGGAGTCAGTATTGGGGTTACCATGTCTTCGTCTGATCAATATGACGCAGAGCTGTTATTACAACATGCGGATATGGCGATGTATGAGGCAAAATCTCAAGGTAAAAATACTTATCACTTCTATTCTCAAGAACTCAATACTATCGCAAAAGCCCGAATTGAAATCGAACAGGACTTGTTACACGCAATTGAACACGATGAACTCGAGCTTTATTTTCAGCCTAAAGTTGACAGCCGCGGTCCTCTGCTAGTTGGCTTTGAGGCCTTACTACGTTGGACCAGCAAAAAGCGTGGATTTGTTTCTCCAGCCGAATTTATTCCTATTGCTGAACAAAGTAATTTGATTTTAAAAGTGGGAGATTGGGTGTTAGAAAAAGCCGCCCAATTTGTTCATGAGAGTAAACAAAATGTTGTCGTATCAGTCAATCTAAGCGCTAAACAATTTGAGTCTGGTCACTTGGTCATGAACCTAAATAACGTGATCACTAAATATGGAATTGACCCAACCTTACTAGAGGTAGAAATAACTGAGTCTAGTTTGATGAGGGATGTTGAAGGTGCCATAAAACAATTAGAAGACATCAAGACATTGGGAATTAATATTTCAATTGATGACTTTGGTACGGGATATTCATCGTTAAGTTATTTAAAGCGATTACCGGTAAGCACACTAAAAATCGATCGTTCTTTTATTAAAGATACACCATCGGATAAAAGCGATGTAGAGATTACAAGTGCGATAATCGCTATGGCTACTCAACTTGGCCTTGAAGTTATCGCCGAAGGTGCCGAAACAAAAGACCAAGTCGAATTTTTGGCTAGTCAAAACTGCTTTTTTATTCAGGGTTACTTTTACAGTAAGCCATTACCTAAAAATGACGCCATTGTCTGGACACCAGAAATAAATGGATAAACGCTCCGGATAAAAAATAGAGGAATCTATTATCTTCCGGAGCCGTGATAATTTTTAACTTGGGTTGAGAGGCGGCAGGTTGGAATGAGCTGCCGTTTGCTCATTAGCTCCTTTGTTTTCTGCTTCAATAGCCTGCCAAAGAGCTTCACCACGCCAAACGGGCTGGCTTAGTCCAGTGTCATTTTGTTGGTGACCAAACCTAGCTTTAGCTAACAGCCTTATTTGCTGTTTGAGGTCTTCGTGGACGCTATTCTCAAAGTCACGCATGTGGCGGCATTCAGGCTTGTGAATAGCAGCCCATGCCTTTAACAACTGATAGGCTTGTTCAGGTTGATGAGCAAGGCATGCTCGCTTCAAACTCGCTAGATCAAAATTTTGAGTGGAACCTTGCGAATAATTTACACCAGTTGAGAACCTACTCTGATGATGTTTTCTCTTTTCAAATAAATATAAAATCGCAAAGCAAATCGCACCTAACCACCCTACAACAGTAAGGCCTAGCCATAACCAATAGTTATTGACCGAGGTTGAGATACCAACAGCGTCACAATTACATTCAGTTTGGTCTTGAGGCGTTGCAACAGAACTAGATTCATCGCTCTCGGCTTCAACTCCAACAGGAGGAGGGACGGGTATCGCAGCGTTTGCCGAAGGTGTCACTTTAATGACGCGCTCAGGTAAGGTCGCGGTTTCGATTCGACGTATCTTAGTGTTAAACCAGCTTAGTTTGACCGCAGGAAGGGTGTAAGTACCTGGGCGATTGGCAACGATGGCTTCACTGCTCACTCGTTGGGAGACGAGGGCGTTGTCACGAATGACTGAATGTGTTTCTGATTTGTCCGGATAAACGCTAAATTCACTCGGATATTCACTCTTTATTTCTGGAAGTTGCTCTTCGCTGACGTTTAACGCTGTTAGCGTGTAAGTTCGAGTAATAGGTTCGCCAACCTCCACGGTATTTTGAGTTGGTGTCCACTCTTCATTAAGTTGTACTAAGTCACTAGGTAACCATGCGCCAACATAGTCTGCAGGAATAGGCAGTACATCAATTGCAAAGTTTTCACCGTAGGCACTGACTGGTTTACTCTGGATAAAGCTAGAGAAGCTCGAGCGTCGACTGTTTCTAGAGGTAACGTCGCCATTAAACTCTGGTGACTCAATAGTAAATTGGCCACTGGCTTGTGGTGTGATGGTATAAACACGTTCAATCACTCGGTAGCGAATACCATTGACAATTTCTGTACTGTCTTTGTCTTTTCCATGTTGTTTGATTATCGCACCTTGCAGTGTGGGCTCGGATAATCGGCCACTTTGAAGCTCAACCTGTGGTGACACATATAGTTTTGTGGTCAGCTTAATTGATTGTTGTACATATACTTTTTGTGGTGACAGAGTATTGTCGATGAAAATAGACTCATTGCGTTGTAACCCTGTGTTAGAAGGTTTCACGACGGTTACCTTAATCGGTTGGCTTTTTACTCCATTGAGTTGGAACGACGGAATCGTGAATTCTCCGGCTTGTTTGGCTACTAGAACAACACTCCAAGTAGTAGTGCGAGTCATAGAACCGTTAATGATTTGAGTCTGTGAACCTGTGGCAGTTCGACCCACAGTAAATGGACCATTTTGCAAGGGAGATAGATCTAAATCGTTTGTATTGATAGAGTCGTTGGCTTCTATTTTTAATACAAAAGGTTCTCGCTCCATTACTGGGTTGCGGTCGATTGAAGCTTGTAGTGAGGTCAGGTCTGCAGTGGCATTAAAGGAAATTAAAAACACCACAAACACACTAAAAACGAGAGACTTGATGTTACTTACCACGATTTTTTCACTCCTTTAGGAAACCGGTTTTGGAATTGCCGGCGTTTGCTCTCTAACAGCATTTTATTCTTTAATAATATCGACGGGTCGTCGTCTACTTTGCGCAATAGTTGTTCGAGCTTTTGCATTTCTTCTTGTTCGGCAATTTCTTCAGGGCTTGGTCTAGCAACCGACCCTGTTTGTTGTCCTGTATTATCTGCATCGGCCTCTTCAGCTGCTTCGCTAACTTCTGCTTTTTGTTCTGTCTCGGCTTGATTAGTTCCACTTTGTGCCGCTTGCGAGTCAGATTGGTTTGTTTCTTGATTTTGTGACTGATTTTGTGACTGAGACTGAGACTGAGACGAAGGTTGGCTAGGATCTGCCGTCATTTCACTTTTTTGATCTTCGCCTTGTGGGTTTGAGCCTTGTTGATCATTTTGATTTTGTCCTTGCTCGTCTTGCTGGGATTGGTTTTGAGCGCCTTGATTACCGTTTTCGCTAGACGACGAAGACTCATCATCCTGATTATTTTGCTGTGATGAATCATCTTGCCCTGATTCTTGATTGTCTTGGTTAGACTCTTGTGACTGCTTTAGCAACTGTTCGACAATACTTCTGTTCTGCGCTGCTTGCTCTAAATTAGGGTTCCTTTGTAAAGCGTTTTGGTAAGCCTCTATCGCTTGTTCAAATTCACCCATTTGCGCCAACGCATTCCCTAAGTTGTAGGCGCCTTGAGCGGTTTGGTCTTGCTGATAGAGTTGAGCCGCAGTCTGATAATCTCCTGATTTGTAGGCTGCTGCGGCCTTCCAGTTAGTGTCATCAAACGTTTGCTGAGCTTTGGCGTAATTTTGTTTTGAAAATGCCTCTTGGCCTCTTTGATTCTTTGACTTAAACCATATGTCAGCCCAATTTTCTGACGGTGTTACAGTCTGAGGCTGCTCTGGAGTTGAATCATCATTGGCAAAAGCGGGAGCAGGTATGACCGAAAAACACAGCGCCCCAACAATTGGCAAAACAAACGCAAATGTCGCTCCTCGGCGAAACGCGAATAATAAAAATAACATTGATATTAACACTAAAATTGGTCCGGCTTCATGCCAGTCATCACCGGTAAGTTGAGAATGATTATCGGAGTCTTGAGAGGATTGTGTATCGTCAAAGGTCGAACGACTTCTCGCAGCAAGGCGTTTAATATCTGAGTCATCGGCAGTTATCGTTTGGAACAGCCCACCACTCAATCCAGCTAACTCTTGCAAGGCTTGGCTGTTGAGCTTAGGGATCACAATACTGCCTCTGGCATCTTTCAGTAGGGTTCCATCGAGTTGCTTAATAGGCGCGCCAAGCCGAGTTCCTACCGCAAGAATATTGACTTCAAACGGGGTTTTGCTCGTAAATTCACGAAGGCTGTCCATATCTTCTTCGTCAATGCCGTCAGTAATCCAATATATTTGGCCACTTAGGTAGCCGGCTTGACTCATGAGGTTTTCAGCAAGCTGTAAGCCTAATAATGGGTAGCTGCCTGTGACTGGCATAATTTCAGGGCTTAAACTTTTTACCAGTGTTGCAACGTTACGTGGATCTTTTGTTAAAGGGGAGATGGTATATGCATCTCCAGCGTAGGCGATTAGACCCACTTCCCCATCGCCAAGAGCGGTTGCTAGGTCGATGGTTTTGAACCGAGCTCTAGTCAATCTGTCAGGCTTAACATCTGTGCTTCTCATCGACAGCGACATGTCCATGACAATCATATTGGCCACGTTGGATTTGAACACGGGTTTTTCTATTTTTTGCCATGTTGGACCTGCAAGAGCGATAACACTAGTGAGCCAAAATAGTCCCAAGAGCAAAGGTAACCAATGTCGACCTTGATTGGATTTTCCCTCTAATAAAGAAGTGGCTAAGTGTGGTGCAATAATCGACTGCCAATGGTTATTGGCGTGATGTTGTCGTTTCAATAACCAAACAACAAAGACAGGAATACTTAGCCACAAGAGTTCAGGACGTAAAAAATGAAAATCACTGAGCACGTTTAAATCCCCCTACGACTTGGGTAAGCATTGGCAGGCCTGAAATCAGAATCGAAAGGCCAAGAGCAAAAGCCAGCGGCCAGTAAAATAAGGCTTGTTGAGGACGAAGTTGCACAGGGTCATCTTCAACCGGCTCCATCTGATCTAGTATTTTGTAAATATTGGTAAGCTGTTGTGTGTCTTTTGCTCTAAAGTACTGGCCACCGGTTTCAGTTGCGATAGCTGTTAACAGGCGTTCATCCAAGTCAGCCGACGGGTTCACCCTGCGCGTACCAAAAAAGCTGCGTACTTCCATCTCATCAGCACCAATACCAATAGTATAAACTTTAATGCCCGTTTGTTTGGCGACTTCTAATGCCTCTCTAGGGGTAATATTCCCCGCAGTATTCTGACCATCGGTGAGTAAAATTAGGATTCGATTAGAGTCATCTTTATCTTTAAAACGCTTAGCGGCTAAACCTAACGCATCGCCTATAGCTGTTTTATCGCCAACCAGGCCTAAGACCGCTTCGTCGAGCATTTGTTTGACGGTTTCACGATCAAAGGTTAACGGCGTTTGCACAAACGCAGTATCAGCGAATAATATCAATCCTAAACGATCACCAACCCGTCTATCGATAAAGTCCTGTAACACATACTTAAGCATAGTGAGTCGGTTAACAGGTAGGCCATTGAGACGCATATCTGTTTCATCCATGGATGCCGATAAGTCCACGGCTATCATAATTTCTCGGCCTTCTTGCGGTACCGTTATTGGCTCACCTAACCACTGTGGTCGCATGGCTGCGCCTACGAGTGCCAACCAAACGATAAACCACAACCAAGGAAACGAACGGCGGTATTGGGTCTGCTGCTCTCCTGACATCAACTTAAACGTCGGAAGTCTAAGCGCAGGCCTAGCCTGTTCCGTTTCTGGTAGAAGCCAAACTAAAAGGGGAACAAACGCCAGTAAAGCAAGCCAAGGCCATTCAAAACTAAACACGGTGCGACTCCTTGTGTTTGTCGAGTCGGACACCTTTAGGGTTGGTCAACGAACTTGTCTTGACCCAAGCAATAGCTTGGTTGAGGTACAAATCTGCATTTGCAGCGCTGCATTTTGGCTTGTAGGCAAGGGCTGGAAATTCTTGGGAAATCTGATTGTCCGCTTTTGCCCATTTATTGAGTTGAGTCACCCAGGCTTCTCCAGATAATGCCGCAACAGATTCGCGGTGTGCGTAGGCGAGAGCGACCCGTTTTAAAATTTGATTTATGGCTTTTACGGCTTTTTGTGGATGTGGTTCTTGTTGTAATTCGCTTAATAACTTAAGCGCCTCTTTTTTAGCTTTCATTAATGTGCGACGTCTCAATTGGAATTGAACAAACCAAATTAAAGCGATCAAAAATAAGATGGCGATAACATACCAAGCCGGCCCAAGCGGCCACCAAGAAGTTGGTTCGGGAAGAATGATGTCGTTTAATTCACTGATCGGTGGTTGTGCCATTTTGTTACCTATAACTGCTGCTGTAACGGTAGGCCAGCACTGACTGGCAACCACTTTATATTAAGTTGTTGAATAGCACTTTTTTGTTGTTCAAAGAATTGTTGTGCCGTTTTGTTATACGCTGTAATTTGCTGAAGCGAATTCAATCGCTTGTGATGAATGCCATCAGTTACAGTTAAGTCGTCAGAGACAACATTGGGCAGCGATTGCTCAATGGGATCGTAAACCCAGCAGGCATTTATTTCGCAGTGTTTTTGTAATTGAAAAAGGTGCTGGCGAGCTTGCTCGTTGACGTGCAAAAAGTCACTAATGATATAGATAAGACTACCAGGGTGAGCGACTCGTCTTAAGTGACTACACGCATTTTCAAATTTTGCACAGGCTTGCTGCTCGTTAAGGTTACCCTCGTTGGTCGCCAACTGCTCATTTCCTTCAACGAGGTTATTAAGCCAGTGTAGAAGTGCTTTTTGTCTTGCTCTCGGTTTTGCTTCTAAAAGCTGGGAGTCGGTGAGAACCAAACCACCGACTTTGTCCCCTTGCTGCTTAGCCCGCCACGCGACGAGCGCTGCTAGGTGACTTGCTTGAACTGATTTGTACACAAACTGACTACCAAATTTCATACTAGGTAACAAATCGCAAAGGATGAAAATAGGGCGGTCTTTTTCTTCTTTAAAGACTTTTGTGTGGGTTTTTCCGGTCCGTGCTGTTACTCGCCAATCAATTGCTCTGACATCATCGCCCGGTTGATAATGGCGAGCCTCGTCAAACTCCATACCCCGACCTTTGGTTTTTGCTAAATATTGCCCAGAGAGGTGATGTTTGATTCTTGCACTTGGTTTTGTATTCAACAGATGTGTGAAACCCTGGTACTTTAACAGCTCATCAAGCTGACATTGAGTTCCGTTGGTATTGGCTTCTTGTAACCACAAGTTGACTTGATTGTGCATTGCGTTCTCGCTTCCTTTTTTACCTTGTTTAAGGTACTGCTACGGATTGCAAAATCTTCTGAAGAACTTGGTCGGCATTGATTCCAGCAGCTTCGGCCTCGTAGCTCAACAAGATACGATGGCGCAAACAATCAAAAAACACCGACTGAATGTCATCTGGTGTCACAAAGTCACGACCGTCCAACCAAGCCGTGGCTCTGGCACATTTGTCCAGCGCAATAGTGGCACGAGGTGAAGCGCCAAAGGCTACCCAACGCGCTAATTCTGGGTCTAGTTTTTCAGGTGAACGAGTTGCAATAATTAAATCAACTAAGTATTGCTCAAGTTCTGGGGCCAAATGAATGGTCAAAATCTCTCGACGCGCGTCAAACAGCTCTTGTTGGGTAAGAGGCTCTGGCTTAGTGACTTCGTTTGCTAACGCTTCTCCTCGAGTTAGTCTGAGTATTTCAATTTCGGTATCTGCACCTGGATAATCTATGTTTAGGTGCATTAAAAAGCGGTCGAGTTGCGCTTCAGGAAGCGGGTATGTGCCTTCTTGCTCCAATGGGTTCTGAGTTGCCATAACCAAGAACAAGTCCGGTAATGGGTAAGTTGTCTTGCCCACAGTTACTTGGCGCTCAGCCATTGCTTCTAATAACGCGGATTGCACTTTGGCTGGGGCTCGGTTTATTTCATCGGCAAGTACAAGGTTGTGAAATAATGGACCTGCCTCAAATACAAACTCACCTGTTTCAGGGCGATAGATGTCAGTCCCCGTTAAGTCAGCTGGTAACAAGTCTGGCGTAAATTGAACACGATGAAAGTTACCTTCTAACCCTTTTGCCACGGCATTGATTGCTCGCGTTTTTGCAAGTCCAGGTGGGCCCTCTACTAAAAGGTGACCGTCAGCGAGTAAGGCAACTAAAATGGCCTTAGTAAAATCTGGCTGTCCAATAACTTGTGAATCTAAATAGTCTTTCAGTTGGTTAAATTGCGCTACTGACATCTGCTTTTAAGTCCTTCTGTACGAATAAATACAGCGGTTTATTTATTATAAAATATTGATTTTTTAGCCGCTTGCGACAACGCTTTATAATTAATGTGTCATTGATGTGATTACCAAGCGACAATTAAAGTCGGGTATACGACAGCATTAACGATATAAGGTTCCACAAATAAAAAACAAGTGATTGGTTTTTAAACGATGATTATGTGCACAAATTGGATAAAAATGCGCATTCTTTTTGACATTGGTTTATATCTCGATAGAATCTGTTGTCATCAATAGAGGTCAGACCAGATTCAATAATAGGAAAAATCATGACTGCAAACAAATTATTAACCAGAAACGGTGACCGCATCGCGGTGGTTTCAGGTCTACGTACGCCATTTGCTAAACAAGCAACAGCTTATCACGGCGTTCCTGCTTTAGACTTAGGTAAAATGGTTGTTGGTGAAATGCTACAACGCGCTGAGTTAGATCCAAAAGAAATTCAGCAAGTTGTTTACGGCCAAGTGGTTCAGATGCCAGAAGCGCCAAACATCGCTCGTGAAATCGTATTAGGCACTGGCATGGACGTACGTACAGACGCATATTCTGTATCTCGTGCTTGTGCAACAAGTTTCCAGTCTACCGCAAATATCGTTGAGTCTATGATGGCAGGCCATATTGACGTAGGTATCGCAGGTGGTGCTGACTCTTCATCTGTATTACCTATTGGTGTTACTAAGAAGCTTGCACGTGCTTTAGTTGATTTAAACAAAGCTCGTACATTCGGCCAGCGTTGGAACATCCTTAAAAAGCTTCGCATCGCTGACTTAGCTCCTCAACCGCCAGCAGTTGCAGAATATTCTACAGGCCTAAGCATGGGCCAAACGGCAGAGCAAATGGCTAAGACACACAACATTAGCCGTGAAGACCAGGACGCTATGGCTCACCGCTCTCATACGCTAGCGACCAAAGCGTGGGAAGCTGGTTTGATGAAAGACGAAGTAATGACCGCTCACCCAGAACCGTTTAAAGAGTTTATCGAAATGGATAACACTATCCGTACAAACTCTACAGCAGACGGTTATGCAAAGTTACGTCCAGTATTTGATCGTAAACACGGTTCTGTGACGGCAGCCAACTCTACTGCACTAACTGATGGTGCCTCAGCGGTTCTTCTTATGACAGAGAGCAAGGCAAAGGCACTTGGTTACGAACCTCTAGGTTACATCCGTAGTTTTGGTTTCTCAGCGATTGATGTTTGGGAAGACATGCTAATGGGTCCATCTTACTCTACGCCAATCGCGCTTGAGCGTGCTGGCATGAACCTAGCTGACTTAGACCTAATAGAAATGCACGAAGCATTCGCCGCTCAAGCATTAGCCAACATGAAGATGTTCGAAAGCAAGAAATTTGCTGAAGAAAAGTTAGGTCGCAGCCATGCAATTGGTGAAATCGACATGAGCAAATTCAACGTAAATGGTGGTTCACTTGCGTATGGTCACCCATTTGCAGCAACGGGTACTCGTTTGATCACTCAAACTATCAATGAATTACGTCGTCGCGGCGGTGGTGTTGGCCTAACTACAGCATGTGCTGCTGGTGGTTTAGGTGCAGCAATGATTGTTGAAGTAGACGGTTAATCGCGATTTAACAAGGATTTATATCATGACAACAGAAACAAAACAGTCAGCATTTACGTTAACGACGCCTGAGCACGGTGTTGGTATTATCACGATTGACGTTCCAAACGAATCAATGAACGTTTTAAAAGCCGAATTTGGTGACCAAATTAATGCGGTTTTTGAAGAAGTAGAAAAAAACACACACGTTCACGGTTTGGTCATCACATCAGGTAAGGACAACTCGTTTGTTGCTGGCGCTGATGTATCAATGCTTGATGCATGTCAGTCGGAAGAAGAAGTTCGAACGATTGCGCAAATGGGTCAACAGTTATTTGATAAAATCGAAAACATGAAAATGCCAGTGGTTGCGGCAATTCACGGTCCTGCTTTAGGCGGTGGTCTTGAATTAGCAATGGCTTGTCATGCACGAGTTGTATCAGACGATAACAAAACTGTATTGGGCTTGCCTGAAGTTCAGTTAGGTTTATTACCAGGATCTGGTGGTACGCAGCGTTTACCAAAGCTAGTTGGTCTTCAAAAGTCATTAGACATGATGCTAACAGGTAAGCAGTTACGTGCTAAACAAGCGGTAAAAGCTGGTTTAGCGGACGAAATGGTACCGCGTTCTATCTTGTTAGAAACGGCCATCGAAATGGTAGAAACTCTGAAGAAGAAAGGCAAAGTATCTAAGCCTAAGAAAAAATCAGCGATGGACAAGTTCTTAGAAGATACGTCAGTTGGTCGTAATATCGTATTTGATCAGGCGACCAAAAAAGTATTAAGCCAAACTAAAGGTAACTATCCTGCGCCACTTCGCATTATCGAGTGTATCAAGACTGGTGTGACTAAAGGCTACCAAAAAGGTTTAGACATTGAGTCAAAGCGTTTTTCTGAGTTGTGCATGACACCTGAGTCAAAAGCACTTCGCGGTTTGTTCTTTGCTACAACCGAAATGAAAAAAGAAAACGGCGTTGAGGGTGTTGAGCCTCGCAAAGTTAAAAAAGCAGGTGTTCTTGGCGGCGGCTTAATGGGTGGCGGTATTTCTTTTGTTACCGTAACTAAAGCTGGCGTGCCTGTACGTATCAAAGATATCGCACAAGAAGGTATCCGCAACGCGTTTAAATACAGCTATGATATTTTAAACAAAAAAGTAAAACGTCGCTTTATGCGTAAGTCAGAAATGCAAAAGCAGATGGCTATGTTAACAGCTGGTACTGACTTTGTTGGCTTCAAAGATGCCGACATTATCGTTGAAGCGGTATTTGAAGATCTAGGCCTTAAACAGCGTATGGTCGCAGATATCGAAGCGAACTGTAACGAAAATACAATTTTTGCATCTAATACGTCTTCGTTGCCAATCCGTAAAATTGCTGAAAAAGCAGCACGTCCTGAAAACGTAATCGGCCTTCACTACTTTTCACCAGTGGACAAAATGCCATTAGTAGAAGTAATCGCAACGGAAAAAACGTCTGACGAGACTATTTCAACTACGGTTGAGTTTGCTCGTCGTCAAGGCAAAACACCAATCGTTGTAAAAGACGAAGCGGGCTTCTTTGTAAACCGTATCTTAGGTTTGTACATGAACGAAGCGGCAAACGTTGTAATGGAAGGTGAGCCAGTTGAGAATATCGACAAGGCATTAGTTAAGTTTGGTTTCCCTGTAGGTCCTATGACGTTACTTGACGAAGTAGGTATCGATGTAGGCTCTAAGGTAGCGGGCATTCTATACGATGCATTTGGTGAGCGCTTTGCGCTACCTGCAGCGATGGATAAACTGACTAAAGACGAGCGTAAGGGTAAGAAAAACGAAAAAGGCTTCTACGTATACGGTAAAGCAGCTCAACCAACACTTGCTGATAAGTTAACCTTTAAGAAAAAAGGCAAACAAGTCGATGAGTCGGTATACCGCGTGTTAGGTGTTACACCTAAGAGCAAGTTTAGCCAAGAGCAAATTGCCGAACGTTGTGTGATTCAATTACTTAACGAAGCGGCACGCTGTCTTGACGATGGTATTGTTCGTAACCCACGTGACGGTGACATCGGTATGATCTTTGGTACGGGTTATCCTCCGTTCCAAGGTGGTCCATTCCGTTACATGGACAGCATGGGTATTGATACCCTTGTTGCTAAGCTAGAAAGCTATCAAGCGACATACGGTGACCGTTTTGCTCCATGTGACCTGTTGGTTAACATGGCGAAAGAAGGCAAGACGTTTTACTAAGCAAGACGTTTAACTAAAAACGTAAAGCAATAAAAAAGACCCCGCTTGGAAAATCCAGCGGGGTCTTTTGTTTTGCGATATTACAATTGCTCGGACTTACTTAGGCATCACTTCCCATACAGTCACTGAACCAGAAATCTCATTACCAATTAGAAGTAATGGAGTTTCGGTTGGGCTCATGGCTGCAGGAATAAACTGCATACCTTCTGGCGCTAAATCTCCTGTTATTTCCGCATCTTCAACCGTGCCTCGATTATAAAAATAATCAACGAACTCAGCTTGATAAGGGTTGGTGATATCGTAAATCATCACACCACCCATTCTTTCTAATCCTACGAACGCATAAGTACGACCGTCTATTTCACCAAGAGCAAGTGCTTCTGGTTCAGGGCCTTTTGCGTCTGAGCGAGTATCACCGACATTTTCATCTTCGTCATTGTTGAATGCTGCTCCATGTACAGAAGCAGTAATGCGCTCTATTTGATCACCTGAGTCAAACACCAACTCACCATTTTGATCCCAAATAGAAAATGAACGCGCACCGTAGGTATATAGCTTACTGTAAGTTCCCGAACCATCTGTTGAGTTGTCACTAGCTCCTAAAAAGGTCGTGACTTTTAAACGACCAATGTCGTTATCATCATTATTGAGATAGTCGAAGTTTGCGCCTAGGGTTAAATCTTCCGTGCGAATTTCATCGATAAACGCTAAACAGCCGTCGTCTTCGTCGTAATCTAGTCCGCCGGCTGCGGTACATTCGGCCTCACTGTTTGCATCGAAAAAGTATTCTCGACCATCACCTTCGTTTGCAGAGACAATAAAGTTTGCCTGATTCCAAGTGTAAGTCGCAATGGTATCTGGTTGATACATGCCATATAGGCCAGGGTAACTCTGTAAGTTTAGACCGCCGTCTTTATCAGACGCATCTAGTTTGAGCTGGCCCCAGTCTTTAAACCCAAGGCCTTTGACGGCTTTTAACGTATTAGTCGTTAGGTCTATTATCGCCAATGCATTGTTTTCTTGTATCGATACATAGGCGGTCTTACTGTCTTTTGAAATAGTGACATACTCAGGTTCTAAGTCTTTAGCAACTGTCCCTGTATACAAGTTACCATTAATAGTTCTACCATTTGGGTTGGCAAATACGACACCATCATTTTGTAATTCTGCCTGTTGGGTATTTAAGCTGGTAAAAGTAATATTGACACTTGTGTCGGCTGGTACACCTGACTCGATATTGATGATAGAAATTGAACCTTCTGGATCAATCGAATAGTCACCGCTCGGCTCGCCTTCATTAGCAACAACAAGTTTATTGCCGTCAGGTGAAAACGCCAGGCTGTCCGGCAAAAAGCCCACAGTGACGTTTTTGAGCCATACAGGGCTGGCTCCTGCAATGTCATAAAACGCTACCATACCTACCTCTCCGGTTGTTCCAGAATCTACGGCCACAGCTAACAGTTCATTATTGTTATCGATAGCAATGCTGTTGGCATCACCGGAGAGGTTGGCTCCAGTGACTTGGTTGAGCTCAATGGTAATAGCTGATGATAAGTTGGTGTTATTGATAATTCCCTCTGAATCAGCACTCAAAGCGGTAGGGTCCATATCGTTAATATCAATGACTTCAACTGTTGCAGGAGACATAGAACTATTGATGGCATAAACCCAACCTTTTGAGTACTGGTATGCGACGATTTCAGCCGCGCCCTCTGGGTCTTGCGCGTTGAGTACTGCTCTGCCTATGAGTTTGGTGTTAAACGCTATTGGTGCGTTTTTACCATTTGTACCATCCAAGCCATTTGTGCCATCAGTACCGGATGCGCCTTGCGGGCCTTGAGCACCATCATCACCATCTAGTTCGCAACCAGTGAGTGTAGTTATGATAAGAGAAGAAAGTAGGGCGAGTTTAAAGTTGTTCATTGCATATCCTTAATGTGAGTAATTAAGAAATACGCTAATTGAAATATTTGAAGGATTTATGATGGTTAAGTTTCAAATTTATGAAGTGTTAACCATCGATTGTTACATGTGTGTGAACGCTTACTGACAGTTGGCACAAATACCTTTTAGTTCGAGTTGCTGCGTGGTTAATTTGAAGCCTGTTTTTTCTACACTGCCACGTAACTCTTCAATAACGTTATTTTTAACGCCAATTTCGGTTACGGACTGACATTCTTCACAGATCAAAAACTGAGGGATTTCATGATTGTGTGAACAAGATATGTGCGAGCAAGCGATGTACTTATTTGCTGATGTAAGTTTGTGGACTAAAGACAACTCAACAAGGAAGTCCAGTATTCGGTAAACGGACATCGCCGGGATAGGCTGTTTATAAAGCTCTCTATAAACTTCGGCCAGCTCATATGCTGAGACAGCTTCACCAGCTTTGATGATGGCGATTAAAATGTTTTCACGTTTAGGTGTTAGTTTGACACCTTCTTCAACACAGGTTTTTTGTGCGTTTTCAATGATTGTTTGAATATCATCGTCGTGATGCGAATGTCCCACGCTAGCCTCTAAATGTTAAATGTGCTTTCACTGCAGTTTATTAAATGCATTGTTGAATGTAAACGAATCTACTTTTATTTAAATCAACTTAAGCTAGATTCTAAGTCTTTGACTTGCTGCCATAGCTGACTGTTTATTGGTGCTTTTACATTGTTTGCTTTTGCTTCTTGGACAATAAAGCCATTGATGAAGTCTACTTCGGTGGCTCGTTTGTTTTTTATATCTTGGCGCATCGAAGAGCTATTGTCTTTTGTTCTGTTGGCGACACTTTCAACGAGTTCTAGTAGAGGCTGCAACTCTAAAGTTACACCACTATGTTTAGCGACTAAAATCAGTTCATTGAGCACGGCAACCTTAATTTTATCAAACCTTTGGTGGTTTATTTCTCCATTTTTGATGTCGTGGAGCACTGTCAGTGGATTTATTACTGCATTGACTGCGAGTTTGGTCCATAGTATTTCAGTTAAACTGTCAGACTCTTTAGCGTTTGGAAATAGATTAGCCATGTGTTGCTGGTTAAGTGGCTGAACGCTTACGCCTTTTTGTACCAGACTCCAAATTGATTCTCCTATACCTGTTTCAATCACTTGGTTTCCTTGTTTTAGTGCACCAAAACTAGTTGTGCAAAAATACAGTGATTGGGTGGGTAGCATAATCGATTTAGCTTCTTCGATAGTCCCTAAGCCATTGTGAGATAGGATGATATGGCAATGATCTGTTAAAAACGGCTGAACTTGATTTAGCGCTTGTATGACGTGAGCCGCTTTTACCGTTATGATCAATATTTCAATCTTTTCTTTAACCGGGAGGAGTTGGGGCGTAGGTAACTCATAGTGAGTTGTTTCATTTAATTGTGATTCGGTTATTTCGGGAAGTAATTCAACACAAGTTCCAATATTACGCGGCCGAGTTGTAATATATGCAACGTCTACTCCTTTAGTAACGCAATATGCTCCAAATAGGCTACCAATCGCACCTTGACCGCATATCCATACTTTGTGCTTTAGGGCAACACTCATGTCTATTGCTCAACTTGTTTTCGGTTGAGAACATAAAGTACATATAAAGCGGCTATTGCACCCAATATATCGGCGACCCAATCTCCAAAAGACGCTTGTCGTCCCGCAAAAGCTCCTTGAATAATTTCTACTGCTGCACCATAAATTACAGCTAGGGCTAAACCTATTTTCCAGTTTAGACCAAAACCTTTTTGAAAAAGTAGGGTCAAAACAGCGAACACGCCAAAGTGCATTACTTTGTCAAAGTGTGAAAATAGAACAGGCCCTTGTTCCACTTCAGAAAAAAAGCCAAAACAGGAGATTATAAAGGCCAGCCAAAAAATCATTCGATACTGAAATAGAGTCATGTTTTAAATTTTATAGTACTTAGACATGTCAAAAGTATACCAAAGCAAATGCTGAGAGTATTTACTAGATTTAAATTTTATTCTGACCATGGGTCACTTTTGTAAATAATTGAAATTAAATGTTTTTGGTATGGGTTTTATAGCTTTTTATTATTGGCTTGTAAGAATTTGTACGACTAACAAGTTATGGTGCTTTTTTCGTCAAAAAAGTTAATAAAATACAAAGAGTAAATTAATAGAAATTTGAAAGGATTTTTGCCAAGTTGATTTGTAGTATTCGCCACTGGAGCCTAGCTCCCGGAGGGCATATCTCCCATTGACGTGGCTACTTCCAGCGTCAATTATGCCCTCCAACTTTTCATTAAATTTTTCCTTCAAATAAACTACAAACGTTACTTTAATTTGTCACTAAATTTAAGTTTGAATGCCTTAAGCTTTGGACCAATTAGTAAAGCACAATAGGGTTGGTCTGGGTTTGCCTCAGCGTAACCTTGATGGTAGTCCTCTGCTTGATAAAACTCCGAATAAGCTTGGAGCTCCGTTACTATTGGTTCTGGCCAAACATGAGCTGAGTTAAGACGCTGAATTACCGAAATAGCTGTGTTTTTTTGTTCATTGTCGTGATAAAGAATGATGGAGCGATACTGGGTACCAACATCATTTCCTTGACGATTAAGTGTTGTAGGGTCATGAAGCTGGAAAAACATTTCCAGTAGAGATTCATAAGACAATACTTCGGCATCAAAATGTACCTGAACTACTTCAGCGTGACCTGTCATACCGGTGATGACTTGTTGGTAGGTTGGATTCGGCCGTCTTCCTCCCGCAAAGCCAGATACCGCTTTGTGTACGCCCTGTATTTTGTTTAGTGCAGCTTCGATACACCAAAAACAGCCACCACCAAATGTTGCTACTTGATCCATTGACATATAATTTAGGTAAACCTCAGTTAGGAGTAAAAATGTTTAACACCGATTGTGCCTATTGTAAACGAATACGAGCCGCATTGGCTTGGGCGATCATTTGCCTAGCGGTTTATTTTATTTTTGAACCATTTTAACGTTTGGATACATGCAAAGATTTAGTTCTAACAAACAGGTCAATGCTAAAGTTGTAGCACAGTTTGCTGCAGCTCTTGGTGCGTTGGGCTTGTTTGTTTCATTAAGCTCTATCCCTGGTCAGAGTTTGATAGCCACAGTGTCATTCGTAGCAGCAATCGCATTAGTGCTGTTTGCGCTTGCCTTGAATTCGGAGCCCGCTGATGTTTTGGTCATGGCTGAACAAAAGATTACTTTTTACCACAAACGCGGCTCCGTTTCGTTTGACATAGACAATATTCAACGATGTGATTTGGTAACCATTAATCAAATGTCAGGTAGGCAGAGCACTGGCTACATTGGGTTTCGATTAAAGAGCCCTGTAGACCTAATTCAAACTATTCCACTTAGGTTGGCGAGCCGTTTGTTAATCGAACAAAAAGATCTACAACTAGTAGCTGGCAAAGAACAGTGCGCTTCTGGGGCGTGTAACTTGGACGGTATAATTGATAAACTAGAGTGGAAAAGTCCGACAGGCGAAATCTTTAATGGGGTGGTAGGTATGTATGCAAATCGTACGGAAGTACTACGGGACGCCCTAGGCTACGACTTTTATATATCTAATCAGTCTTTTGATGATAAGCCTGAGATAGTTATCCATTCAATTAAAAAATTTCTTACAAAAAACAGAGTCTAATCACTCGAAATTCTTGATCAATAACTTTCAAAGAGCTAGTCTTCGGGTAGAAGTATTTAAACAAATAATATTAGTAGAACGTAATTATGACTGATGCAGCATATATTCGAAGTGGTAGAAACACCATAATTCACAAAGTTAGAAAACTTGACCTTTTGTTGGTAAATGACTTGGAAAATCCTGTCGTGAAAGTGACTCAAAATGGTTTGATTGAACACGATGGTCCAGTTCCTAGAAATAGAAGAGAAGCAAAAGACTCATACTGCGAAGTCGTTAACATTTCTAGCCCAGACGTATTTGGTGAGCCGAAGACACTACTATTTGTTCAATGCCTGAATGGTAAAGAGTATAAAGTGGACTACAGCAAAGTTGGCACTCCACTGTTTATTCGAGTTCACCAACAGAGCTACATTTAAAAGAATAAAGGTATAAAAAAAGCCGCTAAGCGGCTTTTTTTATACCTACTGATTTTTAATATTGTACTTTGCTTTAAGCTTTTTAAACTCTTCGGTACCTTTAAAATCATCTAACGCACTATTAAAAATTGGTACTAGAGAAGGATCTTTAAAAGCCGCACTGTAATTATTTGGTGGAAAGAGTGGAGCAAAGTTAAAGTCTTCGCTGGTAATTTCTGCTTGTTCATCGCTAGGTTTGGGCTTTACTAACTCTAGAACGTGCAAAAAGATGTTTTCTTCCATTACAGCAACGTCGATACGCCCCTCAAGCAAGAGCCTAACTTGTTGCAGTTGATTAGGTACTTCAAAATAGTTTTTGTTATAGCGAACAGCACTGGCGAATTCAGAGCCTAGGTATTTGGTCGCGCCTTGAAAAGCAACAACTCTTAAATTACGCAGGTCAGCAAACTTGGTCACACTGACTTTAGTGTCACTTTTATATACAGCTCTGTTTTGATAAGTGATATAAGGATTGGTTCGAATCGTTGAATTTGGCACTATATTATTATTAATGGTGAGCAGCATAGCGCCCATTCCTTGGTCTAACATTCTTAGTGTTCGTCCAAGGGGCACGTACATAAACTTTGGTTGATACTCCATCGTTTTGAGAATGGCAGTAACAAGTTCTATTTCGTAACCCTTATCGCCTCGTTCGATAACAAAAGGGGGGCGACTTAGCCCAACTACAACGTCAATAGGTGTAAGTTGGGTAGGTTGATCGATAAAGATACTGTTGGAATTTGCATGCACTGCGGGTGTCATTGTCGAAAAAGTGCAGACAATTATGCTAAAAATTACTAAGCGACGAATAAAAATCAATGACATAACCGAACTTCTGTGGATACTTTTGGTACATACCAGTATTAATAATGTCCCATGTATTCGATCTCAGCAAGTTAAAACAATAAAAAAAGGAAAGGAAATGAGTAAGAAATTGTTAGCAAATGTGTTTTTATTATCCACATTGTTGGGTTCTGTTTGTGATGTAACAGCCGATTCTAAAACTGAAATTGTCAGAAAAAACACCGCGGCATTTGCACCACAATTACAAAAGTTTGACTCTTATTTAGGTGGTTGGACAGCAACATTTCCAGCGCAGCCGGGTCAACCACCAGTAATCGATGTTACGCTTTTTGAAAAAGTATTGAATGGAAAGGCGTTAAAAACCACTCACTCGATAAATGAAGGCGTGTATGGCGGTGAATCTTATATTTTTTGGAATAACAAAACGAACCGACTAGAGTTTCATTACTTTACTACGGCAGACTTTTTTACTACTGGTTGGTTAGAGTTTGTTTCAGATAATGAATTTGTTGCTTACGAAGATGTAACAGGAGAGGGGGTTGTTAGCCAAGGTATTACGAAGGTCAAAAGTAGTTCTAAGTTGCTTGGCGATAAAATGGAAGTTTCTACCTCCTATCTTAAAAATGGCGAGTGGACAAAACCAGAAACTAGGACCTATCAAAGAACAACGCGTGATGTAATTTTCAACTAAGTTTGGTTGTTTATTGTTCAATCTTGTGTATAATTCGCGGCCGCTTTATTCGAGAACTGTAGTAGGAAGTAGACGTGGCCGTATTTTTTGTAGTTTGTCTGTTTGTTGTTTTTGCATGTTTGATTATGGTTGATGCAATGAAACATGGTGCTGGTAAAAAGCGCTGGTTTTTTACTGGTTTAGTCATTGGACCATTTGCCTGGCCTCTACTTAACGTAAAAAAACAAATGTCACTGCGCAAGCAGGTTGGTAATCAAGTAGCCTATTTACGAGCCTAGGCATAAGGCCAAAGCGTTAGAGGCGAAGTTTTAAGTCTTAGCCTCTTATGCAAATTTAAAGTAAGCCAGCAACGTTATGCTGTTTTTTCTGGTACCAAAGCCGGAGGAACGATATCAAAATTGATCTCTGCTCTTGCAAAGCGGGCAAATTCTTCGGCAGAAAGCGGCTTACTATATAAATAGCCCTGCAATACATCACAGTTTTTATCCGCCATAAAACGTTGTTGCTCAACAGTTTCAACCCCTTCGGCGACGGTTGAAAGTCCCAAGTTACGAGCAATTGTAATGATTGTATCTATCATCGCCTTACCTATGTCACTCTTAGAGTCGTCAACAAAGGCTTTGTCAATTTTAAGTGTGTTAAGCGGGAATTTTCGCAAGTAAGATAAGCTAGAGTAGCCTGTCCCGAAGTCATCCATTGCCAAATGGATGCCTCTATCGCGAAGTTGATACATCGTATTGATAGCGCCCTGTGGGCTATCCATAACAGTACCTTCGGTAATCTCTAATTCAAGGTTGGCTGGTGATAAGCCTGTTTCTTCTAATACTTCATCAATGCGCTGCAATAGATTTGGTAAATTAAATTGACGAGCTGATAAGTTTACTGCAACACGGCCGTCAATTAGACCTTGGTCAACCCAACGCTTCATATCGACACAGGCTTTTTTGAGTACAAGGTCACCAATTTCGACAATTTGGCCGGTCTCTTCTGCAATTGGAATAAATGTACCTGGACTAACAACCCCTTTTTGTGGGGTAACAAAACGAACCAAGGCTTCCATTCCCACTAGCTTACCTGTCTCAAAACTCATTTTGGGTTGGTAATAAACTTGGAAGTAATCTTCCTTCAAGCCCAATCTGATCAGGTTTTCAACTTGCAAACGTTTAACCGCTTGTTTGTTCATGTCATCACTGAAAAACAGGTAGCGGTTACCAGCTTCTTTGGCGTGGTACATCGCTGTGTCAGCGTTTCGGAGTAAGGTTTCTGGTTGTTTACCATCATCAGGATAAAGCACGATACCAATACTACCAGCGACGACGAGTTCATGTTTTTGCACAGTAAATGGTTTAGACAAATGCGCCAGTATTTCTTTAGCAGCGGAAGTCACCTTTTGAATGTCATTAGTCTTTTCCATGACAAAGGCAAACTCATCACCACCCAAACGGTACAATGTATGGAAGTTATGAGTCATTACTCGAATACGCTTGGCAATCTCAACTAATAGTGAGTCACCTAGTTGATGGCCCAATGAGTCGTTGATCTTTTTAAAGTTATCCAAGTCAAATACCAGAACTGCGGTAGGTCTTCGTTTATCTACACAATCTTGGAGTTTTTCAAAAAATACGTTGCGGTTTGGTAAGCCAGTTAGAGCGTCTGTACTCGCCATTTTTTTAAGTTTAGCTTCGGCAGTCTTGCGACGAGTGGTATCAGAAACAATTGCCACATAGTTACTTATATTGCCAGCTTCGTCTTTAATGCAGTTGGCGGTAACGTAAGCTAAAAACATTTCTCCGGCTTTATGCTGACCTGTTATGTCGCCACGCCAAATACCTGTGGTATCAACTTGGTGTTTTATTTCATTAAGTAAAGCAGGACTGATACTGGTAAAGCGAATCTTGTCACCAATAACGTCTTCTGGCTGATAGCCAGTAATTTTACTATAGCCTGGATTTACGTGAATGATGTTGAGATCAGGGTTGAGGATAATTACACCCTCAGAAAGGTTATCTATGCTCTTGGCAAATACTTCTAATTCAGATTCAGCTTGTTTGAGCTGCTGAATATCTTTAAAAATGCCTGTCATGCGCAGAGGCTTGCCATTATCTGCTCGGGTAACGATTCGACCTTTGTCTAAAATCCAGCGCCATTCTGTTTGATATTTAATGCGGTAGACACACTCGAAAGCGTCAGTTTCACCTTTTAAATGGCTACTCAGATTAAGTCGGACTCGATTGACATCGTTGGGGTGAATGTGTGGCTTATTTGGTGGAAATAAATTCGGGTGGACTTTAGATAGGCGATAAGTCCCTTTGCTGTTGGTGCGGAATAGCTGACCGTCATTGATATGCCAGTCCCACATTTCGTCACCGCTTGCCCATAGCGAAAAGTTCAGTCTCTGATCGCTATATCGCATAGCTGATTGGTATCGTTTTAGTCGCGAGTATATAAAGACCGAAAGTGCAACAAAGACAATAACACCAAGAATAAGAAAGCCAATCAACCAGTGGGACTGACTAATACTTGATGTATTTTCTAAAACAGGGCTGTTTGACGCATAACTTACGGGTGCGATTAAGCTTAGGCACAACGTAGAAATGATTTTATTATTATTTGAGACCACAAAAATCTTAATACTGCGAATTAAATGCCTTCTCAAGATAACGAATAGTCAGGGGTGTGTCAAAAGCTAAAATCGAGTAATAATGAGTTTGCTTGTTTTTTAACAAAAAACGTTGAAAACCCTATTTTTACAGTGGTTACCGACTGTTTACTTCGATACCTTTTTGTAGATTTGGGTTAAAATGTCCAGCAAACCATGAGCTTAGCTCTTCGTGTTTTATTAATTCGAGTTCTTTGACGATTTCTTCTTTTTGATTGAATTTGTAATCTTTATTACCAATAGAGACCCAAAGTTGCTGACAATGTTGCGATAAACTGGTTGCTTGTTCTTTGTATTGATTTATTACTGCCTGTTTGTGCTTTTCGAAATCTTCTTTTGCTAATGACTTGAGTTCATTAACAAATATTTCTAAACAGTGATGTAACTCAGAAATTAACTGATCGCTTGTGTAGTCGTGAGATTGAACATAAACGACTAGCCCAGGAACGTTGCAAATGGGCATATAACCACTACCGACCATGTAACCTAGTTGACGGTCTGTCCGTAAATAATTGAACGAAAAGGGTGCTAAGATTTGGCTGAGCAAAATAAAATATGCTTTTTCTGTGCAGTCCGAGCTGTTTACTTGCCCATTTAAGCCTTGTAGGTAGAGTAGCGCTGCCGAGTCTTGGTGATCAATCTCTTTCGATAATTGGAAAACAACTTGCTCAGGAATGGTTTTTATAGTTCGAGGGACCTCAGAGCAAGGAGTCAATGAGCTTAAAACCTCTTTGAGGGTTTGATTGATCACTTCGGCTTGAGTCGATGTCCAATTACCGTATACCAAAGACTCAACGTATGCCTCGGTTAAGACGTCTTTAATAATCTCGTTAAACTCTGACAAGTTAAGTTTCTCTAACTCATCGGCAAGTTGGCATGCGGTTGCGACGCTATCCATTAAATGAGCATTTAGCAAACTAAATAATTGGCTTATTGGTTTGTTTGATTCAGTATTGCGCCAATGTTTAACGAGTTGTCGCTTCAATTCTTCAAAGCGGCTTCGCATTGGTTTTAGCTTAAACAGATGGCTGGCTAGAGTATAAAGTAACTCTGGCTGGTTATTAGATAAGCCAGATGTATAAAGCGTAATACCACCAGAATGAGCATATAGGTTGTAATTTAAGCCTGCAGTTTCTGCGTGGTAATGTGTTTCGCTGACACTGTCTAGGAATAACTCACAAAAAAGCCTCATAGCAGCTTGACGGCGGTTGTTCATAACCGCTTTGGGTAAGTCAAACCCAACATAGATGTTGCCTTTTGGCACGCGATACTCAATATCTTGTTTAAACCACAATTGCCAGCCACGGGAAGATTCTATGCATTGTGGTGTGATGCTTTTTGATTCTGCAGACTCCACAGTTATGGCGTTTTTTAGATAAGGGTTGGGGGCCGGATAAGCAAATGTACCAGTATTGGGTGTTAGGTTATTTAATTCGGACAATACTGAAGCGTCTATCGGTTGCGCTGAATAAGGGGTGTGATACCAATGTGCTTCTTTATCAGTTTTGGTGTTTTGACTCACCAAAGTAACGCGCATGTTTTGTGCTGTAAAATACGTCATTACCTGATTCCACAAAGCCTCATCAAACCCATCCATGCGGTACTCACCATATAAAACGTCTTCTTGAGGATAATGTTGCATACTCAAAGACAGTGCATTAGCCAACTTACTTGGTTTGGTCGGTTCTTGGAATTCAAAACTAGTTCGAGCCAATCGCTGTTGCTCTGAATATAAATAGTCAGGTGGATACTCTGACTTCATAAATTTGAGGTAACTAAACACTTGCGTAAGGATGAGATCTAATTGTTGCTCGCCAAGCTCTGTTAACTCTAGTGAAATATTAAAGTCCTTAAAGTTTTGACCAGATATGCCATGACCTGCGCCGAGAGAATTTATCAGCCCTTGTTGCTTTAAGTTGTCAGCTAACGAGCCCGTGCCTTCGTGGCCAATTAAATGAGCAATAAAACTGATTATCTTTGAATTGTACAGCTGGTTTACCGACGGCATCGCAAAGGTAATATTTAATTTGTGTAGTTCTTTTACTGGCTTGATACAAATAAACTGAGCTAGATCTTGTTTTCGGTACAAGTCGGTCTTTATGGCTGGTTTATTTTGGAGCGGATTAGTCGACGGTAATAATGAAAAAAGACGTTTTGTCGGTTCATAAAACTCATTCGAATGAGTGACCACACAAACGGTCATGTATTGAGCTTGATAATTGGTTTCCCAGAATACTTTTAACTCATCTTGAACAGGCCTACCTGGTAAATTAGATAAGGTTTGACGGTTACCAACTGAAAACTTATTAAATGGATGCTCGGGATTACAAGTTTCCTTGTGAACTTGTTGGATACGACGGGTGTCATCACGAAGTTTTAATTTGTATTCAGCGTGAATAGCTTCTTGCTCTCTGCTGATTGCAGTCTCAGAAAAGCTTGGATTTATAAACAAGTGAACAAAATAATCCAGCGCTACACCAAACGCATTGTGATTAATGTCAAAGAAAAAATTACTGTGTTCAGTCGCAGTCCAAGCATTGCAGTGACCTCCGTGTTTTGCCACATAGTCATTAATTGCATTAGGCTCAGGAAACTTCTCATTTCCATTAAAGAGCAGGTGCTCGATGAAATGAGCAAATCCCGGCCGGTCTCTAGGATCGTCAAAACTACCAGTATTGACGACCAGCGAACAGGCACTTTTTGAAGCGTCTTCATCAACAACGTAAAGAAGGCGGAGGCCGTTGTCTAAAGTTACGTGTTGGTAGCTATTTTTGTCATTTTGACTAACGTTCATTGAGTACCTTGATTCAAGTAGAGAAAATGTCCTTTGTTCCTGATCCTTAACTATTTATCCTAGCTTGTTTTTATTAAAAATCGAGCATTACTATTCGTTGAACAAAAAAATAGCAACTTTTGGTCATTTAAGAGTACAATTCAGCTCTTGGGTACAAATGTGTTTGTTTTTGGTACACAACAGTTGGTTTGAACATTAATTATGGCAATTTATTTATATATCGTTCGACACGGTGAGGCAGAACCGGTTTTAGCAGATGATGCGTCCCGTGAATTGACCAACCATGGTCGTCACGAAGCGCAAAAAACGGCAATTTGGTTAAAAAAACAAGTCACGGAGTTTGACCTAGTATTGGCAAGTCCATTTGTTAGAGCACAACAAACAAAAGATGAAATTGCCGAGCATATAAACTTCAAAGAGCAACTGGTATCAGAAGCAATTATCCCCTCTGGTGATGCTGCTGCAGTTGCTGATGAAATTCTGGCAAGAATTGACAACTTAGACCAAGTTGATGCGGATATTCTCTGTGTATCCCATATGCCGCTTGTCAGTTATCTCATCGGCGAATTAGCAGGTTACACTCCAATTATGGCGACTGCGGGCGTGGCAAAGATAAAAGTTGATTTAACTAAGTGGCGAGGTCAATTAGAGACATTGATAGCTCCGGAGCAAATGCTTTAACGCTATAAGTCTCGACCTAAAATATGGGTCAGCTCTTCGCCTAAATTGACAATCAGTACAATTGCTCCTTGGCCTCCCCACTCCAATGGAGCTTGGTGAAACGCTAATACATCCGGATGCTGCATGAGATAATGAGGAACTTTTCGCTTCAAAACACCACCACTGACACCGTGTACGACACATGCACACGGTATATGCTGGTCGATACAGTCCTGAATCAAGTCCGCTAAGTCCGTTTGAGCCTGTTGCTTGGTGTATCCATGTAGATCCAATATTAAGTCAGGTGCAATGTCGCCCCGACGAAGTACTTTGGTCAAATAGCTTGGGTATCCCTCACGAACAAAACTTAAAGTCTCATTTTCGTTTATGTAAGGCTCGTATTGGTCAGAAAAATGAAAGCGTTGGGCGGCTCGGGCCGTCTCTTTTTCTTTTACATTAGCAGAATAACGAGTTGGACTGGTTTGAGCTTGAAATTGAGTGGCCTTTTTTTTAGGCTGATGAAAGTGAACTGAGTTCTGGTCTAGTTTCTTTACACCGGCCATTTCTTTTGCAAAATCTACAAAATCGATACTTTCGTTGTTTAGTTCGTCGTTATTTGATTCATTAAATGGATTAAACATCGATTTTTTTGTCATGTTGCTCAGTTCTCAATAGCCGACCCTAGGTGAAATATTGTAAAATATCCGCCTTAATCCGACCACAGTTAATTAGGTTTTATATGTTTGAGCAACCGACCCTCCAAGAGTTAGCCGAAGAGGCAGTCCAAGAACTTTCTACCGCAAACGATGTTTTGCGTTGGGCCGTCAGCCGATTTAATGAATCGGATATTTATTTTGGTCATGGCACCGACAACCCTTGGGATGAGGCATTTGCTTTATTGAGTTGGGGCTTAAACATTGGACCGAGTGTCAATGCAGAGGTTCTTTCATCTAAGCTGACTCGCTCTGAGCGCGCTCGAATAATAAACGCAGTGGTTGCTCGAATTGAAACGAAAAAGCCAGCCGCATATTTAACTAACCTAGCCTATTTTGTTGATTTGCCATTTTATGTCGACGAAAACGTATTAGTACCTCGTTCACCAATAGGTGAATTAATCAAAGAAAGGTTCGCATCTGTTATCGACTTTGAACCTAATCATATTTTAGATTTGTGTACTGGCTCAGGATGTATTGCGGTTGCGTGTGCATACGCCTTTGAAGAGGCCTTAGTCGATGGTGCAGACATTAGTCCAGAGGCACTCGCAATTGCTGATGAAAACATTCAAAGGTTAGGTGTTGAAGACAGAGTAACACCATATTTGTCGGACGTGTTCTCTGGCCTAGGCGACCAAAAATATGATCTTATCGTCTCTAATCCTCCGTATGTCGATGCCGAAGATATTGGCGATATGCCTGAAGAGTTTCACCACGAGCCGGAGATTGGCTTAGGCAGTGGTCCGGATGGCTTAGACATCACTCGCATTATTCTCAAAAAAGCGGCTTCTCACTTAACTGAGCACGGTGTGTTAATTGTTGAAGTCGGCAACTCAATGGTGCACTTAATTGATTTACTTCCTGAGGTTCCATTTAACTGGATTGAGTTTAAAAATGGTGGCTTAGGAGTCTTTTCAATTACCAAAAAGCAGCTGGATGAATACCAGACACTGATTAACGAAACGCTGTAGGGATAAAACATGGCAGGAAACACGTTTGGAGAAGTATTTAAAGTCACGACTTTTGGTGAAAGTCATGGCTTAGCATTAGGGTGTATCGTAGATGGTTGCCCACCGGGACTAGAAATCGATGAGGCCATGATCCAAATCGAACTCGATAAGCGCAAACCTGGAACATCACGATTTACCACACAACGTCGTGAGCCTGACCAAGTAAAGATCTTAAGCGGTGTATTTGAGGGTAAAACAACCGGAACACCGATTGGTTTGTTGATTGAAAACACAGATCAACGCTCAAAAGACTACTCAAATATCAAAGATAAGTTTCGTCCGGGCCATGCGGATTATACCTATTTACATAAATACGGTCACCGCGATTACCGTGGTGGCGGTCGTTCTTCGGCTCGTGAAACTGCTATGCGTGTTGCTGCTGGGGCAATTGCTCAAGCTTGGTTAAAGCAGCAAGGTATTGAAATTGTGGCGTACATGTCACAGCTTGGCCCAATAAAAATCGATACTGTGGACCAAAATGAGATTCGTAATAATGATTTTTTCTGCCCTGATCCAACTACCGTACCTAAATGGGACGAGTACATGCGTGACCTCAAAAAGCAAGGCGACTCAGTAGGTGCAAAAATAACAGTGATTGCCTCAGGCATGCCAGTGGGTTTAGGTGAGCCGGTGTTTGACCGTTTAGATGCTGATGTTGCGAAGGCTTTAATGAGTATCAACGCCGTAAAAGGTGTTGAAATTGGTGATGGCTTTGACGTAGTTGACCAAAAGGGCTCTGAGCACCGCGACGAACTTACCAAAGCTGGATTTGCAGCAAATCACAGTGGCGGGGTACTTGGTGGCATTTCGACGGGGCAAGACTTAGTTGCTTCAATTGCCCTTAAGCCGACTTCGAGTATTAGTGTTCCTGGCAAGACGATTGATGTTAACGGTGAAGAGCAAGATGTGATTACCAAAGGGCGTCATGATCCATGTGTTGGGATCCGTGCGGTACCGATTGCTGAAGCAATGATGGCTTTAACCATTATGGATCACGTGTTGCGTCACCGCGCGCAAAATGCCGACGTAAATGTTTCTACGCCAGTAATCCCTGGATCGATTTAAAGTTTAAAAGTCATCGATATGTTGCCGTTATCAGACAATCAACAACAAAAGCACAGTGTCCAACAGTTAATCGAACTCTTTAATCTAACTTTTGAAAAGGAGTTCAATGTTCGGTTGGTGAAGGGCCAAGACGAGCCCATTTATCTTCCTGCTGGCGCTGGAGAAGGTAGCATTAACGCCAAGCCATATGCACAAGTTGTGTTTGCTCATGGTTTTTTTGCGAGCGCTTTGCATGAGATTGCCCATTGGTGTTTGGCCGGCGCCGAACGTCGTACCAAAGTTGATTATGGCTACTGGTATTGCCCTGATGGTCGTACCGCTGAGCAACAGGCTAAGTTTCAACATGTTGAAATAAAACCTCAGGCCATAGAGTGGGCTTTATGTGCAGCCGCTAATTTTACCTTTAGAGTGAGCTGTGACAATTTATCCGGTGATGAGCACGGCCAACAGCCAGACCGCTTTGGCTTTGAGCAAGATGTACAAAAACAGCTTGAAGGTTATTTACAACAAGGCTTTCCAGCAAGGGCGAGACAATTTATTGACGCCTTAGCAGAACATTACGGTCAGTCGACTCCGCTTAAGTTAGACGCCTGTTTGGCAGTGTTAAACAGAAAAGAAGAGGCTATTCATGACGCAGCAGCGTAAAAAGTTTCGTCTAGGTATCATTGTAAATCCCTTAGCTGGTATAGGTGGCGCGGTTGCATTAAAGGGCTCTGATGGCTCTGAGACAGCGCAATTGGCATTGTCTAAAGGTGCTGTACCTTTGGCAAATGAGCGAATAAAAGTCGCTTTACACGAGTGTCTAGAATTGTTGCAAGACGTTGATGTTTATACAGTATCTGGTGGAATGGGCTCTGATTTATGCCAGTCATTGAATATTGACCATCATGTCGTTTATGACACGCAGGGCGATATAACCACAGCAAAGGACACTGAGACTGCGGCCCGAGTGTTGTCAGAGCTTGATATGGATTTAATTTTATTTGCTGGTGGCGATGGAACTGCTCGTAATATCTGTGCTTCGGTTAGTGAAGGGGCAACGGTGCTTGGGGTTCCGGCTGGCTGTAAGATTCATTCAGGCGTCTATGCAATTACTCCTAAAGCGGCTGGTCGCATTGTAAAAATGATGATCTCCGGTGAGTTATTATCGTTGCATGAAGCCGATGTGATGGATATTGACGAAGTTTTATTTCGCCAAGGCATCGTAAAAGCAAAACGTTTTGGTGAGTTAAAAATCCCTGCCGAGCTACGCTATGTACAAAACGTCAAAATGGGCGGTAAAGAATCCGATGAGCTTGTATTACAGGACATTGCCGCACATGTTATTGAAGAAATGGAAGAAGAGACTCTATACGTAATGGGCTCTGGAAGCACAGTAGAGTTTTTAATGGAAGAGTTAGGTTGTGATAATACGCTGTTGGGTGTCGACGTTGTGCTTGATCATCAAGTTATCGCATCTGATGTAACTTCGTCTGAGTTAATCGAGTTGACCAGCGGTAAAAAAGTTAAGTTGGTGATCACCCTCATCGGTGGGCAGGGCCATATTTTTGGTAGAGGCAATCAGCAGCTTTCTCCTGACTTTATAAAAAATATCGGTCGCGAAAACATTATTGTAGTGGCGACCAAAACTAAATTAAAAGCATTGAACGGCCGCCCTTTGATAGCCGATACGGGAGACGCAGAGTTGGACAAAGCCTTATCTGGCCCAATTGAGGTGGTTACCGGTTATCATGACATGGTCGTTTATCCAATAGGCTACGAGGAGTTATAGTGGTTGATTTAGAGCAGTTAAGTGACGACGCACAATTATATTTTGATGGTTTTGTTGCGGAAGGTACGGACGATGAGCTATTTGCAAGTGGCTATTTACGCGGTCACGTTGATTTGATTATCGGTACGGCGATGGTGCAAGAGTCAGAGCTTTCGTTAGACGAGTTTGTTGATAACGTTGAAAGTAGCGTAAACAAAGCGATCAAAAATGGTGAATTAGAGCAGGGTGATATCGAAACTGTAAACACAATGTTGAACAGTCTAATTAAACACTTAGCGGCGTAACATAGCTAAATCCAAGAGACTAAAAAGGGACCTGACGGTCCCTTTTTTTGTTTTAATTTAACCAATCAAATCTAGCTTCCAGGTTGCTTTTTCTTTGAAGTCTTCGGTTACAAAGTCAACAAATTCACGCACTGGTAAAGGGCGGCTAAAGAAGTAGCCTTGGATGTATTTACAGCCATAGCTGTCGAGTACCCTAAGCTGTTCTAACGTTTCAATACCCTCAGCCACGACATTTAACTGCATGGTTTCAGCCAGTAGCATGATGGCTTTAACGATAGCTGCATCGTTTTCACTCTGGTCTACATCCATGATAAATGAGCGATCAATTTTTAATGTATCAATTGGGAATTTCTTCAAGTAACTCAGTGAAGAATAACCGGTACCAAAGTCATCAACCGCAATCGTTACGCCCATGTTCTTTAATTGTTGAAGACGTTCAATGTTATCCTCAACATCAGACATGACGGCACTTTCTGTTAACTCCAGCTCAAGTAAGTTACTAGGCAACCCAGTAAGCGATAGGGCGTTTTTAACCTTGTCTACTAGGTTAGTTTGTTTGAACTGGACACTCGATACGTTAATCGAAACCTTTAGGTTTTCGATTCCTTCATCGTGCCATTGTTTGGCCTGGAAACAGGCTGTTTGTAAAATCCACTCACCCAATTCAACAATTAATCCAGACTCTTCAGCGATTGGAATAAAATCAGCCGGAGAGACAAAGCCCATAACTGGGTGATTCCATCGGATCAGAGCTTCGGCTTTAGCGATACGATTGTTAAATAAATCAACCTGAGGTTGATAATACAGCTCAAATTCTTGGTTTTTCAGTGCATTGCGCAGGTGTTCTTCGAGTTGTAATCGCTCAAATGCTTTTTCATTCAGCTCATTGGAGAAGTACTTAAAGGTTCTACGGCCTTCTTCTTTTGCTTGGTACATTGCAACATCAGCGTGTTTCATCAGTTCTTGCACCGTCAACCCGTTTTCAGGATACATAGCAATACCAATTGATGGTGTGACAGACACTTCATATCCGTCAACCATAATAGGTTTGGATACGCTATCTATAATACGCTGTGTGACAACTGTAGTTTCTTCTGGGTTATCAATATGACTCAAAAATACCGTGAACTCGTCGCCACCGAGACGGGCGATTTCGTTTTTGAAAGACTTTACGTCGTAATTACGCGCGACAAAGTCACTATTACGGACGCTGTGTCTTAAGCGCTCTGCAACCTCTTTTAAGACCTTATCACCAAAGTTGTGACCTAGGGTGTCATTAATCCGTTTAAAGCGGTCTAGGTCAATGAACATGACTCCTGCGTTATAGTTTCCGCGTTTGGCCAGAGATAAAAATTTCTCCATGCTCTCATAGAAACTTTGACGATTAGGCAAGCCAGTTAGACTGTCGAAATAAGCGAGTTTATGCAGCTTGCGCTCTTGAGATAATTGCCGCTGGATTTTCAACTGTTGTTGGCGAACCAAGATTAAAAATATCGCACTGAAAATGACAAAGTAAGTTAAGTACGCGTACCAAGTGCGCCAAATAGGTGGCAACACTCGGATTGGAATGGCAAGCTCGTCGCTCCATTCACCGTCGTTGTTACTACCTTTTACTTTTAAGGTATAAAAGCCATCATTAAGATGAGACAAAGCAATGTGGTTGTTTGTTCCTAGATCGCTCCAAACCTCAGCCACACCCTCCAACTTATACTTGTAACGGTTGTTTGAAGGCTTTGTGTAATCTAGCGCTGCAAACTCAAAATCAACAACGGTTTCACCGTGTTGAAGCTCTAAAACTCCATCTTCTCTGAACAACTCATGTATCGGACGTATATTGTTCGATTGGCTAAATTTAGTCAGGCGAATTGGTGGCTTATAGGTATTAATCGGAATTTGGTCAGGTAAAAACGTGTTAAAACCGTTAGCGCCACCAAAAAACATTCGGCCATCACTGGCCTTAAAAAACGCACCAGAGTTGAAGTCATTGCCCTGTAAACCATGGCTGGTGTTAAAGTTTACCGAGCTTAGAGTATAAGGGTTGAAACGTGTTAAACCCTTAGAATGAGAAATCCAGATATAACTGTCATCATCTTGCAAAATACCATAGGTAAAATCACTGGCCAGGCCTTCGTTACTACCAAAGTGTTGAAAAACGACTTCACCCATAGCGAGTTTCTCTTTATCGAGTCTTGCAATGCCGGCGTCTGGAGTTGTCATCCAGATATACTCGTCTGTACTTAATAATCCAAACACAGAGTTAGATTGAAGAGATTGTGGATTAGTTTGATTTTTGAGGAACGCTTGAGCTTTTTTCGTTTTTCGATCAAATTTTACTAGACCACCGTGGTGGCTAGCAAACCATAATGCACCGTCATTATCTTCAATAATATCAACTATTAATGTGGGAGGAAGGTTATCACCAGAGTCTACATAATTGTCCAGTCTTTCAAATACAGAATTTCCATTTTCGTCAAAGTGATGGAGGATTACTCCACCACCCCACGTGCCTATTGCTATAGTTCCGTCTTTTAACTCCTTAAGACGGCTTATACCATTAATGGTAGTTGCTTTTTCATCGCTATAGTTTGCATCATCAACTCTTAGGCCTATTTCATTGACAAAATGTTTATAATTGTCAGTGCCTAACTCTCCTCTGTATAGTCCATTTTTCAGTGTACCAACCCAAATATTATTGTGGCGATCAACTAATAGACTTGGAACGATAGACGCAATTATTTCTTTTAGCTCAACCGCTAAGAAAAATGGTTCAGCACTACCATCAGGTAAAAATTTAGTAATTCCCCCGCCGAAAGAGCCAATATAAAAATTACCATTTTTATCCTCAGTGAAGGAAATTGTGTGTTCACTTTGAATAACGGGGTAGCTTTGCTTATTTATGTGTTGAAATGATGGGAATTTCGCATTCCAATAACTTATTCCATTTTGTGTACCTACCCACATCACGCCTCCTTCATCTTGTGTGAGGACCCGTACTTGATTGTTTACCAGAGAGTTTGCAGCGAAATCAAGCTTGTTATGAACAATAATTGATTTGTTTGAGTAGCTGTATTCACATATTCCTTTATTAGTAGCAAGCCAGAGTTTCTCTGTTATATTTCCTGTAATTTGGTTAATTTGAAGGGAGCAATCCGTTTCAATTTCTTTGAAGATATTTGAAAGTCGTTTAGAGGTAGGAGAAAAGGAAAATAGTCCCTCACTACTCGTTCCTATCCAGATATTATCTTCTTTGTCTAAAAATACATCTCTGGGATGACTTTCAGGCCAAGAGGTAATATTTTTACTAGAAAAGTTGATAAAAAGATCTGATCCAAAACTTTTGTAGAACACACCATTACTTTTAGTAACAATGACTATGCTTCCATTGTCGTTTGAAGAAAAACCTCTCGCGATACCTTCGAATGAACCATTGTTGGTTCTTAATTCAACACGCTTTAATTTATTATTTTTATTTTCTAAAATAAAAACACCTGATTTGGATGTCAGAAACCAAATGTTATTATTTTTGTCTTCCATAATATCGATGACGATATCATTGAAGTCATGTTGAAGTAATTGAGGAAGATCGAAGTGCTCAAAAGAATCAGTTTCTGGTAAATACATGCTTATGGATTTTCCAGATGCAACCCAAATCCTACCTTCCGAGTCAGTGTATATTTTATTAATCCAATCACTGACACCAAATTTTTGCTCGAATTTTGAGAACTGATAGACAGTACTGTTATTCCCATCAAATTTAACGAGTCCCCCCTGAGTACCAAACCACATGAATCCAAGCTTGTCTTGTTCAATAGCGTTGATTGTTGGGTGTGGCAACGTAACTGAGTCTAGTTGCGAAAAAAATATTTTAGTTTTATTGAAAGCCTCATTACCGATAGCGGCAGTCGAAGAGAAAAATAGTCCTGATATGACGATAGTAGTTAGTTGTATAAGATTTAGTATTTTTGATTTTACATTGAGAAAAGACATACGAGAGCGATAAATCAACTTTATTATTATACCAATGTTATATCATGTTGATTGTTGTAAGTCACATTTTATAGAGATGTGGATGCGTGAAAAAAGCACTGACTTGCAGTGCTTTTAGTTTGGTCTCTATTTTTAGTCGAAAACGACCCAGTTCGTTTTAACTCGTGAGGGAGCTTCTTTGTCGTAAAAGATTAACCCTTGAGTAGACGACTTTGTTGAGCTAGGAGCTTCTTTGTCGTAGAAGATTAATCCTTTAGTATTAGCTTTTGTTGATGATGGTGCTTCTTTGTCGTAGAAAATTAAGCCTTTAGTCTTAGACCCAGATGAACTTGGTATTTCTTTATCATAAAAAATAAGGCCGTTCGACTTAGATTTAGTTGAAGTCGGTACCTCTTTATCATAGAAAATAAGCCCCTTTGATTTTGGTTTTGTAGAAGTTGGTATTTCCTTGTCATAGAAAATCAACCCCTTAGAAGCCACAAAATCGTCGATCATATCTTGGTCAGTTGAGCCATCCCAAACATAGTCTTCGTTGTGTACTAGGTAGTACTCTTGTGTTTCTTTGTTGTAACGAGCTGGGCCAATGTAGAAACCGTCAAGGTTAGCTAGTTGCTCTTCAACGTCGATGTTGCGGTTAGCACAGCCTTTGTATTGACTAGTTACAGCAGCAAATGCATCAACTAGACCTGCGCCTTGGCGGAAGATGCTGTAAAGTAACTCTTCATCGTCTGTTTGGGCCATACGAGCTGTTGCCATTAGTCGACATTTAACGTCGTCTGGGCTCAAATCAGGTTGCTCTTGCAGCATTAATGCAACAATGCCGGTTGTAACAGCCGTCGCTTGCGAAGTACCTGACATAGAGAAATAGTTATACTCATCACCATACATGCCATAGTTTTGCATTAGGAACGAATCCTGACCTACAAGACCTTGCATGTGAGCGCCTGGAGCAACGATTTCTGGCTTGATGAAACCAGCGTGCGTCGGACCTGAGCTTGAGAAAGACGCCAACATATCGTCGCCGATGTTGTAAGGCGTGTAGTTATCAGTTGTAGCGCCAACAGTGATGATGAACGGGTTGTTTCCTGGTACGCCAACAGTAAGAGCATCTGGACCTGTGTTACCAGCTGACGCAACGACAGTGATGCCTTCTTGCCAAACTTTAATTAAAGCGCGGTTAATTGGGTCGAAGTTATAAAGAGACTGTACTTCAGAGCCAAACGATAAATTTAACACCTTGATGTTTAGTTCATCTTTGTTTTGAAGAACGTAATCAATCGCTGTCAAAATATCGGCATATGTAGAGCTGCCTTCACCATCAAACGCTTTGATAGAGATTAGGTCAACATCTGGTGCGATACCGTTGTAAGAAAGGGTAGCGTAACCTTCGTCTGTTGTCGTTGACGAGCTGTTAGCAATTAAGCTAGTTACATGAGAACCATGGCCATACTCGTCTTCAAGTACGTCAATAACGCTTACGCGGTGGATATTACGTTGCTCGCCGTAAGTGTTGTACTCTAGCTGTTCAAAGCTATCTAGACCTGAGTCGATAACTGCAACACCAACACCACGACCTGTAATACCAACTTGGTGTAGTTGATCAGCGTTTACCTGAGCAGGGAAGTAGGTATCACGGTTTTCACCACGGGTTACTTCTTCCTTAACAGAGTTCATTGCTACTGTTTCACCGCTCATTAGGTTAAAGCTAATACGGTAGTCTTGGTCATTGACGTTTTGTAAATCGTCAAACTTCATAGTTAGCTTTAATTTTTTACCTGGTTTTACTTCAACTGGCTCATCGAAGTAATAAGTGATGTGTTGACCAGTTACTTTTTTTGCAACTAACTGACCATTCACTTTTAACTTTTTAAGTTCACCGTTTTCGGCAGGCCAATCAATTGCAACGCTATCAACAAAACCTGTTTCTTTAGTGCGGTTTTTGGCAACCCACACCGCTTTTTTCTTGTCGGTTTTGAAGCGGATTGGTTGGCTGTTTTGCCACTCATTCGACTTTGAATTTATTTGTACTTTTGCATCTGAGAACATACGGATCAGTGGGTTTGTCTTTTTGATCGCAGAAACTTGTTCATCTGTTAATAAGGCAGAAATTGCCGGAATAACGGCAAAGTCGTGTACAACCTTACCACCGATTTTGTTGACCAAAGTGATCATTGACCCTTTGCTTGCACCCTGCAAGATGTATGCGTTTGTTGGCTGGTAGCTCTTCATGCCAGTCAAGGCGATGACTGAGGCCACAAGACTTACTACAGCAAACACCAAACTCCATTTCTTATTGCTTAATCTTGGTAAAAACATACTGATGTATACCCTTTTTTTATTATTGGATTAAATTTAAAGCAGGTTTCATGCCAGTAACATTATGAGAAATTAGACAAAATTCTGACGTTGTGAAATTTGTTTTAATAAAAGTAGTGTTTTTACCAAATATAGAAAAAATAAGGTGTTAGAGGATATTTATAACAAAAAACCAGCGGCAATAGACGCTGGTTTTGATTTTTTAGGTTTATCGCGGTCAAACGACAATGTCGCTATAGTCCCCTGACTTTAATTAGTCGTGCTCCAATACAGAGTACAGCCATCAGTAAGTAGCCGCCAAAAACAACAACCATCCACTGTGGCATGGACAAGCCTAAAAACAGCCAATCTATGTCACCACAGGTGCCTCTTGGCTCAAATACCGAAGGCAACCACTCGTGGATAGGCATCCAGCTTGGATAATTTGGGAAAACATCACAGCTCATTAACAACATGAAGTTATCGGGATTTTGCATTCGAACATGTTCGATGGCGAGTTTTAACCCCCACACGCTAGCTACAAGCCATGCCAATAGGCTGCTTACTCTCAAAATACGCGAAGATGGGTTGATTAGGGCCGGAATAGTTGCAAACAATATTCCTGCAACCGCTGTGCGTTGATAGACACACATAATGCAAGGCTCTAAGCCCATTCCATATTGAAAATATAACGCGATAGCTTCAAACGTAAATGCTGATGCTGCTAATAACAACCATGGCCAGCGAGATGCTGGCCATGATGAAAGAGTGTGTACTACTGACATGTCTATTAGTGACCTGAGCTGGTTGCTTCACCCAAGCCAGTATGGTGCTGGATGTAACCGTGATCGTACAACCATGCTGTCATATCATTTAAGCCGTAGTAGGTCATTAAAATACCGACAATAGACAATACAAGTGTATACGGTATAGCCATGAATACCATGCGGCCGTATGACAATCTAATTAACGGTGCAAGTGCAGATGTTAATAAGAACAAGAAAGCCGCTTGACCGTTTGGCGTTGCAACAGAAGGTAGGTTAGTACCAGTGTTAATTGCAACAGCAAGCATATCGAATTCATCGCGAGTGATAACACCATTTTTAAGAGCAGCTGCAACTTCGTTGATGTATACCGTACCAACAAAAACGTTATCACTGACCATGGAAAGAAGGCCGTTAGCAATAAAGAACATAACTAGCTTAGTCGTCCCTTCAAAAGTCAGAACCCATTCAATTACAGGTGCGAACAACCCTTGGTCAACAATTACTGCAACGACAGCAAAGAACACCACTAGTAGAGAGGTGAATGGTAATGCTTCTTCAAATGCCTTACCTAATGCGTGCTCATCAGTAATACCCGCAGCAGAGGTTGCTAAGATAATAATTGATAGACCAATTAAGCCAACGGTAGCTAGGTGAAGTGCTAAGCCAATAACTAGCCAAACTGCAATAACACCTTGTGACCAAAGCTTAACTTTGTCACGTTTAGTCATTTTTGCGTCGTTGTCTGCATCGTAGTCCATAAGGATCAGGCGAACTTGCTCTGGTAACTCTGCGCCGTAAGAGAATATTTTGAACTTCTCTAAACAGTAAGTCGTTAATAGACCAGCTATTAATGCTGGAATTGTGATAGGAGACATACGGATTGCAAATTCAACGAATTGCCATCCAGCACGTTCAGCAATAACCAAGTTTTGTGGCTCACCAACCATAGTACAAACACCACCAAGTGCAGTACCAACACCAGCGTGCATCATAATGTTTCGCATGAACGCGCGGAATTGCTCAAGATCTTGGCGCTTAAGGTGGTCTAAGTGGTCATCGTCCGTGTGGTCGTGATCGATGTGATGAAATTGTTTTCCAGAGGCGACTTTGTGATAAATCATATAGAAGCCAGTAACAACGGTAATGATTACGGCAACAACGGTTAACGCATCTAAGAAAGCAGACAAAAATGCAGCCGCAAAAGTAAATGAAAGCGACAGAGCAATTTTAGAGCGGACTCTCAATAGCATCTTTGTAAAAGAGTACATGAGTAACTCTTTCATAAAGTAGATACCAGCAACCATGAATACCAACAACAAGATTACGCTTAAGTTAGCTGAGATTTCATGTTCAACGTGGCTTGGCGTTGTCATACCAATTGCAATTGCTTCAATGACAAGCAACCCCCCTGGTTGCAGTGGGTAACACTTTAGCGCCATAGCTAAGGTAAAAATAAACTCAAGTACTAATGCCCAACCAGCAATGTATGGGTCAATAGCAAATAGTATAGGGTTGATAATAAGACATGCGATAATGGTTAACTTGTACCATTCTGGCGAATTGCCTAAGAAGTTTTGATAAAAAGCACTCAATGAACTTTGTTGCATTGTTCCTAGCCTTCCTTATGATTTTTTTTAGAATTTTAGTTCTTATTTGAAATTTAATGTACTAAAAATGCAATTGAATTCATAATCATTTAACGGTTTTTTAAGAAAATATACTAGTAAAATTAGCGTTAAATTGATTGGTTGTGCAAATCAAACCTTCTGGTACAATCAGTTTTAATTATTCCAGAAACGAAGTAGTTACATGAAAATAATAAAGGCGCAGAGCCCAGCAGGGTTTGCCGAAGAATACATTGTAGATTCAATTTGGAACAACCGCTTCCCTCCAGGTTCTATCCTGCCTGCAGAGCGTGAGTTGTCAGAATTAATCGGTGTTACTCGTACAACATTGCGAGAAGTATTACAGCGTTTAGCACGAGATGGATGGTTGACAATTCAACATGGTAAACCAACCCGAGTGAACAACTTTTGGGATACTTGTGGCGTCAACATTTTGTCGACTTTAGCAAAGTTGGATATCGACGGTGCCGTCGATTTGATTGACCAATTATTGTCCGCTCGAACAAATTTGAGTGCAATATATATCCGTGGTGCGATTAAAAACAATCCAGAAAAAGTGATTCAACTCGCTAAAGAAGCACTAGAGGTTGGTGACGATCCTCAACAGTTTGCTGATGTCGACTATCGATTGAACCACGAATTAGCCCACGCTTCGGGTAATGCGATTTACGTGTTAGTTCTTAATGGCTTTAAAGGTTTCTGGGAAAAAATCGCAAGTTACTACTTCTCTCATGATGAAGCACGAGAACTTGCTAAAGCCTACTACGCTGATCTCGTTCGATTTGCTGAAGCCGGTAAACACGATGATTCAATTTATATGATCCGTAAATACGGTATCGACTCTGGCAAAATCTGGCAGAGAGTTCGAGAAGAGTTTCCGACAGACTTAATCGAATAGAATAAGAAAAACAGAAAAAAGCACCTCTAAGGTGCTTTTTTTTGTTGTCTAGCATAGGCTTAGGTATAGACCAGATTGCATAATTGCTGAGCGTTTAATACACTCGATATATGCCGCAATTAGAAATGTTTCAGATACCGAGTCCGTGTATTGGGATTTGCCAAAATGGTCCCAATGGCTACTGCTATGGTTGTTTTAGAAGTCGAGATGAGCGGTTTTATTGGACCAAGTTAGAAGACGAGCAAAAGCGCCATGTTATAAAGCTTTGCAAAATGCGCAAAAGACGTTGGCTTGCCAAACAAGAAGAGCGCCGTATCGAGGCTCAAAACTTACCTGCAGATGGTCATCAGGTCTCAAAACACTCAACTCAAGAGTTGTTTTCTTCAAACACTTCAGATAACTCCTCCATCGACCAGGACGGGCAAAGTTCCTTCGATATGTTTGGCTTTGATGAGCCAAAATAAAAGTTCAAATAGAAACTGTTTAACAAAGGATTACATTTAATTCTCTCGCTTTAACAAGTTGCAACATTTGTTTCATTATTCTTTGCTAACCTTAAACTGAACTCAATGGTCTTTTTTATCGTAAAGGCTTGATATCGTTAAAATCCTGTTTTGCATTTCAAAGGAAATCAATAATGCACAGTGCCAATCGAACTTCAGTGGCTATTGCCGTTTTAACTGCCATTCTTTGTACTTCTTATAGTCAATTTACTTGGGCCCAAAGCCAACAGGCTGTCGAGGACGACGAGCCCACTTCTAAAATAGAAAAAATTAGAGTGATTGGTGCTAAAGATGCAGGACTGGAATTAAGCTCAGAAAAAATTCTCAAAGTGCCAGGGGCGGGCAATGATCCGATAAAGGCAATTGAAAGTTTACCAGGTGTAGTTTTGGCGCGAGGGTTTGCACCTGCAGTTCGTGGTAGCTCTCCCAATGATATGTACTATCAATCTGATGACGTTCCCGTCGGTAATGTATTCCACTTAGATAGCTTTAGTACGTTTCATCCGAATTTGATCCAAAGCTTTGAATTAAAAACTGGGGCATGGGAAGCTGAATTTTATGATGCCATTGGTGGAGTGATTGACACACGCTTGCGCGAGCCTGAAGCGATTGAACCTAGGTTTATCTTTGATTTGAGCTTTTTACGCACGGGGTTACTTTATGAGTCAAAGGTAGGTGACGACTCAGCGATGTATTTTGCGGTTCGCCAAAGCCTTGTGCATCTTTATATCGAAAACATTTTAGAGGACGAAGAAGACTTTAGTTTTGATCAAGCTCCCATCAACAATGACTATCAATTTAAGTTTGTAACCGCGATAAATGACGATAATAAACTAACGGTCCAAGCAACAGGATCCAATGATGAAGTCGCGCTATTGTTTGATGATAATTCTGATGAAGTGCTCAAGAATCCGGATTTACGAGGCGAAATAGGTGCAGATCAGTATTATCACAATCAAAGTTTGATTTGGACCAACTACAGCGAGTATGGCGAGACAAAAACCATTCTTAACCGATTAGAACGCAGTGGCGACATTGTTATTGGCCAAATATTAGATTTGGATGCCACGACCACTGACTACCTCTTCAAAGTCAAAAATAATCAAGAAATAAACCAAGGTGAATTGTTCGTAGGAGCAGAATGGCGTCGTCAAAATGTCGATTATGCCGTAACCGGTAAACAACAGCCATGTAATAATGAGTTTGAGATATGTCCACCCACTTATTACAGCGACTCGACCTTTGAGCAAAGCAGTATCGATATTAACTTTACAGCTTTATATGCTGATTATGATTGGGATGTAACTGAGGACTGGACCGCGAAGCTTGGGGTAGTTTATTCACACAATGATTACACGGACGAATCGTTTATTGAGCCGAGGGCGACAATTCGTTGGCAAGTGAGTAATGACTATCGTATCAAGTTGGCTGCGGGTCAACATCATCAATGGTTTAGACAATACAAGTACTTATCAGAAACCTTTGGTGCCAAAGAGCTAGAGCTGGTCACCTCTGATCATTATGTTGCTGGCTTGGAGTACGTAGGTGATTCTGATTGGGCATGGCGATTAGAAACATACTACAAAGAGATGGATAAGCTCATCGTCAGTAACCCAGCTCAACAGAGTAACAGCTTGTCAGAGCAGGGTATGTCGGGTAGCGCCCCAAACTACTTAAATGCCGGTGTTGGTGACGCTTACGGCGTCGAGTTTTTGCTAAACAAAGCAATTTCCAATAAATGGTATGGTTGGGTGAGTATCGCCTACAGTCATACCGAGCGTTATAACCCCATCACGGGCAAAGAATTTGACTTTGAATATGACTTGCCATGGATAGTAAACATGGTCGCGAACTATGAATACAACGAACGTTGGCAAATTGGCGGACGCTGGCGCTTGCAAAGTGGTGCGCTAACAACACCTATTGTAGGTGCTGATGCTGTCTATCCTCTTGATAGTAACGGCCAACCAGATCAAAGCCAAGATGCTATTTTTTATGATCCTATTGAAGGTGAGTTTAACTCAGAGCGCCTAGACTATTTCCATCGTTTAGACGTACGTGTCGATTATAAAACAGAGTGGTTTGGTAAACAGACAAATGTCTATTTTGAAGTGCTCAACGTATACGGCCAAAAAAGCGTAGAAGGGTACGAATACAATGCCGATTACACGGAGCGGGAAGAGGAATATCAATTTCCTGAATCGCCCATTCCTTCGATAGGTTTTCAAATGGTTTTTTAAAACCAATGCAGCAGTCAAAACGAATTCTGTAAAAAGAGTATTAAAAAACGGGCATGGAGCCCGTTTTCATTTTCAATTTCAAATAGTAGCTAGATGAAACATCGTATCGACCAATTATTGGCGAATACCTTCGATGTGTAGTTCTAGTTCAACGTTTCCTACCCACGCGCTCTTAAAGTCGTAATCAGCAACGTTGATGGTTGTTGTGCCAGAGAAGCCTGCACGGTATCCACCCCATGGATCTTTACCTTCACCAATTTTAACTGCATCGATTACGATAGGCTTAGTCACACCGTGAAGCGTAAAGTTGCCTTCTACTTTCAATTTATTGTCACCTAAATCAGTGATTTTTGTACTTACAAATTTTGATTTAGGGAATTTATCAACTGACAAAAAGTCTTCGCTGCGCAAGTGCTTATCACGCTCAGCGTGGTTACTGTCAATACTCGCTGGATTGATATCAACGGTGATCTTACTTGCGTTGATGTTGTTTGGATCGAAGTCAAACTCACCGTCAAACTCGTTAAAACGACCCGTTAACCAGCTATAACCTAAATGCGAAGCTTTAAAGTTAATGAAAGCGTGTGCACCTTTGATGTCGATTTTGTACTTAGCTGCGTCTGCAACAAAACTTACGCTAAGAGCTGCGAAAGCTAATGCAGAAATAAGAATGTTTTTCATGTTTTATTCCTTTGTTAGTTAATGATTATTTTTAATTGGGTTTGATCATACGAATAAGAGTACGGTCTTTATTCAAAAAGTGATGTTTTAATGCGGCGACAATATGTAAGGCTACTACCCCCATAAGAATATAGGCGCCCCATTCATGAATGTCACCTGCTACATCTTCTTGATTTTCAATAAATTCACCTAAGCTTGGTACTTCAAATAAACCAAATACTTCTATACCTCGGCCATCAGCGGTTGAGATTAAGTAACCGCTTACCATGATGACTAGCAGCAAAATATATAGTGCGCTATGGCCCAATTTACCGGCACTTTGTTCGAGTTTGGACTCGGCTAGAGCCTGTGGCTTGGGGTTTATCAACACCCAAAAAACTCTAAACAGAGTCAGCGCCAGCAGCGTTAAACCAACTGACTTATGTAAATCCGGAGCGGTTCGGTACCATTCGCTATAGTAGCTCAGGTCTACCATCCAAATACCCACAAAAAACAAACCAAAAACGGCAATCGCACTTAACCAATGAATAATGATTTGGATAAGGCCAAATTGGTGTTCGGTGTTTTTTAACATAGTGTTACCTCAAAGTTATTTGCCTAAGTTTATCTTCAAAAAACCTGAAGTAAAACGCTAAAAGTTGAATAAAAGGTTCGAATAAATAGAATAGTACAATCAACGCGTTTATAGTTTTATTACGCCACCTTCGTCATGGACGGTAAATGACGTAATTCGCCATTCACTTTCTTGTTTTCTCAACATGAAAGTTACACCCACTCTATTGAACACGGCATTGTTTTCATCGTATCGGACGGCGGTGTTACTCGACATCGCAAGGTTCTTATCAAGTATTTTGATGTTTACGTCATCCCAATCAATGCGACGTACGCCTTGTTTTTCTAGATTGTCTAAGAAGCGCTGGGTCTGAACATAAAAAGCTTCTGCGTCTATGACATAGGGCTTTACGGAAGAGGACATGACCATTATAGAGTCATGATATAAATAGGGCTGTGATTTAAATTCGTTTTGACTGATGTAGTGATTGTACTTTGCCATGTAAGCTTCAAAAAAAGCTTCGATGTTTTTCACCTCTTGACTTGCTGAGGTATTGGTTTGAGGTTTTAAGGGCTCACTTTGAGGTTGAGTTGAGAAGGTAAAACATCCACAGAGTAGTGCAGCGATGCTGTATTTAAGATGGGCTTTCATGATAATTCCTTTTTGGCTCTGGTGAAACAAAAGGGAAAAACGACACCCGATACAACTGCTTCATTATTGTTTGTAACAAATGGATACATTAACAACAATGTAGCAGTAAAAAGGGCTGGGGTGTCGACCGTTAAACGGGTTAGCTTGTAGAGTCGTGGCTTTTGCTATTTTTTCTTTTTAGCCTTCTCTTTGAGCACTTCATTAATAAAGCTTTTGCGGCCAAACTGTCGAGTGATAATACACTTGTCTAAATCAAAGCCTCTTGCCGGGCAGTACTCCCTGCCGTAGTAAATGATTTGTAGATGCAGGTCATTCCAGCGATCGCGTGGAAATAGGCGCTTGCCATCACGTTCTGTTTGCTCGACACTTTTCCCGTTGGATAAGCCCCAGCGGTACATCAAACGATGGATGTGAGTATCGACCGGAAACGCTGGTACATTAAAGGCTTGAGCCATAACCACAGATGCGGTTTTGTGGCCGACACCCGGCATAGCCTCAAGCGATTTAAAGTCTTTTGGAACTTCACCGCCATGTTGTTTGATGATCATGTCTGACAGATGCCAAATGCCTTTTGACTTCATTGGTGACAAGCCACAAGGTTTAATGATCTCCTTGATTTCCTCTATGGTCATCTTGACCATGTCGTAAGGATTATCCGCTTTTGCGAATAGCTTTGGAGTGATTTGGTTAACGCGCTCGTCGGTGCATTGCGCTGACAATAAAACCGCTATAAGTAAAGTGTATGGGTCTTTGTGATCAAGTGGGATCGGGACCTCGGGATATAACTCATCCAAGATCTCCATGATAGCTTGTACTTTTTCTTGTTTTGTTATGGTTTTATTTACTTCAGTCATTACCGGTTCTTAATCTTTTGAATTAGCCTACGTGAGTGACACGTGCGCGTTCTACCTTTTTGTTCTGTTTTTGTTTTTTACTCGCTTGTTTAGCATCAATCACATTTTTAATGGCGATAATGAGACCCATACCGATAAAGGCACCAGGTGGCAATATAGCCAGTAAAAACTGTTGTTCAAACTCAAAAACTTGTACTTTCATAGACGTTGCCCAGTCGCCAAACAATAAGTGAGCACCGTCAAATAACGTACCTTGGCCGAGTATTTCTCGAGCGCCGCCCAATAATACTAAAACGACGGCAAAGCCCAGTCCCATCATAAGTCCGTCAACTGCAGACTCTAATGGCGCATTTTTGGAGGCAAATGCTTCTGCACGGCCAATGATCGCGCAGTTGGTCACGATTAACGGAATAAAAATACCCAATGATAGATACAAACCAAATGTGTACGCGTTCATCAGTAATTGAATGATGGTAACAAACGACGCAATGATCATGATGAAAACCGGAATACGGATTTCTTTGGTTACCCATTGTTTCACCAAGCTTACGGTAAGGTTTGAAACAACCAGCACGAGCAACGTCGCGATCGCAAGACCCAAAGCATTAATAAAAGTATTGGTAACCGCCAGCAGTGGACACAGGCCCAGTAGTTGAACAAGGGCAGGGTTATTCGTCCATAAACCTGAACGAATGATCTCGCGCCAATCGGTTGCTGGCTTATCTGCTGTATTTGAGGCTTCTATCGCTGCAGCCTCGGTATTCTTCATTGATTCTGTGCTTGAGTTGGCAGTCATTCGTTATCTACCTCTTTATTTGATTTTTGCTCAAGTTCTAAGTCTGAGCTCAAGCCACCTGTAGTTTGTGATTCAGGTGCCACTTCACATTGATTGGGTGCAGAAAATAGAGCGTCAAAAGATTGGGTAGCTCGATAAATACTGCCGCGAAGCTGATTAACCATAGCTCGTGGAGTAATCGTAGCGCCAGTAAATTGGTCGAACTGGCCTCCGTCTTTTTTGATATACCACTTGGGATCAGCGTCAGACTCGACGGCTTTACCTGCAAACTCTAAAATCCAATTTGATTTAGCCAGCTCAATCTTGTCTCCTAAACCTGGCGTCTCTTGGTGTTCCAGAGTTCTTACGCCTTGTACGATTCCATTTTTATCAACGGCGACCATCATGGTGATTTTACCGTTGTAGCCATTATTGGTTTGAGTCTGAAATACAACGGCATATGGTGCACTGTCTAATGTGGCACGATAGACAGTGACAGGCGAACTATGTCCAGTTAATTCAAAATCAGTAATCTCGGTACAATTGAATAAGGGGTTGTTATCAAACTTACTTTGGTCAAGCACCTGAGTTAGCTTGTTGAGTACGTTTTGTTGTTTTTGATGCTCTATGACCGGCTTAGTTAACAGGTGAGTTAGAGCCACAAATAGCGTACACACGGCTGCAAAGGCTGTCAGTAGCAGAGCATTTTTACGCGTAGTTAATAAGGTCACACGATTATTGGGATTAGGTGATGTATCAGACATTATTTCCTCTTATGACCGTATACTCGAGGTTGTGTGTAATGATCAATAAGCGGTACACACATATTCGCTATTAAAACTGCAAATGCGACGCCGTCAGGGTAACCACCCATGTGACGAATAATGAACACCAAACAGCCAATCATGGCACCAAATATAAGTCGGCCTCTTGGCGTTGTCGATGCAGAGACTGGGTCGGTGGCAATGAAAAAAGCACCAAACATGGCTGCACCTGTAAACAAATGCATCGTAGGCGGATAGGTTAAATCAGGTGAAATTGCAGTACTGATGAATGCACAAACAAAGAGTGCAGTCAGCATACCCACAGGTATATGCCAACGAATAACGCCCTTCATGATCAGCCAAATACCACCAATAAGGTAGGCTAGGTTAATCCATTGCGACGCTAAGCCGCCATATTCGCCAAAAATAGGGGCTGCTAATACCTCGGTAGAAGTGAGTTGTTTACCCACTGCGTTTTTAAAGTGGTCTAGCGGCGTTGCCATGGACGAGCCATCAACCAGTAAACGCAGTTGGTCAATGCTGTAACCTTCAACGCTATAGCCAGTGAATATCACTGATAAAGCATCAAAAAAGCCGATTTCGTTGAGCATTAATGATTGTGCCGGTAGCCAATTCGTCATAGCGACAGGAAACGAAATCAGCAGTACGACATAACCAGCCATGGCTGGATTAAATAGGTTAAAGCCCAGGCCACCATACAATTGTTTTACGATAACAATCGCAAAGCCAACACCAATAACACTAACCCACCATGGCGCTAGAGAAGGAATGCTCAGCGCCAATAAGAGGCCTGTCAAGATTGCCGAGCCATCTGATAACGTACGGCGTACTTTCTTTTCTCTTAAGCTTAAAATAATCGCTTCTGCAACTATAGCTACGGCAACACAGAGCACCAATTGAATCAATGTGCCCCAGCCAAAAAAATACAGTTGAGCAAGTAGGCCAGGAATAGTCGCATAACAAACGGTACGCATGACCTGATTTGTGGTCATGCCCATAGCACCATGTGGCGAACTTTTAAAAATGGTCGAGAATAACGACATGATGATTAGTTACCTTCCGATTTTTTTGCGTCAGCTTTGGCTTTAGCTTTTGCGATAGCTGCAGCTACTTTTTCTTTTCTTATTTGTTCGGGTGTTTTTTCAATTTCTTCAGTTGGTTTTTCTACCGCAGCTTCAGAAGTCTCCGACTCTGCCTTTTTGGCTTTGGCACGCGCTATCGCAGCTGCGACTTTGGCTTTGCGTTCAGCTTCAGCAGGATCTACGTCCTGTGATTTTGAATTGCTTTCGTTGCTTGAAGTTTCTTTATTGTCTGAAGCATTGTCTGAAGCTTGCGCGGCTTTTTTCGCTTTGGCTCGAGCAATAGCTGCTGCTACTTTTTCTTTCTGTGTCAGCTCTTTTGGTTCAGTAGTCGATTCTGATTTGTCTGTCGCTTCAGCTGCTTGTGCTGCTTTTTTAGCTTTGGCGCGAGCAACAGCTGCTGCTACTTTGTCTTTTTGACTCATAGTTTGTGAGTCGTTACTTACGCCTGTGCTGTTGTCTGTAATTTCAGGCTTATTTTCAGCTTTATCCTCACCTGTAGAAGCGTCCGCTTTTTCTTGCTTTTTCGCTTTGGCTCGAGCAAGGGCTGCAGCAATTTTATCTTTGGCGCTACTGTCTTGCTCCATCGCTTTTTTACGCTTGTCGGCGGCGGCTTTGTGTTTAGCTAGACGTTCTTCTTTTTCACGTTCAAGCCTCGCTTGGCGTTGTTCAAAACGAACCTTTGCTTTTTCAGATTTAATTCGCTCTTGTTCTGCTTCACGAATTTCCGCCTTACTTGAACGGTAATACTGGACCAACGGAATTTGACTTGGGCAAACATACGCACATGCACCACATTCAATACAGTCAAATAAATTGTACTCTTCCAATTTTTCGTGATCTTTTGCTTTAGCAAACCACTGTAGTTGCTGAGGAAGAAGTTCTGCAGGGCATGCATCCGCACACAATCCACAGCGAATACAGGCTTGTTCGTCACCTTGTGGCGGTAGCTTGTAAGACGACGGCGCCAAAATACAGTTCGTTGTTTTAACGACTGGCATACTTGGATCTAAGATAGCGAAGCCCATCATAGGGCCACCCATGATGACGCGTTGTTCTGGTTCTGGGTTAAACCCACCAAAGTCCAACAAGTCCTGTACCGGTGTTCCTAATCGTGCCCAAACATTTTGAGGCTTTGATATAGTCTCTCCAGTGATAGTGACCACTCGCTCCGTTAAAGGTATACCATCTATTACCGCTTGTTTAACGGCAAATGCAGTCCCCGTGTTTTGCATAACAATGCCAAGGTCGGCAGGGATACCACCACTTGGAACTTGAAGCCCTGTAAGCAATTGAATAAGTTGTTTTTCACCGCCCGAAGGGTATTTGGTTGGTACGACTCGTACCTCGATATTGTCATGAGGCGCACAGGCCTTTTTCATGGCATCAATTGCTTCGGGTTTGTTATCTTCTATGCCGACCAAAATCAATTTGGCAGCGACGATATGCTGTAAGATTTGAGCACCAACAATAATCTCTTCAGCGTACTCACGCATTAACGTATCGTCGGCCGTGATATAAGGCTCGCACTCAACGGCATTGAGGATTAAAACGTCCACTTGCTGTTTGGGGTGCATTTTGATGTGCGTCGGAAAACCTGCGCCACCCATACCACTGATGCCCATCGTTTTGATTTGGTTGATTAGTGTTTCTTTATCTGCGTCTTGCCAATTTGCAAGTGGCTTTGGCGCTTCGCTGTGGTCCAAGTTATCTGAATCGATAATAATAGTTATCTCAGGTTTTGCAGATGGGTGAGCAGAAACATGAGGGGCAATTGCAGCTATGGTTCCAGATGTAGGTGCATGAACCGGAACCGTCATTGTTAAGTTGGCACCAGTTAGTGGTTGACCGCGCTTAACCTGTTGGCCGACTTCTACAATAATGTCGTCGGTAGAACCAATGTGTTGTTTTATAGGAACGTAATATCTAGCCGCCACTGGAAGGGCAGCAATAGGTAACTGGTTAGATAGCTCTTTTTGCTCAGGTGGGTGAATGCCACCCGGAAAATCCCAGATTCTTTGTCTTTTTACTTGTTCTAAAAGGGTTAATTCTTGCTGCAAAGCGTTACCTAATTATTCGTTTACGTTTTTAACAGGGATAAGAGGTTCGTTCCATTTCCAATGCGTCATTGGCGTCTGAACTGGAACCATATCAATACAGTCGACAGGGCATGGGTCAACGCACAAGTCACAGCCCGTACATTCGTCAACTATAACCGTATGCATCACTTTTGAAGCACCGACTATCGCGTCTACAGGGCAGGCTTGGATGCACTTGGTACAACCGATACATTCATCTTCTCGAATGTAAGCGACCTTCTTAACATCTTCTTCACCGTGCGCGTCGTCAAGAGGCTTAGGATCAACGCCCATTAAGTCAGCTAAATGTTTTATTGTTGCTTCACCACCAGGAGGGCACTTGTTTATTTCGTCGCCATTGGCGATGGCTTCAGCATATGGCTTACAACCTGGGTAACCACATTGGCCACACTGAGTCTGGGGCAGTAGGTCATTGATTTGATCGACAAGTGGATCAGCTTCAACTTTGAATCGTTCAGACGCGTAGCCCAAAATCGCGCCAAAAATGACGGCTAAAAGGGCCAGAGCAAGTAGGGCAAATAATACGGTACTCATCAGAACGACACCAATCCAGCAAAACCTAAAAACGCTAGCGACATGAGTCCAGCTGTAATCATAGCGATGGCCGAACCCTTAAATGGGTTAGGTACGTCCGCTACGGCCAATCGCTCACGCATTGCCGCAAAAAGTATTAAAACAAGAGAAAAGCCAACTGCAGCGCCAAATCCATAAACAATAGATTGTGTGAAATTGTGCTCTGCGTTTACGTTTAGCAGCGCAACGCCTAATACCGCGCAGTTAGTTGTTATTAATGGTAAAAATATACCCAGTAAGCGGTAGAGTTTTGGGCTGGTTTTGTGCACGACCATTTCAGTAAATTGCACAACGACGGCAATCACTAAGATAAATGAAATGGTACGCAAGAATTCCAAATCTAGAGGCCGCAGAATATAGGTATTGATTAGGTAGCTCGACATTGAGGCAAGTGTCAAAACGAAGGTTGTTGCCATTGCCATACCTAACGCAGTTTCAATTTTGCTGGAAACACCCATAAATGGGCACAAGCCCAAGAATTTAACCAAGACAAAGTTGTTAACTAATACTGTGCTGATAAGAAGTAAGAAATATTCAGTCATTAGTGCCCACTGGTGTATTTAAGTCGCGATATTATCCTGTTTTCTGGACGGTTTAACAACATACGATTTGTAAGGATATAGCGGTTTACAAAAAAAGCGTCTAAAAAGACGCTTTTTTGGTAGTTTGCTCTCAATATTGTCCGTGTTAGCTTACAGCGGCCCTGGCTTGCCAATGTAATAACCTTGACAGCCATCAACGAAAAGTTTCTCTAGAACATGCTTTTCTTCTTGGGTTTCAACGCATTCAGCAAGAACGTTGACACCAATTCGGTGCGACAAATCGACAATCATGCGAATAAAGTACTGGTTGTTCTTTTCATCTTCTATGTCTCGGGTGTAACTGCCGTCTAACTTGATGAAGTCAGGCTTGAGCTCCTGGAAGAATTTGAATGAAGTGATCCCTACACCAAATTTTTCGACTGTGACACGTGAACCAGCACGGTGGATCATATCGATGAAGCGACGGCTTGAATTTACGTTTTGTTGTAAACCAAACTCCGAAATCTCAAAAATTAACTTAGTCGCAATGTTTGCTTCTTTTAATAGACGACGCTCGAGCCAGATCATAAATTGCTCATTGTGAACAGACGCTGGGGTAAGGTTAATTCCGAAAAACTTATCGGCCATGCTTTTTGATTTAATGATGGCAAATACTTTTTCAATAATGAGTCGGTCAATATCGACCACTCGGTTTAGTTTTTCTGCCATCGCTAAGAAAGAAGCCGTTGGTAATACTTGGCCATCGTCAGATTTAAAGCGAGAGTATACCTCGGTGTAAGCCTTGGAGCCGCGATTAGCTGCGTGGATAGGCTGGAATAATAAGGTCACATTATCTTTAGCAATAACCTCATCAATGATCTGACGCCAGTTTTGGTTACCAAACGCGGATGTGGCACTTTGGGTCAAATTAGAATCTTTGTGAATGTGCCAAGCATTTACGTGCTTGGTTTGTGCCAAACTTATCGCCGTGTCTGCAGAGGCCAGTAATTCACCTAATGGCTTTTCTTTGGAGTAGGTCACTATACCCATGCTACCAATCGCAGGCAGTTCAGAAGTGCGCATAAACTCATTTAGTCGGGAGTGGACTGTTTGTGCCATGGAATCTGCTTCTTTGGCCGTAATATTAGGTATGACAATACCAAAGTCCGAACCATTCAAACGATAAATTTTGGCACCGTTATATGTATCACCCACTTTTGACAAGATTTCAGATAAGCCTTTGATGTACTTATCACCCTCTTGATAACCTTTACTTTGGTTTATGTGTTGTAGTTCTGTCGCTCTTAGTAAAGCGAGAACACCAAATGGATTGGCTTTGTCGGAGTTGGTAACTTCGGTTTCAAAAAACTCCACAAACTTGGTGCGGTTTGGCAGGTCAGTCAAGCTGTCCTTGAATGCCTCTGATTTAAGCTCAGTTGCCGACTTTTCGTATTCAGAAAGGGTAGAGTTAACAAACTTACTCAGTTGCTTAATCGCTGTAATCGTTGACGAAAATTGGATAGGAAAGTGTTTGAAGGCTTGGCTAGCATCAATCGACTTAGTTTTTATAAACTGACGAATAAGGTTAGCAATACTTTCTGAAGCTTTCACAAATGTTACTTTGATATAGGACTTAAACAGCATAAAGCTGACAATAATGATCACAATCGGTAATAAAAACGCGGCGATGACTGTATTTAAAAACGGTGATAGTAGCTTTTTATAATTAGAGTGGAACTCTATGATCAGTGTGCCACCGTTCGCCGACACGGTACGAGGCTTGGTATATAGGTCAACACTTTCTAAAACAGTAGCGAGAAAGGCTCTTTGGTTATCTGGTCGCGTGTAGCTATAAAGTTGATTGCCGTCTTTATCTCGGATCGTTAGATAATCTACCGCCACACCTTCTTTTATTTGTTGAGAAAGTAATTTGGGATCGTCAGCTATATTGTTGTCAGCGAGAAGTTGGACTAGTTTGGTGTTGTCTATTTGTTGGTTTTCAATCAAGTCCGATACCATAATTAGACTTGCGATGACTAAAATAAGTCCAATAAATATGCCGCTAACAATTTGAATGATAAGCAGATTTCTCAGCTTGTTCATTGGTGCTCCTTGGCTACACTGACTTTGCGCTGAATAGACTGTGAATGTATGTCTTTGGCAGCTAAGTACAAATTAATAGAATTTTGGATATTAAATCAGAAAAAATCTGTTAAATAAACAATTTAGAAACGTTAGCTGGATTTGTTTAAGTAAGATAGTACAAGGAAAGAAAGAAGGCTAATTTTGGCTCCCCCTCCCCGACTCGAACGGGGGACCTGCGGATTAACAGTCCGTCGCTCTAACCAACTGAGCTAAGGGGGAACAAATTAGTTTATAAAGTGGCTCCCCCTCCCCGACTCGAACGGGGGACCTGCGGATTAACAGTCCGTCGCTCTAACCAACTGAGCTAAGGGGGAACAAAATACTTTATAAAAGGTGGCTCCCCCTCCCCGACTCGAACGGGGGACCTGCGGATTAACAGTCCGTCGCTCTAACCAACTGAGCTAAGGGGGAATCACGAAGTCAACACATGTGTGCTGAACAACGGGGCGCAATGTTAATTAGACGGCACTGACCTGTCAACTACAAATTGTCTCGAAATCTCATATTTTTAACCGTTTGTTCAATCTCTAATCAAATAGAAAATTATTGTTCAATATTCAGACTCGTTTCGATCTTAATTTATCCACCGTAATGGACGATCGTTTAAAAATGATCCACATGTTACGAAAATCAAGGGGTTCAGCTTGTTATCCACTGATTCTGTGGATAACTCTGTGGGTGATAATGTAATACAATCCTCTAGGCCAGTAAATTCGGGTGTCAATACTATCAAACAAAAAAAATAGTAAATTTTGTGATATTCAATAAAAACAATAGGTTAGGTGGTGTTTTGTGTTTTTTTTAATAGCTTGGTGCGATTTTTAATCAAGTTATTCAGGGATAACCTGAGGGCTGTGCACAAACCCAGTATTTTTTGCTCAAAAATACGAAAAAAATTGTTGAAAAAATGAAATTTTAGGATCTTCTGTTAATAAGTTAAAAAGTGATCAAAAAACCACATTCTAAGGGTGAACCGATCTAAAACATTCTTTAGAATAGGGCCATATTCTCCCAAAAAGATAAGTTCTATGTCGTCTTCGCAAGATTTATTAACCGCACCCATCGCACCAACGTTGTCAAAGATGACAAAACAAGTGTTGTTTGGGATGGTGATGTTAATGTCTTTTAATCTCATCGACACCTTTTTTATTGGCTTGTTAGGTACTGAGCCTCTAGCCGCAATCAGTTTTACCTTTCCCGTTACCTTCACTGTTATTAGTTTGGCAATAGGCTTAGGGATTGGCACCTCTGCAATTATTGCCAAGGCCAACGGCAGTGGCAATGTCAGCGAAGCCAAAAACGACGGCCAAGGGGCGCTGATAATGGGTATCGTACTGGTGATCATATTGGCAAGTACAATGTATCTATATACAGACGAGATCTTTCAGGCGCTTGGCGCTGGGGATAAAACGTTGCCGTTGATCCGAGAGTACATGGATATTTGGTACATTGGTTCAGTGTTTTTAATGCTACCTATGATAGGTAATGCCATATTAAGGGCCTCAGGAGACGCCAAAACGCCGAGTATGTTAATGGCTGGGACGGGCCTTATAAATGCGGTACTCGACCCTATCTTGATATTTGGCTTTGGACCTATACCGGCGATGGGTATTGCAGGGGCCGCGATTGCCAGCGTGACTTCATGGGCGGTCGGCTTGGTAGTGATCATTTATGTTCTTGCTATTAAGAGAGGCTTGATTGCGACACATTTGATTAGGCTCGGAGAACTTGTAGAAATTAGCCGTAAGATCTTAAAAATTGGCTTGCCAGCGGCAGGGGCTAATATGCTTACTCCTATCGCTATGGCGATCTTAACTGCCATGATCGCGGTACATGGTAATGCAGCAGTGGCAGGATTCGGGGTTGGTTCTCGAATCGAAAGTATCGCAAGTATGGTGGTACTGGCACTGTCGATGACGCTACCGCCGTTTATTTCTCAAAATTACGGAGCTAATCAGTGGCAACGTGTATCTGACGCCTATAAGCAGGTCATTAAATTTGTGATGATTTGGCAGTTTGCGGTCTATGTTTTGTTGGTTATTGTTGCGCACTATATTGCATTGGCGTTTAGCAAAGACGATCCTGAGGTACTCAATATTATCAAGTTGTTCATTTATACACTGCCGTTAGGCTATGGTTTGCAAGGCATTATTATCTTAACTAATTCGTCTTTTAATGCGTTACACAAGCCGATGCAAGCGTTAGTACTTAGTGTGATCCGTTTGTTTGTGTTTTATCTGCCGTTTGCTTACTTGGGCAGTGAGTGGTTTGGTTTGCCAGGCTTGTTCATTGGCTGTTTAATTGGCAACGTGTTTACTGCGATGATCTCCTATCAATGGTTCACTCGTACGTTAGGAAGCGCACTTACCGCAGAACATAACAACGACCGTCAAGCGGACGCAAGTGCCGTTGAACCCAAATAAAATAAAACAGGTAAAGTTTGATGCAAAAGTTAGAAAGACCTTTTGAACTTAACAGCCAATATGAACCAAGTGGCGACCAGCCAACTGCGATCAAGCAGTTAGTCGAAGGGTTAAACGACGGCTTAGCTTATCAAACTCTATTGGGGGCGACTGGTACAGGTAAAACCTTTACTATGGCTAATGTGATAGAGCAGGTATCACGCCCGACCTTAATTATGGCCCACAACAAAACACTTGCGGCTCAGTTGTATGGTGAAATGAAAGAGTTTTTCCCAAATAACGCTGTAGAGTATTTTGTTTCGTATTACGACTATTATCAGCCCGAGGCTTATGTTGCTTCAACAGACACCTTTATTGAAAAAGATGCATCGATAAACGAACATATCGAACAAATGCGTTTGTCCGCAACAAAAGCCCTGATGGAACGCAGAGACGTTATTATCATAGCGTCAGTTTCGGCGATTTATGGTTTGGGCGATCCCCAATCGTACATGAAGATGTTATTGCACCTTCGAGAGGGTGACATTGTCGATCAACGCCAAATTTTATTGCGCCTTGCTGAGTTGCAGTACACCCGTAACGACGTTGACTTTCAACGCGGTTGTTACAGAGTGCGCGGTGATGTCATAGATATTTTTCCTGCCGACTCAGACAAGCTTGCTATTCGAGTCGAGTTATTCGATGAAGAAATCGAACGCATCACAGAGTTTGATCCGCTTACTGGTGCACTAGAGCGCAAAATAACTCGCGCGACGGTATTCCCTAAGACTCACTATGTGACACCAAGGGAGAAGATTTTAAAGGCTATCGATCATATCAAAGATGAACTCAGAGAGCGCAAACAACAGCTAAAAGAAGCAAATAAGCTCATTGAAGAACAAAGGATCAGTCAGCGTACTCTTTTTGATATCGAAATGATGCAAGAACTAGGGTACTGCTCTGGTATCGAAAACTATTCGAGATATTTATCAAATCGCTCGCCTGGCGAGGCTCCCCCTACACTTATTGATTATTTTCCAAGTGATGGCCTGTTGATCATTGACGAATCCCACGTAACGGTTTCGCAAATTGGCGCTATGTACAAAGGTGACCGCTCACGCAAAGAGAATCTAGTCGAATATGGGTTTAGGTTGCCATCGGCCCTTGATAATCGTCCGCTGCGATTCCATGAGTTTGAGCGCCTGGCACCGCAAACCATTTATGTTTCGGCCACACCTGGTAATTATGAGCTAGAACAGTCTGATGGCGAAGTTGCCGAGCAAGTCGTTCGTCCAACTGGTCTATTAGACCCTGAAATAGAAGTACGTCCAATTGCAACTCAAGTGGACGACTTAATGTCCGAAATTCAAAAGCGTGTGCAAGTTGACGAACGAGTGTTAGTTACGACGTTGACCAAACGTATGGCAGAAGACCTAACTGATTATCTGTCAGACCATGATATTAAAGTGCGATACCTACACAGTGACATTGATACGGTAGAGCGTATTGAAATCATTCGAGATTTACGTGCAGGTAAGTTTGATGTGTTAGTCGGAATCAACTTACTAAGGGAAGGCCTCGATATGCCTGAGGTATCTCTGGTTGCTATATTGGACGCAGATAAAGAGGGCTTTTTACGATCAGACCGATCGCTAATACAAACCATAGGTCGTGCGGCTCGTAACATTCGCGGCAAAGCAATTTTGTATGGCGATCGCATCACCAAGTCAATGCGCCGAGCTATTGATGAAACCGAGCGTCGCCGCGAGAAACAAATTGCCCATAACGAAAAACACGGCATAACTCCAACGGCTCTTAACAAACGAATTACCGATATCATGGACGTAGGTGAAGCAGATAAGCCAGTAAATGCAGCGCAGCGTATCCTAGTTAAAGAAGGCTTGGCCGATTATGCCAAAAAGTCGCCAATTGAAATTAGTAAAGAAATTAAAGAGCTCGAAGCTAAAATGTTGCAGTACGCTAAAGATCTTGAGTTTGAAAAAGCCGCTGAGCTTCGAGACCAAGTTCAATCTTTACAGGCTCAATTGATCAAAAACAGCTAGCTGTATTTTTTCTGACTAGTGACAAGCATAAAAAAACCAGTTCTTTCGAACTGGTTTTTTATTTGAGTTAAAGCAGAATATTACAACTCATCTTCCCATAAAATCACGTCGCCTTTTAACATCTCAATACGCGCAGCGTATTTTTCGTGTAAGACATGACGTTTGATTTTTAATGTCGGGGTTAGGATGTCATTTTCAGGCGTCCATGGCTCGTCAACGACGACAACAGCACCTATCTTCTCATGGCTTTCTAAATGACCGTTAACGTCCTTTAGAGTTTCGGCAAGTGACTTTTTAACTTGTGGGCGTGGCATAACTGACGCGCCTTCAGAAAGTTGTACAAGCGCTACTGGCGCGGCCATACCAGAACCTAACACACACAATAGTTCGATGTGCGGATCCTGTGCCATGCGTTTTTCAATCGGAACAGGAGAAACAAACTTACCTTTGGCGGTTTTAAAGTTGTCTTTCACGCGACCGATAATTCGAACTGAGCCGTCGGCTTCTTGACGAGCTAAGTCACCCGTTTTAAAGAAGCCATCTTCATCAAATGCTTCTTTGGTGGCTTCTTCGTTTTTGTAGTAACCGGTAAATAGGCCACCGCTTTTAAACAACAACTCATCGTTTTCCGCAATTTTAATCTCACAGCCAGGTAACACACGACCTATAGTGCCAATCGCTTCTTCGCGGAACGGGAAGTTACCGATAGCGTAAATACAGTTTTCTGTCATACCCCAAGCTTCGCAAATATTGATACCGATTTTTTGGTACCAATAAATCAATGCTGGTGAAATAGGGGCTGAGCCTGACGCTGCAATTTGAGCGTGCTCTAAGCCCAATGCTTTTTGGATTTTCTTTTTGATAAGGCCCGAAACAATTGGCACCTTTAACAAAAACTCTAGTTTTTTATGACCTAGTTTATCAATGATGTTTTTCTGGAACAGACTCCATAAACGAGGTACAGAGAAGAATACCGTAGGCTTGGCGTAATTTAAGTCTTCAACGAAGTGCTCGAGTGACTCAGTGAAGTAAATGGTCATGTTGCTGTGGAATGCAGCCCCTTCTACTAAACAGCGCTCAGTAATATGCGCTAATGGTAGATAAGATAAAAAACGGGTTTTGGCGTCAAAATTCAACACATCAACAATTTTGTTGTTGGCCCAGTTGTATGCCTGATACTTGATCATGGCACCTTTAGGATTACCAGTACTGCCTGAGGTATAAATGATCGACATTAAGTCGTCCATTTGTGGCAGGTACTCAGGAATAGGCGCGCCAAGTGACTGAAGCTGCTCCCAACTATGTTGACACGGAACCGTATCATAACCCATACCTAAGCGAATTATGTTGCCCGGAACACCTTGGTCCGCCATGTCTTGGTTATCAAGTTTACCAACAAAAGCAGCTTTCGCCTCTGAGTGGGTTAGGACATATTGAATAGTGTCGGCATTGGCAGAAGGGTAAATAGGAACGCTCACCATGCCTGCTCGCATGATAGCTAAATCAGCGATAAACCATTCGGCACAGTTTTTGGCTAATATAGCAACCTTGTCACCCTTGTTAAGCCCTAGGTGATGAAGACTGGCTGCGACGCCCTCAACTTGTTGTTTGATCTCGGCCCAAGTGTGAGTTTCGTATTGGCGATTTTTCGGTTGATGTAAAAACACTTTGTCGGGTGTTTCATTGACCCAATGTTCCAACCAATGAATCGGACTCATTACTGTTACGTCCATTCCGATTTCCTTTTATTGTTATAGTTTTATGTAATCACTGCTGATAGTTATCCGTCCATTATGTATAAAAATTCAGGACTTAGCCAACCTATTTGGCGTTAAATCTCATTAAATGGCTGATAAATGGAACGAATTTGCTATAAAAAAAGCCAACCCAGGGGTTGGCTTAATTAAAGCGTTGCTCAAACCTAACGGCGAATTACATCGCGCGCATTCCTGGTTGAGCACCTTCATGTGGCTCTAAGATCCAAAGGTCACTGCCACCTGGACCTGCTGCTAAGATCATGCCTTCTGACATACCAAAGCGCATTTTACGAGGTTTTAGGTTCGCAACCACAACCGTTAACTTACCGATTAACTCTTCTGGGTTAGGGTAAGCGGCTTTGATACCTGCGAAGATTTGACGTGTTTCGCCACCTAAATCTAATTGGAACTTAAGCAGTTTGTCTGCGCCTTCAACATGTTCGGCTGAAATGATTTTTGCGATACGCAAATCGACTTTGGCAAAGTCACCAAACTCAATTTCGTCTGCGATAGGCTCATCTGCTAATGGACCTGTTACTGCAGGTTTAGTCTCTTCTGCTGCTTGTAGGCTTTCTTTTGAGTCTTCTACCATGTTGGCAACTTTATCCATATCTACGCGTTGCATTAGAGCTTTAAACTTATTGATGCTGTGATCTTGTAACGGTGCATCAATACCATCAAATGTCAGCTCGTCGTTTAAGAAGGCTTCTACTTCTTTGGCCATTGCCGGAAGAATTGGTTTTAAGTAAGCCATTAAGATACGGAATAAGTTGATACCCATAGAGCATACATCGTGGGTTTGCTGCTGTAGATTTTCATCTTTTACCGTTACCCAAGGCGCCTTGTCGTCGATGTATTTGTTAGCTTTGTCTGCAAGCGCCATGATCTCACGAACTGCTTTAGCAAACTCACGACCCTCAAATGCTTCAATAATCGCAGGTTTAGCCGCTTGGAATTCTGCTAACAAATCAGGATTATCGATGTTCGCTGACAACTTACCGTCAAAGCGCTTCTTGATAAAGCCTGCACAACGACTTGCAATGTTTACGACTTTACCGATTAGGTCTGAGTTAACCTTTTGACCGAAGTCATCTAGGTTAAGGTCAAGGTCTGTAATACCGCTGTTTAACTTAGATGCAAAGTAGTAACGCAAGTACTCAGGGTTTAAGTGATCAAGATAAGTACGTGCCTTGATAAAGGTACCACGTGACTTAGACATTTTTTCGCCGTTAACAGTAACAAAACCGTGAGCAAAAACGTTAGTTGGTTGGCGGAAGTTAGCACCATCTAACATTGCAGGCCAAAACAGGCTGTGGAAATAGATAATGTCTTTACCGATGAAGTGGTATAACTCTGCGTCGCTGTCTTTTTGCCAAAACGCGTCAAAATCAACTTGGTTGTTGTCACAGAAGTTTTTGAAACTCGCCATATAGCCAATTGGTGCGTCTAGCCATACGTAGAAGTATTTGCCTGGGGCGTTTGGAATTTCAAAACCAAAGTAAGGCGCATCACGGCTGATGTCCCACTGCTGTAGACCTTGTTCAAACCATTCTTCTAGCTTGTTGGCCATTTCAGCTTGGATACTGCCGCTGCGAAGCCACTCTTTTAACATCGGCTCAAACTTAGGCAAGTCGAAGAAGTAGTGCTCTGAGTCTTTAAGAACAGGAGTTGCGCCTGATACCGCAGATTTTGGTTCGATTAAATCAACAGGACTATAAGTTGCACCGCACTTGTCACAGTTGTCACCGTTTTGATCTGGTGCTTTACACGTTGGACAGGTACCCGTTACAAAACGGTCAGGCAAAAACATTTCTTTTTCTGGGTCAAACAACTGAGAAATAGAACGTTTGGCGATGTAGCCAGCGTCGTTAAGACGGTTGTAAATCAGCGAAGCAAGTTCGCGGTTTTCATCACTGTGAGTACTGTGATAGTTGTCAAACTCGACATGGAAGTCAGCAAAGTCAACGATGCGCTCTTCGCGTACAGCTGCAACCATTTCTTCTGGGCTAATACCTTGCTGTTGCGCTTTAAGCATAATCGGTGTGCCGTGCGCATCGTCGGCGCAGACATAGTAACATTCGTTACCTTGTGCCTTTTGAAAACGTACCCAAATGTCCGTTTGGATATATTCCATCAAGTGACCCAAATGCAATGAACCATTGGCGTATGGCAAGGCACTTGTCACAAGAATTTTACGAGGAGCTGTCATAGTCTCAGAAACCTTATTAATATCACTAGTAAACACTACTATTTAGGGCCGTGATGTTACATAATTTGTTACCATTATGCACCACTATAACGTGTCGAGATGTTCAATAAATGAAACTTTCCAAATGGTTTGGTAAAAAAACTAACAATAATTCCGAGCTAGAGCCTCAACATGAATCTGAGATCAATACAGAACACCCCCTCGACACAGATACCAATCTTAGTGTCGGCGACGTTTCTAAATCTAGCCTTAAAGCACTTGTTTTTAAACTTTTACCCTTAGTTAACACACAACATTTTCCTAGTGGTATTTTTGGCCAAATCAGCGTCGAGGTAACTAACAGTTTAGACATTCGAATTGGCGTGCCGTTTAAGCCAGAGCATTACCGCTCAGAATTGACTGAGGGGTTGAAAGAGGCGTTGCGACACAAAAGCGTTTTGAGTGATCAAAAGCAGACGGACGAAGCCATTGCGGCGAAATTGTTAAAGTCGGTGATTAACTTTTATTACGAACCAACAGAATTAGCGCCGAGTCAGCCAGCTCAAGCTAAATTGGTTATCGTTGTTTCTTCTGGTAAAGGTGGTGTTGGCAAAAGTACTGTCACTAGTAATTTAGCGGTGACATTAGCCAAACAAGGTTATAGAACAGGGGTCTTGGATGCCGATATCTATGGACCGTCAATGCCGTTAATGTTTGGCTTGCAGGGTAAAAACGTCGTGACCCACGATGAAAAAACCATGGAACCTTTTTATCAGCACGGTGTTTACTTAAATTCCATTGGCTTTTTAATTCCAGAAGACAAAGCTACGATTTGGCGAGGCCCTATGGCATCCCGCGCTTTAATGCAGGTGATTAATGAAACCAATTGGCCAGAACTCGATGTATTGTTAGTTGACATGCCACCTGGCACAGGGGACATACAATTAACAATGTCAGAAACGGTTAAATCACATGCCGGAATCGTTGTTACTACACCACAAAATGTCGCTTTGGCCGATGCCGAAAAAGGCATTCAGATGTTCAACAAGGTCAACATTCCTGTGTTAGGTGTAGTTGAAAATATGAGTCAATTTATATGTCCAAGTTGCGGAGCCGAACACGACTTGTTTGGTCGTGACGGTGGCGCTAAATGTGCTGAAAAACATCAAATCCCACTGCTAGGGCAACTTCCGATTAATGCAATGGTCCGAGAAGCTGGTGATGAGGGTTGCCCTTGGGCGTTAAAAGAGTCAAATTATGAGTATGAGAAAATGGCATTATCTCTTATCATGCAACTTTCTAAACGCAGTCCAAAAACAATATCAATTAGCTAATTAGACACGGAAACCAATAATGCGCCTTTGTGATACAGATATTATAAAAAAACTAGATGCAGGTGAAATCAACATTGTTCCTCGCCCTTCAAATGAGTTGATCTCCGGTATTACGGTAGATTTGACGCTGGGAAACAAGTTCCGTGTTTTTCAGGATCACCATGCTCCGTATATAGATTTAAGTGGCCCCAAAGAAGCCACTCAAAAGGCATTAGAGTCTGTAATGGGCGACGAAATTGTGATGCAAGAAGACCAAGCGTTTTTTCTGCACCCAGGTGAGTTAGCTCTAGCAATTACACACGAGTCAATTACTCTACCTAATAATCTTGTAGGCTGGTTAGATGGACGTTCGTCATTGGCTCGACTGGGTTTGATGGTTCACGTTACTGCACACCGAATTGATCCTGGTTGGTCAGGTAACATTGTTCTTGAGTTTTATAACTCTGGCAAACTACCACTGGCGCTAAAACCACATATGAAAATTGGTGCACTTAGCTTTGAAACAATGACAGGCCCGGCCGAAAAGCCATACACATCAAGAACCGATGCAAAGTACAAAAACCAAGACGGCGCCGTGGGTAGCAGAATCAACCACGACCGTGAAGACGACGAGTCAGTACAATAATTAATGGAAACACAAACCAATAGGCTATCAAAGTAAGTCTATTAAAAGGGAGCAGTAGGTGCCTTTTAAGTTTAAACACACTTATTTTTTTGTCATTTTTGCTTGGCTAGCTATTGTGCTGGTGGGTTTTTCTTATTCGATCTTCTATGTCGGCGACCGATCAAATGCCGACTTAGTTGAGCACTTTTCAATAAAATATATCGACGATACGACCAACCCTCTCACAATAGAACAGGTCCATAACTTACCAGATAGTGTGTTTGCAAACGACAAACAAGAAATGCACAAGCCAGACTCCCTTGATTTCTCAATGTGGTACAAAATCAAAGTAGATGGTGACGAACGCTTCAATAGAGCATTTTCGATTACAGTTGATAACCCGACGCTCGATCTTATTCATTTTAATGCTCATTATGACGGTAAGGTTGTTTTTGATAAAAAGCTTGGTGATCAGCACACGGCGCAATATGGCAATGAACATGTTTCTCCACAAATAAGCTTATTTGGTGGCATGAGTCCAGAATCCACCATTTACATTCGAATTAAAACCAATGGTGCCCCTGCCACACCAATATTGATAGAGCCTATAGAGACTTCTCAGTTTAGAACCAGTGCCCAGCTTATTTTGTTGGGAAGCTTGTTTGGCATTGGTGTAATTATGATCATTTATAATTACTTCATGTATCGTGGTGTGGGTGACTTATCTTATCTTCACTACATCATTTACGTTGCTGGCGCCGTCATTGCCATCAGTATGATCAATGGCTTTACGTTTTTTATTCTGCCAACCGACGTAGCCCAGTGGGCGAACAAATATTTGATTATCCCGGTCCACTTTGTGGCATTGGCGTTCGCGATTAGGTTTGCTATCAGTTTCTTACGTTTTGAAACTGTCAAACCATGGTTTGTTCGCATCGGTCAAAATCTTTCAAACTTCCTTTTGGTAATAAGCTTTGTAAGCATTGCGTTACCAGAAGGCACCATGCTACCAATGTACTTTTTGTGTGTTGCACTGGGATATTCCTATGCCGTTGTCTTAATGCTGATGGTGCTTAAGACAAAGCTAATTTGGGTTCGATACTACCTTATGTCTTGGATTCCTTTATTAGCAGGCGCTTTGATCTCTATCGCAACGTACAACGGTGATTTGCCTTATAACTTCTTTACCAAAAATGCATCTTTGTTAGGGGTTATGTTGGAAGTTTGTATTATGGCGGTTGCGTTATTGGACCGCTTTAGAGCCAACCAAATAGATCGTGACTACCGTGTTAATCACGATTTAGCGACAGGCCTACCAAACCAAATTTTGTTAGAAAGTGCGATAAAAAATGCCGGCCATGCCGATCAGCCTATGGCTCTTATGGTGTTTGAAATTACCCAAAGTAAAGATGTAATTCCATCGCTGGGGACAGAGACTGCCAATCGATTTTTCAGTGGGTTATTCAAAAACATCCACAGCTACACGCGTGAAATGAAAAACGTATACTCATTTGCCCGAGACGAAAGTGGTAAAGCATTACAAATTGTCCGAATTGATGAGTCTCGATTTGCATTATTGTTTGTTGGGAATAACGACGCTGATTCGTTACGAGACAAGCTTTTGATGATACAGAACGCAGCTGCAACTGTTGTTGAGGTAGACGGGTTAGCAATGTCGGTCAGCACTGTAGCTGGTTGGGCAACCTTCCCAGAGGATACTACCGAGAGCGAAAAATTACTTAGTACAACGATGCAAGCTCTGGTTGTAGGACGTAAATTAGACCAAAAGTGGGCACGGTATGATGAGCAACGAAGTGTGGATATTCAGCAAAAATTTAGGTTGGCCGCAGATTTACAAACCGCGATAGAAGACGATGATCTAGACTTGTATCATCAGCCTCAAATAGATATGGAAACCAGGCGCGTTCACGGCAGTGAGTTGTTGTTGCGTTGGATTCATCCAGTTGAAGGATTTATTTCACCCGATTATATTGTAGAAATTGCGGAAGAGATGGGCGTTATTCATCAACTGACGGAGTGGGTGATAAACAAAGGCCTCGAGCAACATTCAAAATTATATAAGTTAGGATTTGAAACTAACGTATCAATCAATATTTCGGGCAAAGACTTTAATGATAACGGCTTAGTTGCACATATTTTAACGACCACAGCCAAATATGGTGTTGATCCATCAACGGTGACGTTCGAAGTTACAGAGTCTGCCACAGCTGAAGACCCAAAACATGCCAAGCAAGTTCTCACAGAGTTGTACGATCAAGGTTTTAAAATTGCGATTGATGACTTTGGCACTGGGTATTCAAGTCTAGATTACTTGAGTCAGTTACCGTTTCATGAACTTAAAATAGATAAATGTTTCATGGATATAGACGTGTCAGAGCGCAACAAAACAATCACAGAAGTCACTCTGTTGTTGGCTAAAAAGCTTGGGGTTACCGCAGTGGCTGAAGGTATTGAAAACAAAGAAGTCGCCGAGATTTTGCAGGAATTTGGTTGTCCTGTAGGGCAGGGGTATTTGTTCTCAAAACCTAAGCCGTTTATTGAACATATGCGTTGGCTACAAGAGCTTTACAAAAAAGATCGCAGTCTGCTGGTGGAACTTTAAGCATTCGCCAGCAGAACCAAAGATTTGAATTGCAAATCTTTGATAGTTTTATATTATCTCAAAGTAATTGTTGTCGGACTGTAGCGCAGCTTGGTAGCGCACTGTCATGGGGTGTCAGGGGTCGCTGGTTCAAATCCAGTCAGTCCGACCAATTCAATCTAGCCTATCTCTCAGAGTGTTCAGTACACTCAATTGCAAGCAGAAATCCCTCTGGATTTAGAACCAGCGAAGCGGTTCACCAAATTGCCGGGAGCAATTTGGAACGCCATTTATGGCGGCCCGAAGGGCAAAAAACAGGATGTTTTTTGTAATTCCAGTCAGTCCGACCAATTTAATCTAGTCTATCTCTCAGAGTGTTCAGTACACTCAATTGCAAGCAGAAGTCCCTTTGGTTTAAGAACCAGCGAAGCGGTTCACCAAATTGCCGGGAGCAATTTGGAACGCCATTCATGGCGGCCCGAAGGGCAAAAAAAACAGAACGTTTTTTGTAATTCCAGTCAGTCCGACGTTGAACAGTTTGTGTTAGTTGATGAAGCAATTAACAGTATCTCCTCATGGTTCAGCAAGATAACCAGTCGATTCAAGAAGCTTGAAGGCTACAAGACTGGTTTACATTCGTTTAGAGGTCACTTTGCGACAGCACTTGAAGAGATTGGTTGTCCTGAGCAACTAGCAACACAGCTGGCAGGTCATAAGCGACTATCACTGACTTATAACCTTTACAGCAAGTACCAGAACAAAGAGGAGATGTGGAGTTACATCGAGAGAATCCATGAGACTGACACTCTTTGCCTGGGCATATAGTGATTATTGAACTGTATTTAGATTGTTGGAAGTTTACTGTCTAAAAAGGCTATTTGCTTTTCCAACAACGCTTTTTGATGCTCAAGGGCTTTTGGGTCATGTGTAAAATCTAAGAAGCTAATGATGTCCTCGTACTTCGTTAGCTCTAACTCGTTGTTTATGAGAAAGTTGAAGTAGTAAGATAATGCCTTGCGCATAACGTTGCACTTAAGCTCCACTGAATTGGTTTTCTCAAAGCGGTGTATATGGTGGTTTCTATCTTGTTTTAAGCTTGCAAATAATTTTGAGTGGAACTCTCTATCGGCAAAGAGAGTTGCTAGACGGCGTGCAAGTGTCTTTTCTTCTTTTGCGTTTAACATTATTTCAGCGGAAATCCATAAGTGCAGGAATCTTAGGCTTGGGGGCTGAGTATCTAAAGCCGCTATTATTGAGTCAACTATGGTTTGGAGTCGCTTGCTAAACTTAGATTTTAGCACTTTATCTAGGTTGCTTTTTAGCTGCTGGTTAAGGAGTTGCATATTCTTAAATGAGACTGATTTGGTGGGTTCTGGGTAATCTTCACGGTAAAGGTGCGTCTCGTTATCGCAGTGAATTGAATGATATTTTCCCAGTTTTGTGAATGATGCTGATGGATACACAGCTTCTTTGTTACTCCAATCGAACCTATTGCCAATCAAGTCTAGTTGCAGCTCAATCATTCCTCTGCACAAATTGATGACTCTTAGAGCATCATGTAAGAACGTTTTGACCCCACAGGACTTCGCTTTGACAACAACAAATGTTGTTTCACTTGGCTTGTCGCAAGCGGCATGAATGGATTTTAATTTATCTTCTCTCTCTAACTTAAGATTGTTGTCAATTGTTGATTGAAACGAGATTTCTAGTTCACCAATACTCATTGTGTCTAACTTGCACTTGTTATTGACATTTATTGTTGTAACTAAAGTGAAGTTTTTTGACTTCCTTTCTTGTGATTCGACTTTTAATTGAAATGAACTGATTAATTCATCTGCATCGACGGTGTTACTTTTTGCTCTGCACTCTCGGTATGCCTCAAAAAAGAGCTCAAGTTGGGTATCGAAGCATAAGGGAGTTTTACATGCGACATTTGAATACAAGAATTGAAGGTATAGCTCTGGATCTAGCTCCCATTGAACATTACCTGTGTCTGTAACTTTGAACATGGGCTCAAGCTTTGCTAGAGCATGTTTTACTGTTTGTTCTGATTTGTCTTTCCAATTCGCTTTCATAATCACTTCTTAAATGCTGTACTGACTTCTATGTTCACTCCAAATGGTTGACCACCAATGCCACCGGTAACATTTTTCACTTGTGCAGTTGCTCTTTTTCCGTCGTCAATCTCACCAGAAAGGTCACAAGATATGGAGCTTGATATGTAGCCGATGTGATACTTTGTGTTCTTGAAAAAGCCCTTGTGGACTATCCATGCCGCAATTGCTTCAGGGTCGAATTGGTTTTCAGGTTCTCGAATTAGAAACACACGTTGTCCTGCCTTGACGTATTTGCGTATTACTCTCTGTCGATTTGTTCCGTTAGGGCAGTCATGTGTGACACCAACTAACTTTGTGAAAAATGTACCCATACTCAATCCATGTAGTTAAGCCTAGGGTCATCGTAAAGCACTGATAATCAGGTGTCTATAGTTGGGTTTTGGACAATGTTTCTGCCTAAAATTCTGAGAGATCAATGTGATTACTTCCTAGAAGAGGAGTCTGGATGAACATAAATATTTGCACCCAAGCCGCTTATTTCTATTTGGATGCAAACTCTTCCTTATTCGAACTAGCTTTTACAATTTGTTGATTCGACCATGTACTGTACTGTGTGACCGACTACATACCTAGACGCTATGTAAGAATTTACTTGGCGCTCACACCATTGCAAAGCATCTCCTTGGCTCTCGTAACCTTTTCCAGCGGCATTCCAACATTGTTTTAAATCTTGGTCACGGTCTTCTGCGAAAAGTGCTTCTGATTTAGTGATCTTACAGGATGAGTAAGTGGATTTGGATGAACCGTCGTCGTTCGTCCCACCGCAAGCGGAAAGTACTACTGCGGTAAATATAAGTGCTAAATTTTTCATTTACTTATCCCTTGTATTTAATTTTGAATGTTGGTTGAAGAACGACTTTGCTTTGGCATGGAACTACAAAGTAGTCATGCTCGACGTTCTTAACAATTAACTCTAATTCAGAAAAAAATTTACAATCCAGCGACACGCCAGTTGATGGCTTTAGGGTGATAAGTTCACCATTTATTTCAAATGATGTGGTGTACGGAGATAAGTTTTGAATCGAATGTTGGCTGTTTGTTGTTTCTGTGACCATGATATTTGCAATTGGTGAAGTTAAGTTTTTCGCCATTTCTGCTTCAACATCCATAATAAAAACAGCCGCAAATAATGCTAACTTTTTCATTTTAAATCCTTTAAAAAGTATTGAAATTTGAAAGCAAAGATCGACAGGTAAGTAAAAGTAAATAAACACTTTTTGAGAACCGCTATCCTTGCGTAAAATGAGGTTAAACATAAATTGTACCTAATTCAATGACATAAAATAGTACACACATTGTTACTTATAGCTGATGTAACTTTGTTTAGTGACAGATCTTGAATATGTGATACGTTAGTTTTGAATAAAGATAACGGACAAAGATAAAAATGGACTTTACCTCTCTTAAGCAGAAGCAGCGGACGACTCGTGATGCGTTTTCAGAAAGTTTAGCCTTGCGTGTTCATCGCTCTCTAAGTTGGCTTGCAAAAGCTGAAATGTGTGACCATGACCTTGACTCTGAGTTTATATTCTTGTGGATTGCATTTAACGCTGCATATGCACAAGACACTGAAGTATTAAGACATACACAGTCAGAAGCGTTCTCCCAGTTTATGAGTAAGCTTGTAAATTTGGACCAAAAAAATCGATTTTTTGAACTGGCTTGGGAGGAGTTTTCCTCAAGTATTAGAGTGTTGCTGGATAATAAGTATGTGTTTCAGCCGTTTTGGGATTACCACAACGGAAAAATAGCCGAGGAGGACTGGAAACACCGCTTTTCCAAAGCCAAAGTAAAGGCTAATCAAGCTCTCGCAAATAAACAAACAGACTTACTGATTACCATTGTTCTACAAAGGTTGTATACCTTACGAAACCAGTTGGTTCACGGCGGGGCGACTTGGCAAAGTAGTGCTAATCGAGATCAAATACGAGATGGTAGCGCCTTTCTCCGAAAACTTGTACCACTAACCATAGATGTGATGATGGATAACTCTTCAGAATTGTGGGGTAGTGCTAACTACCCCGTTGTTGATTGACGCACAAAAAAGCCCACATGAAGTGGGCTTGAGAACTAATTAGTTTCGGTGCTTGTTGAAACATCGTTAAGCGAGTTTAAGTCTGGCTGCACGTCTCGACCGTAATCAAAAGTGACAGCTAAAACTAAGACGAGTGAAGCTGCCGCCATTAGTTTAAGCATCAGTGGCATACAGAATCTAAACCACAAGTGATATGGCACTCCCGCCATACCAATGATCCCCATCAAAACGGCATTTGTAGGGACTATCATATTCGAGAAGCCATCACCAAATTGATAAGCCAATACGACGATTTGGCGATTAACGCCGACTAGGTCACCCACTGGCGTGAGCAAAGGAATTGTCACATACGCCTGGCCGCTGCCAGATGGAATAAATAGGTTGAGTAAAGTTTGCATCACAAACATGCCAACAGACGCGATCTCTGAGCCGACATAAGACAGTGGATACGACATACCGTACACCAATGAATGAAGAATTTGACCGTCTTCCATGATAAGCGCTATACCACGGGCAACACCGATAAGCATTGCTGTAGTGGCCAAATCTTTAACACCTTCGATAAATTGAATAGCGGTCGTGTCAGCATCTAGTTTACCAACGATAGCGGTAAATATGCCCCACAAAATGAAAATGGCGCCCAGCTCGTATAAATACCAGCCTTTCTCTGATATACCCCAAACTGCAGTTGCAACTGTGGCAATCAAACCAAATAAAACTAATTTGTGGCGCAGTTCTAATTTAGGATAACTAGCCGTATCTTGGCCACCAAGTGGGCAAGGTAATGCTTTGGTCATTGATGCCTCGGGGTCATTTAATACTTTTTGGGCGTAGCTCCACACATGGTGAAAACCAATCAATACAAACGGAATGAACAAAGCAAGACGAAGTTCGATACCAGAGTAAACAGGAATTCCAGATACCGTTTGAGCTATCATTACTGTAAATGGGTTAAATGCCGAAATACCGTAACCTATGCCGTAGCCAGTCACCACCATACCCACGGCAGTCATGGCATCAAGGCGCATAGCTTTGCACAAGCCTACTAAAATGAGTACAAACGGGATGTACTCTCCCGCAGTACCTATGGCACCGGATGCGATTGAAAAACAAAACACCACCATAAAAATAAGCATGCTTGGGTTAGTACCAAATCGCTCTAACAAGTATCCGATGAGGGCATCAATCGTACCTGTAGCACGGGCAATCGCTAGTACACCACCGACAATAAAGACAAAAAAGATGATGTCTTGGGCTGCCGCAAGCGCCCTTGGAATCGCAACCAAAAAGTCCATAGGGGTCAAACGAATTTGTTCTTGGGCTAGCGCAAACGTGCCTGGAACGACAGACGTGCGGCCATTATCTAGGGTAATGGTTTCGAAGTAACCTTGCGGGACAATCCAAGTTGCAATGTAAGCAACTAACATCATGCCCAATAGTAAGATCAGAGTATGAGGAACTTTAAACGTTTTAGTCATTGTTTTTATTAGCCTATTCCATAAGTAAACGAACGTTTTGGGTAATCTTGAATTGAGTATCAAAATTATAGTGACGCTAGGTTAATCAGTAACTGCATACAATACAACCGAAAAGCCAAAGCTAGTAAACAACGGCCCATATCAAAAAAATAATTATCCTTTACGACAAATATTATTCGCTTTTCTGCGTTTAAAAACAGGCGTACGTTCGCGATTAGTTTAACTAGGAGCTAAATGCCACAATGAAAAAATCACTTTTATCGGTTTTGTTAACCTTATCGTTAGCCGTTGCGTCGTCAGTTTCGTTTGCACAAACTGAAGACGAAGATGCAGATGTAGAAACCCTAAAAGAAATTTATGAATTCTGTGTATCGCAAGAAGAGTCGACACCAGAAGACAAAAGTTTACTCAAGTGTATAAACGAAGAGCTTGAGTACGGTGGTTTTAATAAATTTAAAACTATTGCTGAAGTAAAACAACGTATAGGTGAAGAGGTTACGTATGAATCATTCTAATGATGAATACGATGCTTACGAACTCGTAAGCGAAGCGAACAAAAGCGCTCGTCAAAAACGCTTTGAAACGCAAAAACGTATCTACGAATTAAAAGAGAAACACAAGTTAAAACGCGAACAGCGTGATTACTTTGATGATGACTCTTACGATGAAGAGTACGACGTTTACTTTTAAAAAGTAATCCTAAAGAGAGGAAGCGTCCAATGCCTGTTTAATGACCTCTAGATTAAACAGATGGCCGTTTCCTGCTCTTGTTACACAATAAATCGGCCGTTGGATCTGTAGTTCAGTTTCAATCAGATGGTATTTTCCAGCCGCTACATTATCACTTACTGACTCCATCGGTAAGTAAGCGAAGCCACCATTGGTGTCGATAAATTCTTGGGCTATCTTGGCCGTCGTTGTTTTAAAGCTCGGTGTTAGTTTGTGATATGTGGCGTGTTCTTTTTGGAACGTCAGGCCCCAGTCTACAAACACATACCCCTCGTCGTTGTTATTCAGAGTGGGTTTGGTACCGACTAATGCGAGAGTAAAGTGGCCAATTAACTCACACTCAAACTCTTCGTCTTTGATAGGGTCAGTTAACAGGCCAATGTCTAATGACTTCTCGGCGATTTTTCGTTGAATGGCTTCTCGAACTGAAATTTCGGTACCCACTACAAACTCTTTGAGACCCTTAACAAGCGGTTGAATACGAGAGCTTAAAAACGCATCCCAGACATTAGGGGTTGCGGCAATGTTGATGGTGGGCTTTTGTTTGTTGACCTGTTTGAGGTGGTGCTCAGATTCGGTCAGCTGCTCGACAAGCTGTTGGGCAAAAGGCAGTAATGCTTCACCTTCGGCAGTTAGGCGCAAGTTGCTTTTGTCTCTTACAATAAGCTGTGCTCGGTAATGTTCTTCTAGCTGTTTGATTCGAGCACTGACGGCTGCTGGCGTAATGTACAAGGTTTCTGCGGCATGGCCAAAATGGCGTAGATTAGCCACTGCAATAAAGGTTTTAAAGACTCGAATGTCCATGTTTTTCTTCAATTCAACAAAGTCACTTGAATCTAAATAAAAATTGTCGTTTCGGCAAATTTTATTTGATGTTGTTTAGCAAGTTTTCGGCATAAATTTAGGCCAATAAAATGTTGCATGATAAATGAGGGCAATAAAATGGAAACGATGATTCGCACAGGTCAAAAACCGTTTTTTGGTGATCCAATGTTTTCGAGAGGCTTATCGCGCTGTGGTTATTTCACGGTCAAAGAAGCTAAATTGTTGGAAGAGTACGGTGACACATTACAAGGACTAAGTAGTGGAACCTTAATGGCAGCAAACGATGACGAAGCTCGTTTTGTCAAAGAGATCCACGGTGTAGGGACCGCAACGTCGCCATTGGTAGCTTTGTGGCAAAAATACGTAGCGGCGATTCGTAACTCTCGCACATCGATTGGTTTTCGTAGTAGCGCGCTATCTGCTAGTGACTTTCAAGCGAGCTTGGCGGATGATTACGAGCCATACAGCAATGTTGTTTAACAAAGTTGTCTAATAACGCGGTGTAATTAAGTCATTTATCGTCGATGAAAAAAAAGCCCGCTCAATGCGGGCTAAAGCTTTGCTGGAGAAGTATTCTAGTCACTGACAACTTGTAAATCGTCGATAACTCGCTTCACGTCATCGGTATTTTCAGCGATGGCGATAGCCAAGTCGTGTTCGGTATCTGAAGAAACCATCCCGCTCAATGTTACCACGCCATTTTCAGCCTCTACATCGATGTCTAGAGCACTAACCTCTGAATCTAGTAGATAGCGAGTTTCAATGACGGCCTCAACTTTGGCGTCTGTTAATGTGCTGTCATTCGAGTTGTCATCGCGATTATCATCGATAATCACTAATCTGTTTTTTACGCTCTTGACTCCATCTAGCGTCATAACCAATTCTTCGGCTAATTCTCTTTCCATTTCATTGTTTACATCACCCGTTAGTGTAACCACTCCTTTTCGCACATCGGTATTGATATCAAACGAGTTTAAATTAGTATTCATTAACAAGATGGTTTCGGCTTTGCCATCTAGCCAAGCGTCTCTACTCTTGTCTTTCCAATCACTTGCTGTACTCGGTGCGCTTAAACCAAGTGCACCTGCAATGGCGAACGCTGATAACGTTTTGATAAATGTTTTCATCACTTTCTCCTAGAATTTTTGCTGTGCAACTCAGTACTCAATTACTGCGTAAGTACCCATTTATTCAGATTAACTAGGTGCTAAAGGTATGCCATAAATATAAGTTACTGTTTTTAATAACCTTTGGTAAAATGAAGTGCGTAGGGTTTTAGAGTTTAGTGAAAGAATTACCGGTTTGGGTGAAATGTTTGCACGGTAGTCTCTTTGATTGAATAATAATCGACCGTTATCTATAATTTGTTAAACCTCTTCGTGGAGCTGCTTATTCACGAAATATCAAGGCGATGGAGCGTGTACTATCAACGTTTTAAGACGATTTCACAATACTGTTTCTGATCAAAGTAAATCCTTTGACCAAGTGATTAATGAATTACTTGGGCTTGGCCGAGAGGTGTTTGGTTTGGATATTGCGATAGTCAGCCGTATTCAAGATAACGTATACAAGGTTTTGTATGTTGATTGTGCAAACAATGAGCTTGAAGCCGGCGCCGAATTTCCTCTCGATAACACATATTGCACACATACAATGTTGGCGGACCGAGCTGTTTGTTATCACCACACAAAGCACAGTGAAATTGCGAGCCACCCTTGTTATCAAAACTTTGGACTTGAGTCTTATATTGGCGCACCGATACGAGTCGGTGATGAAGTGTTTGGTACCGTCAACTTTTCTGCCCCTGCTCCTCGTGACAAGTTCGAAGATCAAGATGTTGATTATGTTGAGCTTTTTGCTCAATGGATAGGTGCCGAATTATCCAAGCAGAAAACCTATGAAGAGCTCCACAAAAATAGCAAAACCTTAGATAAACTAGAAAGCGTCGCCAACATTGGTACCTGGGAGCTAAATCTACTTGATGGTCAATTAACTTGGAGTCGTCAAACTAGGCTGATCCACGAAGTAGGGGATGACTTTGTTCCCAATGTTGATGAAGGACTCGACTTCTATAAAGAAGGCGAGAGTCGCGAGCGTATCTCTGAGGCAGTAACGACTGCGATTGAAGAGGGTAAGCCTTGGGATTTGGAGCTTCAGATCATCACGGCCAAAGGCAATGAGCTTTGGGTTAGGGCGCAAGGTGAAGCTGAGTTTGAAAACGGCCAATGTATTCGCTTATTTGGTGCGTTTCAGAATATTGATGACATGGTTCAACAGAGGCTTAAGCTAGAAGAAGCCCGTGAAAAAGCAGAGGCTGCTAACAAAACGAAAAGTGAGTTTTTGGCCAACATGAGCCATGAAATCAGAACACCTATGAACGGGGTGTTAGGCACGTTACAACTTTTAGAGCAATCTGACCTAGATGAGAAGTCCAAAATCTTCGTAGAAAAAGCGATTTACTCTAGTAAGACCTTGCTCACTATCATTAATGACATATTGGATTACTCGAAAATCGAGGCAAACAAACTCGATTTTGAACATGCTCCATTCTCGGTGCGAGAAACCATGACCTCTGTTCAGTCTGATTTGTTAGAACAGTCGTTAAAAAAGGGCATTCAACTGCGTACTCATGTGAGTGACGACTTTGAGGATGGCTGGGTTGGGGACTCAGTTCGAGTTCGGCAAATCCTCCTTAACCTTACAAGTAACGCCGTTAAATTTACGGAGTCAGGTTCGGTTGATATTGAGCTAAGTCAGACAACCTGGGAAGGCCGAGAAGCAATTCAATTTGTCGTCAGGGACTCTGGAATAGGTATGAGTAAAGAAGCCCAGAAAAGGATTTTTGAACGCTTTACCCAGGCTGATTCATCGACCACTCGAAAATTTGGTGGTACCGGCTTAGGCATGTCTATCACTACTAGTCTTATTAAAATGATGAACGGCGATATTTCATTGCTTAGTAAAGAAGACAAGGGCACAACGGTAACTGTTGTATTACCTCTGGAAAAGTCGACATCAAAGGTAAAACAAAAACGCCGGGGTGTTGTTGAAGTTCCTGACTTGTCGAGCAAGCGTATTTTAGTCGCTGAAGACAACGAAATTAATCAACTATTGGTCGGCTCCATGCTTAAAAAGACCAAGGTTGACTTTACTTTTGCTGACAACGGTAAAGTGGCAGTTGAATTGTTTAAATCCAACCAATACGACTTGGTGTTAATGGATATTCAAATGCCAGAAATGGATGGCGTGCAGGCATTTAAACACATTCATAAGATATCACCTGATGTGCCTGTCGTGGCACTGACTGCAAATGTGATGACAGACGACATCAATCAATATTTGGAGCTTGGGTTTGTGGCACATATTGAAAAACCCATCGACTTAAACCGTTTCTATAGAGAGCTAACCAACCTAATTGGCTAGCATATTCACTTTGCCGCTACAGCTTTGCAAAGTCTGGTCGCGGCATTCTCTCTAATATGTGATACAAAAACATTACTACCAGAATTAATCCAGCACCTATAGTAAACACCCAGCTTCCGCTAAGGTGATCCAATATCAAGCCTCCGCCAAGAGGCGCAAAAGCATATCCAAATTCATAAAAAGACGCCGCCCCGAAATAGGCACCTCTTAAGTGGTTTGGTGCAATTCGGTCGATGTGAACATTCATGGTCGGGAACAAGATTGTCTCTGCAACGCTCAACAGAGCGATTGCCCCTATCCAACCCCAGTATTGGTTTACTGGATTAGACGCCATCCAAATTTGACTGAGCAACAATAATCCTAACCCTACTTGAATTCGATTAATGAGTGAGACTCGTGCCATTAGTTTTAGTAGCGGAAACTGCAGAGTTATGATGATCATCGCATTGGTAAAAATCAGAGTGGAGATCAATGACAGTAACTCAGGGACTTCTGCTCGAGTTAAATATTGGATCAACGTCGTGTCCATTTGTGCATAAACAAACATACAAATCAGATTAGCTAAGATCAGACATTGCAAAAGTCGGTCGTGCAACAATAGAGTTAAGGTTGTTTTAAACTCCGATTTTTTAGCGACTGGTGATTCAGTTGGTGCTAAGTCATCTTTTATTTCTTGTTGATTAGAGCTGATTTGCGATGTTTGGGCATCGCGTTTTTGCTGATCTTTAAAACCAAATGCCAACAGCACCATCAAAAACGCAAACGCATAAACAGTGAGGTAAAAGCTGCTTTGCTCTCCGGTCAAACCAAGCCAAACACCCACAATAGGGCCTATTGCACAACCGACATTAACAATGAAGTAAAGGCCTTGCAACGCGAGTTCTCTGGTTTGAGGCTGAGGAATAATATCACCAACTAAAGCTGATATGAGAGGTCGCCATAGCGAGGTCGCAACAGAGCACAACCCGATGACGATAACAAATTGAGTGACGGTCGTAGCTTCTGCCAATAACACAAATGACACAATATACAGTATGCCAGTGGCAAACATCATTTTTGTTCGACCGACTAAATCCGACAGAGCGCTACATACAAAGCTAATTAACACGGAGGCAACGGCTGAACCTGACAAAATGAGACCTACTTCAGTGGCCGACAGACCAAAACGCTCATATAGGATCACGGCCAAAAACGGCCACACCATATAAAAACTTCCGCGTGTGATAAATGACCCAAACAATAAAATCCACATCAAAGGGGGAAATTCTTTCAATCTAGAAAATGAAATATCGCTTTGCACAGCCAATCCTTGATAATTTCAGCGAGAAAATGAGAGTACGCAAACGAGAGAAGACTCGAAAATGAGCGTTCAATATACAGGCAAATGATTGTTATAGCTATAAAAAAAGCCAGCATTAGCTGGCTTTAAAGGTTAGGTAAAACAATGAGTTATTGTTTTGGATGTGTAGTTGCGATTGTTAGGCTTGGACCCCAATAGAAAGGGCGGCCTTTAACGCGTACAAACCAATAACCCGGTTCTGGGTTAGCAATTGTACATTGTTCGTTGTTGCCTCGTTGACGCGACGCACAATCGAATTTAGCACGGTTTGGATAGCGACCTTTTCTTACAAAAAGGTCGGCATTACCAAAGCCACCGGCAAGGTTAACATTTAACTCAGTCGCACCTTCTGGAACTTTTACTGCAAATACGCGCCAGTGATTGAAGAACGACAGGTGACGGTATGTCTTAGTCGTTGTAACAAGTGCGGTTTCAGTTTCAATATCAATGACAATTGGGTCATGATCAGACGCGCGGAATGGACCGTCGCTGTACAAGGTGACCTTTTGTTCATCCGACTTATACTCTTCGTTGTAGTCAAGAACACGTGGTTCATCGGCATTGATCGCCCAACTTGTCGCGTTAACAACCTTGTCAGTCATGCTTTGGCTTGTTAAAGCGTGATCCAATGCGCCAACTTGACCAAAGATAGAGTAGGTATAACTCTCATCTCCTTGGAAACTCGGTAACAAGTCTGTGTAACCTGCGACAACAAGAGACGTAATTGGGTCTTCTTTGTTGTAGGCATTGAAGTCACCCAACATAATCACGTCTTCGTCTTGTACGCCTGTTGGTGTGGTTTCTAACCAAGTCAAAATCGCTTCAGATGCTTGTACACGACGTAAGTTGTAACAACCTTGGCCATCGCCTTTGTCTTCGTTTTCTACACCACCACTTGAAGAACAACCTTTAGAGCGGAAGTGAGTTACGACTACTGTAAATACGTCACCATTATTTGACTCAAAAGTTTGAGCTAATGGTGGGCGGTTGTGATATTCAAACGGGAAGTCCAAGATCGTTGCGGCTGTTCCTACTTCTTTAACCGCAAGCGTGTTGTAAATAAGTGCGACTTTAATGGCATCGCCACCCATTTCTTCTACGCCAACACCCGCAGCAAATGGTTGAACAAATGCGTAGTCTTTGTCTGAACCTGCGTACTGGTTAAGAACACTAACAAGCTCTTGAATAGCACTAAACTCGCCAAATCCGTCGTTTTCAATTTCTTGAAGGGCAATAATATCGGCGTTCATTGCCGTTAATGCACTAACAATTTTATCGAGTTGACGTTGGTATTCTGTTTCAGAATCAGCACCACGTGGAGTAGGGAAGCCCGCACCTTGGCCGTCGCCATTAAATAGGTTTAGGACGTTTGCATTCACTATGCGCAAGTTGCCAATTTGTTCAACTTGAGGCTCGTCGGTACGTGGGTTTGTTACTTCAATAACTGGCTCTGTGGTTGGTACGACACGGTACTCACCAAAGCTGTAATCAATAACACCAGTTAGTTGGGTAACTTGGTCACCGGTGCGCAGAGAGTTGTCCGCCGATAAACCGCCCGCTGGATAACGAGTTGGCTGAGGGTTTTGGCCATTAACACCGTCGTCGAGTAATACTTTATTTAACTCATTTTCTGCTGTTAATTGCGCAACTTCTTCTGAACCTGGCATAAACAAGTTAGTAGGAGCGAACAGGCGACCGTTTGAAAGTGTTACTTCACCGTAACGACCAAGGTTATAATTATCAGTGACCGTCAGTGGTGAACCTATGGTAACTAACATGCCTTCGATGGACTCTTTAGCTTCGTTACTGCTAAATGGCAGAACTAATTCAGTGGTTTGAACGCTATCAACGCCACAGTCTAATGGAGCTTGAGTTAAGGTAATTTGAGTTTTGCCATATCGCTCAGATACACCGCCTAGAACTCGAATTACTTGTCCTTCGGTTGGCATTATTTCATTAGGGTTGTAAACAAATACACCTTCAGAGGTCATTGGGTTTTGGTCTTGGTCGCTGATTTGCTCTTGAATAAAGAAACCATCCAATGATGGGAATACACCAGTGACAACGGCTTCAACGACAACAGTTTCGCCATCTAATGGAGACACTTCACCTTCACCTTGAATAGCGCTAATCAGCTGAGCTTGATCTAAACACTGACCAATACTAACAACAGGTGGTGTTTCTTCACCGCCATTGACTTCATGAGTGCCAAGGTTTGTAGCATCATTATTTGATGTTCCAAACCATTCAACCGATGGATCGAAAGGTTGAGATAGCTCTGTGTAACCTGCTGAAATAGTTGGCTTTCTGATCAGGGTTCGGTCTTTAGTATTGTTTGGTGCAACACCCCATTGGCTGCCAGGGTCAACCCCAACTTGGCCAAATACGTCAATGACTTCTGTGCCTTTATAAAGAACGTAGGCGTCATCACCATTGTGAGCAATTGCGTTAGTTAGTTGATCTGCTTGGGCTTTGATTTCGTCGTTAGCACCGCCATTGGCGATAACAAATACGTCACCACCTTCAACAATGCCCTCAAGTGCAATCGCATAACCGCTACTCGAACCATTGCTAAATCGCTCTAAGCGGTAGCCTTGTGCTGCTAAGTCAACCGCTTGCGTTGAAGGATTATATAGCTCTAACGCTTTGTTATAGCTGCTGCCTTCAATATATTCAGAAATGAATAGGTTTGTTTGAATAACAGTGTGCAAACCCAAATCTGATGCATCATCATTGGCTGAACCTATCCATTCTAGGGCTGGGTCAAATGCATCTGTGCTATTAGTGTCACCCGTTACAACTGAGCCGTTGCGACGCAATGTGTTGTCTTTGGTCTTGAAAGTATCAGTACCCCATTGGCTACCTGGGTCTTCACCGACTCGACCAAATGAATCTACAACAGTATCGCCAACTACCAGCTCGTATGCGTCATCACCATTGTGAGAAAGGCTACCTGAAGTTAGGTTAGCTAAACCCAGAATTTCATCGTTTGCACGGTTGTTTGCAATGACAAAAGTACTTCCTGCAGGCACGATGCCTTCTAAGTTAATACGTGTTGCAGTAGTACCACCGTTACTGTATCTCAGTAATGCAACAGACTGAGCGGCAAAATCAATGTCTGAAGCAGAAAGGTTGTATAGCTCTATCGCTTTGTTATAGCTGCTGCCTTCTATATATTCAGAGATGATAAGTGTGGCTGGTAGGCTGCTACCGGAATCACCGCCAGTATCACCACCAGTGTTTCCACCTGTATCGCCGCCAGTATCACCACCTGTGTTACCGCCAGTGTCGCCACCTGTATCACCGCCAGTGTTACCACCGCTGGTTGCGCAATCTGCTTCAGGGAATATTGTTTCTACCCACTCAGGGTGATCAACAAACGGGTTGCGGTTACCTTGAAATTCAAAAATTCGGTTGTTTCTGGCTTGCTCAATTGAATCAACCGGGTCGTTTTTGTGCCATTCGATTAGACGACACAACATACCAAAGTTAGGTTCGCCTGACGAAGTGATGCGATTAACTAAGGTTAAATCAGGAGTTGTTGCATCGAATCCCTCATATCGAGTGTCCATGTAGAACATCATTCGCGCTACATCACCTTTAACCGCGTCACGAGGCTCAAAAGAATCGCTATCTACTCGGTTTGCTGGTGCTTCTGAAAGTGGGTTGTCACTGTTATCAAAGTCGTAGTTGCTGCGAGAGGAGTTAATGCTGATGTCGGAAGGGCGAAGGTGGTGAATGTCTGAGTAGGCTAGGGCACTTGAGCTTGAGAAGCCATGGCTTTTAGCCCAAACATGTTCACGGTTCCAGTTGTCTGGATTGCTGCTTTGCTCACCGCTGCCGTTATTAAATTTAGGAATTGAAATCCCTTTGTAAATTAATAAAACGTTGTCAGGGTTGGCAGGGTCTTCATCCGTTTCGGTTAATGCGGTCCAAACTTCCGAGTAAGTCAATTTTTTGTGATTTCGACTTATTACCGCGTTTAACGCTGATTTTATTTCTAACTGCGTTTGGCCATTTGCAATGGCGGCAAGCACTTCCGCGTAATATTCGTTACTGTTATACGTGTCGGCATTTTCTATGGTTGATAATGTCGGACAGTTATAACACGCGTTTGAGACCGTTTCGGCATGCGTTGCACCTGTAAACAAGGCCAGCACAATACCTGTGTAGGTTGTCTTCATTATGATTCCTTTGTGGATTTAATTTTTATAAGTGCACTTTTTATTATTTTTATCGCGGCGCAATTTTCCCTTATTCTTGTGACAAAATCATTAAAAACTGGACTCAAGTTCAGTTGACAGGATGATATTTTTGGAAAGATATACTTCCAGTGGTGTGACCAGTTGCATTTTCCTTTTTGCATTTTCTTTTTTACTAATCGTTTACTAGGGTTATAGTTGAGCCAAGTTGCAAGGTGTGGAGTCACGCTTGAGAAAAGAATTTGAAAAGTTATTGCTTGATATTAGTCAACGAAAAGAAATAGATGGTGGTGACTTAACCGTTGCGGGTACTAAGATCGTCTCGGCATGTCGGCACGGACTAGATATAGGTCGTGCAAGTGTCTGGAAGGTAACCAAAGAAGGTATAACCTGTCAGATCTTGATGCACAAAACCGAAATTGAAATTGAAAACGGCGTAGAGTTACTCCGTTCTGATTTTCCTTCTTACTTTTCTGCAATAGATACAGAACGCGCATTGATTGCACATGACGCCGAAAATGACCCCGCAACCTCTGAATTTAGAGATGTCTACTTACGACCATTAAGCATTAAGTCAATGTTAGATATCCCTATCCGCTATCGCGGCAAAATGTATGGGATCATTTGTTGTGAACACGTTGGGTCAACAACTCGGCACTGGCAAGACGATGAGGTACTATTTGTTTCGACGCTCGCTGAACTATATGGCCGAGCCATTAGCGCTAATTATCGCTGCGAATACGAGAACGTGCTAAAAGCGGTCAATGCCAACCTTGAAGAAGTGATTGCAGAAAGGACTCTAGAACTTGAAAAAAGTTTAGAAGAGTTGAAAGAAACACAGTCACAGTTAGTAGAAAGTGAAAAAATGGCAGCATTAGGTCATTTAGTATCTGGCGTTGCCCATGAAGTAAATACACCATTAGGCGTAGCTGTCACTTCGATCAGTGCAATGAAAGAGCGTTTAGATGCAGTTTTCGATGCTTTAGCCAAACAAACCCTTACTCAATCATTATTACAAAGTACTTTAGAGAATAATCGCGAAGCGATAGATCTTGCTTTATCCAACTTAGGTGTCGCCGCCAATTTAATTAATGACTTTAAAAAAATTGCCGTAGATCAAACCCATATCGAATTAACAGAGATCGAACTCAAAGATTACTTGCAACACGTACTAAACACACTCAGTGCTGATGCCAATGCAAAAGAAGTGGCGTTAAACTATGAGGCTTCTAATGAGGTCATTTTAAAAACCTATCCAGGAAACGTTGCCCAGGTTATTTCAAATATAGTTAAGAATTGCTTTCACCACGCATTTGAGGAAGAAACCAAGGGGGACGGTTTTCAAGCATCAGTCAATGTCGCTTTATCCACTCACGTACAAGCCAGCGGAATAAAGCAATGTGTTATCGAAGTAAGTGATAATGGCAGTGGCATGACTCCAGAAGAACTAGAAAAAATCTTTGAACCATTTTATACAACTGCAAGAGGCAAAGGTCGTAAAGGACTTGGTTTAGCAGTGGCTTACAATACAGTGGTCGGGCAGCTAAAGGGCAATTTAAATGTGAGTTCAGACAAAGGCAAAGGAACTAGATTTAGAGTGTATTTACCAATGGAGGCTGATTGAGCAATCGTGACAGTGTTTCCAATTGCTCAAAAAGCTTTTAGATAGCCGTTACAAACTGGTTACGTCCACCTTCTTTTGCCTTGTAAAGACATTCATCGGCACGCTTTATTACTTCATTTATAGAACCGTCAGAGCTTTCAACTTGAGATGCTCCTAAGCTAAATGTCATTGCAAAGTCTTCTTCAATATTGTCGATTTCTATTTGGCTGACGTTTGTTTTGATTCGCTCAAAAATGGTTTTGATGTCTTCCAAATTGGTATTTGTCAGTACAACAAGCCACTCTTCACCGCCATAACGGCCAAACATGTCTTGGCTTCGAATCGAACTTTTTATCGCTTTTGCGTACGCAACAAGAACCGCATCACCGACTTCGTGACCAAAGTTATCATTGATCTTTTTAAAGTAATCCAAATCAATAATGGCAATGGTAAGAGGCTGCTTGGTGCGTTTGGTGATTTGAAATTGACGCTCTGCAAATTGCAAAATGGCTCTGCGGTTTGGGGCGTCAGTTAGGTGATCTTTAAGGGCCATTTGCTGGAAGTGATTTCGGTTTAACAATAACCTATGTAACAAGAAACCAATCACCAACAATACAATAACAACGAAGGCTAAAATTAATCGCCACACTAAGCCTTCACGTTGCTTTTGTTGTAGTTTCAGCTCTTTCAACTCATTTTCACGTTGTAAAACGCGATTGTCGTTCTCTTTCTTTTCCATGTCATAGTGGACAAGAAGTTCTTCATGCTTTTCGTGACTCATGCGTTCGTGCATTTTTTGTAAGTCTTTAGTAACTTGAGTTTGAAGGTCGAACGCTGTTTTGAAGTCTCCTTTGGCTGCTGACAACTTTGCCTGTTGACGCATTAACCCAATAGTCAGGTCATTTTCGCTTTGTTTTAACTCATTGGTGAGAGATTCTAGATAAACGATTTCTTTTTCTGCTTTTTCTACTTCACCCATTTCAATCAGACTATTAACTCTGCCCAATTGAATGTTCATTATGTTGCGTTTGTCTTTGTTTTCTTCAAAAAATGGCAAAGCTTGATTGTAATAAAGCAGTGCTTTTTCGTAGCTTTCTTGACTTTCGTATAGACCACCTAGCGCTTGTTCTGTCCAAGCTTGGCCAGCGATATCATTAAGCTCTATGGAAATTTTTAGCGATTGTGAATAGGCTTGTTTTGCTTTGTCATAATCTTTTAAATATCCGTAGTTATGAGCAAGATTAAACAAAATGATGGATTCGTTATATTTACTCTTTAATGAGCGCATAATGGCAAGAGACTCTTGCAAATATTCAATCGCCATTTTGTATTCGCTTTTGGCGCTATAAATGTTGGCCAGCGAGTTTACGGTTGAGGCAAGACCGTATTTATAATCGATAGCTTCGTATTGCTCTCGTGCTAAATTTTGATATGTGATCGCTTGTTCTAGTTGGCCTTTTTCGTAAAACTGCGTGCCTATAACAGAATAAATACCACCTAAGATTTTTTTGTCTTTTATCAATGTAAGTTTTGAGTAGATATCTTCTAACAGTTCTGAAGTTGGTTGATTTTGGATGTGGTTGATCCGCAGTTGAGCGAGTACCAAGCGAACATTCGATTCGATTAACTCTGTGGTATCACTCTTAGGTAAATACTCAGAAATCAACGATTGCGCCGTTTGCAGACGCTCAAGTGCTAAATATGTCTCAACAATAGCGACATTGACACGAACAATACTATTTTGCCATTCATTTTGCTCAGCTATCGCTAATAGAGTTTGATACTCCATTAACTGTTGTTCTGGCGTTGCAGACATATTATCTTCAATAGCAATTAACTGCTTTTGCAGCTCAGATTGGCTCGTGACTTCTGCAATAACTAGGTTAGAGAAAGTGAGCAAAATCATTGAAAATATTGTTGTTATTATTATTCGCATGCGTCCCTTGGGTTTCCTATATTAGCAACAAATGGTTTCTGCACGTTGCCTTAAAGGTGACACATTTAGATAAAAAAATCATCAATAATTTTTGCCACTAGTCCAGGGCTTAGGTTTTTTTGGCAAAACTTGTTAACCAATGGCATTTAACCCGATAAAATAAATAAAAACCAAAAACTCGGACCCAAGGACGTTATGACAACTTCTTTAAATACCTCTGACATTCAAACCCAAATGCATCAATTGGCGGAGCGCTTACACAAATACAACCATGAGTATTATGTAATGGATAATCCAACAGTGCCTGATGCTGAATATGATCGTGTATTTAGAGAGTTACAGGCTTTAGAACAAGCTAATCCGAGTTTGATATTGGCAGACTCTCCAACTCAAAAAGTCGGTGGTATGGCGCTAGATAAGTTTGAGCAAGTCACTCATGAAGTTCCTATGCTTTCTCTCGATAATGCAATGGAAGAGCCGGAGTTTATTGCTTTTAATAAACGAATTAATGACCGCTTAAAATCCGATCAAGAGTTTGAGTTTTGTTGTGAGCCTAAACTCGATGGTTTAGCGGTCAGTTTGTTATACGTCGATGGTATTTTGGTTCAGGCAGCAACACGCGGCGATGGAGCCGTGGGTGAAAATATTACCGCTAACGTCAAAACCATAAAGTCTATACCTCTTCGTTTAATAGGTGACTCGGTACCGGCAAGAGTGGAGGTTCGTGGTGAGGTGTTTTTGTGGTTAGACGGGTTTAAAGCGTTTAACGAAAATGCCCTCGCACAAGGCTCTAAACCTATGGTAAACCCTAGAAATGGTGCCGCAGGTAGCTTACGCCAACTAGACTCAAAAATTACTGCGACTCGACCGCTGGGCTTTTATGCTTATAGTTTGGGGGTGGTAAGTGACGAAGTCGAAATGCCAGATCAACACTTTGCGCGATTAGAGCAGATAAACAAGTGGGGCTTACCGCTTTGTCCTGAAGTAAAAGTTGTCAAAGGCGTCGAAGGAGTTTTAGGCTTTTACGCTGATATTCAAAAAAAGCGCAACACCCTCAACTATGAGATTGATGGCACTGTAATAAAAGTTAACGACATTGGTATTCAAGACCAGTTGGGTTTTGTTGCTCGCGCTCCGAGATGGGCAATCGCTTATAAATTTCCTGCACAAGAAGAAATGACGGTACTTCGAGACGTCGAGTTTCAGGTCGGTCGTACTGGCGCTATTACGCCAGTTGCTAAGTTAGAGCCTGTTTTTGTTGGTGGAGTGACTGTTTCTAATGCCACTTTGCACAACGCAGAAGAGATTGAGCGCTTAGGGATTAAAATTGGCGATACCGTCATCATACGTCGTGCAGGCGATGTTATTCCGCAAGTTGTTGGCGCAGTTGCTGAACGCAGGCCCGCAGATGCTCGCGATATTGAGTTTCCTGAATCTTGTCCAGTGTGCCAATCTCATGTTGAAAAGCCTGAGGGAGAGGCTGTCACCCGTTGTACGGGGGGCTTAGTTTGCGGTGCACAGCGCAAACAAGCGATTAAACATTTTGCGTCACGCAAAGCGATGGATATTGATGGCTTAGGAGATAAGATTGTCGATCAGCTGGTGGATGCTGAATTGATCTCGTCACCTGCGGATTTGTTTTCTTTGAGCCAAGAACAAATTGAATCGCTTGAGCGAATGGGACCCAAATCTGCAGCAAATTTGATTGCGGCGTTTCAGGAAGCCAAACAAACAACCTTAGCTAAGTTCCTTTACTCTTTGGGGATCAGGGAAGTTGGAGAGACGACGGCTGCTAATTTAGCTCAACACTTCTTAACGTTAGAGGCGATAGAAAACGCAAGTTTAGAGCAGCTGATTGAAGTTAGTGATGTCGGCAATATTGTGGCTCAGCACGTACATTCGTTTTTTAGGGAAGAACACAACGTATCAATTATCAACCAACTAAAAGAGGCTGGAGTTAATTGGCCAGCCATCGAAAAAGTCGAAGCCGATCAACAACCACTTAATGGCCTGACTTACGTTATTACCGGGACGTTATCGCGAGTTAGCCGAACGGAAGCAAAAAACCTATTAGTTGGCTTGGGAGCGAAAGTGGCGGGTAGCGTATCTGCCAAAACCGATTATTTGGTCGCAGGTGAAAAAGCCGGCTCTAAACTCACAAAGGCACAAGATTTGAATGTTCCGGTACTCGACGAGGATGGACTTGTCGCGTTGCTCGCAGAGCATGGTATAAATCCTTAATACCAATATTAATCCAGAGTCTCATAAGAGTGGCTTTGTTACTATTAGCAGAATGAGCTTCGGATAAAGTACGTAGAGTCAACAAGTCAAAAAACAGTCATTTGAACGCACTTTCGTCAATATTTTGTCGGAAGTGCTTGCATGTCCGATCCTCGTGGCTACAATCAAAGCTATAAAGAGCCAATTAACAAAGAATTATCGAATTGAGCCATGGGAAATGAAGTAAAAGTTGGTTTGGGAAAAATCCTGATCCTAGATGAAAACGCCACGCGTGCTGAGTTGGTGAGCCACCTACTCGGTTTTATCGGCGAGCCTTGTCAAATTGTGACCAAGTCAGAGTTTGCTGAAGCCTGTCAGCCAGAAGAAAACATCATGGCTTGTATTTTAGGTGCATTAAAGTCTGGCGATCATGAGGAGCTTGTTGCTTCACAACCAGCCGTCCCTTTTTTGGTATTGGGTGATACTCTTAAGTATTTATTCGATAAGAAAAACGTAATCGGTATGCTCAGTGAGCCTTTGAGTTATCCTGTAGTAATCCAACAAATTCGCGATTGCCAAGAGTACAAAAGGCTTCTTCCTAAACGCTCCGCATTAACCGATGGTTCTAAATTCGATGGTTTGATTGGTACCACCAACGCGATGCAGACGATTCGCTTTTTGATTAAACAAGTTGCTGAAAAAGACGCAAATGTATTGATCTTAGGTGACAGTGGTACAGGTAAAGAAGTTATCGCTCGCAACGTCCACTTGCTGTCTACACGTAATAAAGGTCCATTTGTTCCAGTTAACTGCGGAGCAATACCTGGTGAGCTACTAGAAAGTGAGCTGTTTGGTCATGAAAAAGGCGCATTTACCGGAGCAATTTCATCTCGTAAAGGTCGTTTTGAATTAGCCCAAGGCGGTACGCTATTTTTAGATGAAATCGGCGATATGCCATTACAAATGCAAGTAAAGCTTTTGCGGGTTATTCAAGAGCGCACTTACGAACGAGTCGGTGGTAACAAACCTATCAAAGCGGATGTTCGGATAGTCGCGGCGACTCACCGTAACTTAGAGTCGATGATTGACGAAGGTAAATTCCGTGAAGATTTATTTTATCGATTAAACGTATTTCCCATTGAGTCACCGTCTTTAAAAGACCGTGCGGACGACTTAGAGCAACTAATTCAAGAGTTTATCAATCGTTTTGAGAAACAGCATCAAGCTCGATTTAGCTTAACAGAAAGAGCGCTCGATTCGTTAAAGCAGCACAAGTGGCCTGGTAACGTGCGTGAGTTAGGTAACTTAGTCGAGCGCTTGCTTATTATGTTTCCTAATCAAACCGTTGACGTACATGATTTGCCGCAACGTTATTGTTACACAGATGAAGCGCCGTTTGTTCCTGAGTATCCGGACGAAATATTAGAGCGCCAAGCGTTGAATGACATATTTGCATTTAATGATGAAGAAGAATCTGATGAGCCGGATGATGACTTTGTTATGTCTGCAACTACGTTTGCGGATCCAACAACGGTTATGCTGCCACCAGAAGGGCTGGATTTAAAAGAGTACCTGTCAGAGTTAGAAATCAACCTTATTGAACAAGCACTACAAAATTGTGATTACGTTGTGTCGAGAGCCGCCGAGCAGCTCTCTTTAAGGCGAACAACACTCGTCGAAAAAATGAAAAAGTACGACTTAAATAAAGATGAATAGGACAGCAAATGCTGTCCTTTTTTTTGAGTTGTTTTTTTGAATAGTCAAAAAATTGAATCAGTCAAAAAGGTATCAGCACCCCATTAAGTTGTTGTAATTATTGAAAATAAAAGTTGGCATGATGGTTGTATTATCCACTGTGTATTAAAACCAGTGAGGCCAGTATTATGTCAGCCAGAATTTCAACCGTCATGTCAGAGCGCCGAGTTGTCGATGCCAACATCAAACTCGCGTCTTTTACGTCAAAGTTTCGTAGCTTTGCCGATCCTGAACACGCGTCATCTGCCGATTATGCTGGAATCACTCATGAGAAGGCATCAAACGATGCTCTAAGCTCAGAACAAATTAATGAAATGCGTCAGCAAAACGAAGAGCTGAGTCATCTTGTTGACGTGTTGCCAAACGGCGTTGTGGTTTTAGATAACAAAGGCATGGTCCGCCAGGCAAACAAACAAGCGATTCAGTTACTTGGTGAGCCACTAGAAGGCGAAAAATGGCGTACTGTTATTGCCCGTTCATTCAAACCTAGAGAAGATGACGGTCATGAAGTGTCTTTACAGACCGGTCGTCGTGTAAAGCTTGAAATAATGCCTCTTAAATCTGGGCAGTTGATTGTTATGACGGATCTTACCGAAACTCGTCAGTTACAAGAGCGTATCAGTCACCTTCAACGTGTTTCGGCATTAGGTCGTATGGTCGCGAGTTTGGCTCATCAGATCCGCACACCCTTGTCAGCGGCGATGTTATACGCAGCAAATTTATCGAATAACCGCCTTAAAGCCGAACAAAAATCTAATTTCGTCAATAAATTGTCATCTCGTTTAACAGATTTAGAAAATCAAGTTAACGATATGTTGATGTTTGCCAAAAGCGGTGAAAACCAAGTATTAGAACAAGTATCACTGCAGCAGTTGCTCACCAGCGTTCACCAAGGTGCGGATGCGATGGTTCAGCAGGCCGGTACTATGACGGTCGAGCTACCAGAACCAGATATCGAGTTACTGGCTAACAAAACCAGTTTAGCAAGCGCTATAACCAACTTAGTTCACAATGCCGTGCAAGTTGTAGGACAAGGTGTTCACGTTCACCTTGCTGCACGCCGGGTTGATAGCCAGCCAAATCAGGTTTGTATTTCTGTTGAAGACAATGGTCCAGGAATCAAGCCAGAAGTCATCGACAAAATTTTTGAACCGTTTTATACCACGCGCTCTCAAGGTACAGGTTTAGGCTTGTCGGTGGTTAAAACGGTCGCTCAAGCGCACCAAGGTAGTGTTGAAGTTGTCAACAAACCAACGGGTGGCGCAATTTTCTCAATCTATTTGCCAATTAAATTGGCACCTAAAAGTGATATTCAGCGTGTCGAAACACCACGCCAGGAGGTACTAGCATGAGCCAATCTCAAGTATTAGTCGTTGAAGACGACTCAGGTTTACGCGAAGCATTAGTTGATACGTTATCAATTGCTGGATATGCAGTAGTTGAAGCGGATTCTGCCGAAATGGCTTTGGTCAAACTCAAAGAAACCGTGATTGACATAATAGTATCAGACGTTCAAATGGGCGGCCTGTCAGGTTTAGACTTGTTGAAGTCAGTTAAAAAGTTATATCCAAACACACCGTTTTTGTTGATGACTGCTTATGCAACGATTGATCACGCAGTTGAAGCAATGAAATACGGTGCGATAGATTACATGGCGAAGCCATTTGCACCAGAAGTGTTGCTCAACATGGTAGGTCGATACGCACCAGCCAAACAGGCTGAAAAGCACAACCCAGTTGTAGCCGACAAGAAAAGTATAGAGTTACTTAAATTAGCAAGTCGAGTTGCAGCTTCTGATGCGTCAGTGATGATTTCAGGTCCAAGTGGTTCGGGTAAAGAAGTGATGGCGCGATACATTCATGACCAATCTAGCCGTGCCGAGCATGACTTTATTGCTATTAACTGTGCTGCAATTCCAGACAATATGTTAGAAGCCACCTTATTTGGTTATGAAAAAGGTGCGTTTACTGGTGCCGTTCAAGCCTGTCCTGGAAAGTTTGAACAAGCTCAACACGGTACTATTTTGCTCGACGAAATTACCGAGATGGATTTAAATCTTCAAGCAAAACTATTGCGTGTCCTACAAGAACGCGAAGTAGAGCGCTTAGGTAGCCGTAAAACCATAAAGTTAGACGTAAGAGTTTTGGCAACGTCGAACCGCGACTTAATGACAGCTGTTAAAGAAGGAAAGTTTAGAGAAGATTTGTATTATCGACTTAATGTTTTCCCAATTAAGTGGTTGCCATTAGCACAGCGCAAAGACGACTTACTGCCAATTACAGAGCATTTATTACAACGTTATTGTATCGAGCAAGGTCGTGAAATTCCTGAGCTTAGTTCTGCCGCTAAAGCAAAGCTGTTATCGCATAACTGGCCAGGTAACGTTCGTGAACTCGACAATGTGATCCAGCGCGCTCTGATCTTATGCGCTTCAGACACAATAGAAAGTGACCACATTCTTGTTGAAGAATTTGCAGTTGATAGTGTTGCTGCCAATATCCAGGCGTCAAACAATGCAGCGGATGACACGACTGCCTTTAAATCAGAAATTAGAGATCAAGAAAATCGAATTATTCTTGATGCATTACAGGCTTGCCAAGGCAAACGAAAAGACGTTGCTGAAAAGCTTGGTATTAGCCCTCGTACGCTGCGCTATAAGCTCGCTAAAATGCGTGAACAAGGCATCGAGGTGCCAGCTTAATCCACGTAAGTAGTTAAATAAAAACCATCTATCCATATTGTCCACTGTCTAATTTCTCTCCATTCTTAGGCGGTGGACTTTTTTATGTCAAACTTTTGTCATCAAAATTTATACCTCAAAGTCACCTAACTTGTTGAATTTGTTATTAAATAAGTTGGCACCTTTTGTGCTTTATCTCGTTTAGGTAAACAATACTCCTGAACGAGGATACAATAATGAACATTCAAGCGAACAATCTATACGCCGAGTTACAGTCTATGGCGTCTCAGGCTTCAAGCCCAACGATTCGTCCAAATAATGACATTACTCCTTTCAACCAGGTTGAGAAGGTCAATAACCCTTCATCAGCTAACTTTGGTGATTTGTTAAAGCAGGCTGTAGACAATGTTAACGATCTTCAATCGAATGCAGGTCAACTTAAAAACGCAGTTGAAATGGGTGACCGTTCAGTTTCTCTTGCTGAAGCTATGATTGCTTCACAAAAAGCGGGTATTGCCTTTGAAGCGACCGTCCAGGTTAGAAATAAGTTGGTTGAGTCGTACAAAAGCATTATGAGTATGCCAGTTTAATCTGGTGTTTGACCTAGTTGTCGTAAATTAGAATTAAGGGTTTCCCGTGGCAGACGAACTTTCAACACAAGTAGCAACAGGGCATGACGTTGGCAATGACATGGTGTCATTGAATAACGACGCCGATAATGTTGAAGAGCAAAAGTCAGGCTTTTTAAACGCCGTTTCTAGCGCAGAAGTATTGCGCCAAGGTGCACTGATTTTAGCTTTGGTCATTTGTATCGCAATTACCATCATTATTTTCTTGTGGTCACGAGAGCCAGAAATGCGTCCTCTTGGCCAGTTCGAAACTGAACAGTTAATCGAAACACTGGACTATCTTGACGCTCAAAAAATTGAGTACGTTTTAGAGCAAAACGTTATTAAAGTACCAGCGGACCGTTATCAAGACATTAAATTGTCACTTGCTCGTGGTGGCCTATCACAAGCGCCAACGGAAGGTTCGGAAATTTTGCTACAAGACACTGGATTTGGTGTTAGCCAACGCATGGAAACTGAACGCTTAAAGCACAGCCGTGAGCAGCAATTGGCTCGTACCATTGAAGAATTAAACACAGTAAGTAGAGCACGAGTTTTACTGGCTATTCCGAAACAAAATATTTTTGCTCGTCATACTAAAGAGCCTTCTGCAACAGTGGTTGTAACTTTAAAGCGCGGCAGAATGCTGACAGCAGAAGAAACTGATTCTATCGTTGATATTGTTGCGTCAGCGGTCCAAGGTTTGTCACCAACCCGAGTCACAGTAACAGACCAAAATGGCCGCCTACTTAACTCTGGTTCACAAAATTCATTATCTGCTCTTTCGCGTAAACAATTTGAAATTGAACAAAAACGCGAAGATGAGTATTTACAAAAGATCAACGCCATTTTGTCTCCTGTTATCGGCATGGAGAACTACACGGCGCAGGTCGATGTGACTATGGACTTTACCCAAGTTCAAGAGACTCAAAAAACCTATAACCCTGATTTACCGGCGATTCGCAGTGAAATGCTAATCGAAGAAAATCAAACAGGGTCTGGCCCTGTGGGAATTCCAGGCGCGTTATCAAACCAGCCGCCACTAGAGTCTGATATTCCTGAAGACGCAGCTAACGCTCGTACTCGAGGCGCGACGGGCCGTTCGTCAAAAGAACAAACTCGCAACTACGAGTTGGACCAAACAATTAGTCATAAACAAAATCAAACGGGTGTAGTACGTCGTCTAAGTGTGTCAGTTGCGGTTGATTATATCCGCACTGTGGGCGAAGACGGGACTATGCAGCAAGTACCTCGCTCTCAACAAGCTCTAGTTAATTTACGTCGCTTATTACAAGGCGGTATTGGTTTTGATATGACGCGTGGTGATACGCTAGAAGTCGTAACAATTCCGTTTAATAAACAAGACGAGTTTGCGGCGACTGAAGTTCCTATTTATGAACAAGAGTGGTTCCAGCCTATGGTTAAAACCCTGGCTGCGATGATTGTCATTATCGTCCTAATTATCTTCTTAGTTAGACCACTTCTGAACAAGCTATTAAGCCCAGAAGACACAACAGATGAATATGAAGAAGACGCCTTAGGTGGTGTAGACTTAGGTGACGAAGCATTAGATATGTTGAACACAGAGTTTGACGAAAAAGACATCGGTTTCTCAGCAGATGGTACGCTACAATTACCAGACTTACACGGTGATGAAGACCTATTGAAAGCGGTGAGAGCATTAGTTGCGAACGAACCTGAGTTATCGTCGCAAGTAGTTAAAGGGTGGTTATTAGAAGATGAATGATGTCGTTGAAGCAGAAAAAAAACAGCCAGCGTTTGATGTAGACAAACTCGAAGGCGTTGAAAAAGCGGCTATTTTACTTTTGAGTTTATCGGAAGAAGACGCTGCCCAAATCTTAAAGCACTTAGAGCCGAAGCAAGTTCAAAAAGTGGGTATCGCGATGGCTCAGTTAGATGACTTGAGCCAAGATAAAATCTCTGCGGTACACAGTTTGTTTATCGAACAAATCCAGGATTACAGTACGATTGGCTTCCAGTCAGAAGACTTTATTAAGAAAGCACTAACGGCTGCATTAGGTGAAGACAAAGCGGCGACACTTCTTGATCAGATCATCTTGGGTGGTGGCGCTAAAGGCCTTGATTCACTTAAATGGATGGACTCAAAACAGGTTGCAAACATTATCCGCAACGAGCATCCGCAAATTCAAACTATTGTATTGGCTTACTTAGCCCCAGATCAGTCTGCGGAGATCTTGAGTCAATTTTCTGACAAGGTTCGTATCGACTTAACGATGCGTATAGCTAACCTCGAAGAAGTACAACCTGCAGCACTTCAAGAGCTCAACGAGATCATGGAGAAACAGTTTGCTGGTCAAGCGGGTGCACAAGCAGCCAAGATGGGCGGCCTGAAAGCAGCGGCAGAAATTATGAACTTCTTGGATACTAATATCGAAGGTCAGTTGATGGATGCTATGCGTGAGCACGATGAAGAGATGGCTCAACAAATCCAAGACCTTATGTTTGTTTTTGATAATTTAATTGATGTTGATGACCGAGCAATTCAAGCGATTCTTCGTGAAGTTCAACAAGACTCTTTGATGAAAGCTATCAAGGGTGCTGATGATGCTCTGAAAGAGAAGATCATGAAGAACATGTCAAAACGTGCGGCCGAAATGATGGCGGATGACTTGGAGGCAATGCCACCAATTCGAGTGTCAGAAGTAGAAACAGCACAGAAAGAAATCTTAGCGATTGCCCGTCGTCTTGCTGATGCCGGTGAAATCATGCTCGGTGGTGGCGGTGGTGAAGACTTCTTATAGGTCTTCACACAGCTCAATGTTTAAAGGTAATCTCAGTGTCAGATAAGTTAACCAAAGGCCCAGTCACACCTAGCAAAGAAATGTTGGAATTGCTAAAGGACTGGGTTGCGCCTGATGTCAGTGAAGTAAAAAAGGCTACCGTGGTTGGCAAGACCAACTTTATGGGCATGTCTATTGAAGACATGTACAAAAAAAAGCAAGTTGTGGTTGACGAAGAGGAAGAAGAAGTTAAACCGCTAACGGCTGAAGAGATTGAACAAATACGTCAAGACGCCTACCAAGAAGGATTTGAGCAAGGCAAGCAAGAAGGTATCGAAGCGGGTCATGCAGAAGGTTTAGAGCAAGGTCACCAAGAGGGCTTAAAAGCCGGTCATGAAGAGGGGTTTGCCGCTGGCCAGGAAGAAGGTAAACAGCATGTAGAAGAAGTAGTAGCACGTTGGCAATCACTTACTGACCAACTCTACAACCCTATCGAACGTATTGAATCTGCGGTAGAGCAGCAGTTACTTAATTTATCTGTAATGCTCGCTGAGTCAGTGTTACGTACTGAACTAAAAAGTAATAAAGACAGCCTACTCGCGGCATTACACGAGTCAGTGGCAGCCTTACCTTTTAATACTGAGTTTGCCGAAATTCACATGCATCCCGACGACTTAGAGTTGTTAAAAGAAGAGTATGACGATGAGGCCTTGGCTGAGCAAAAATGGATTTTAAAACCTGAACCTAATTACAAACCCGGTGACGTTATTGTTGCTACACCAAATTCGTTAATAGATCGAACCGTTAAGCAGCGAATCGAGCAAACAATTGACGAGTATGTTCGAGAAGCAGAGTTAAACAAAGAAACCAATACAGGACCGAGTATTAGTGAAGGTGATGAGGGTCAAAGCTCATGAACTTGGCAGAACGGATCAAAAAGTCACAACGGCTAATAAAAGACGCTAAACCAGAGGTTTCGGGACGACTTACTAAAGTAAACGGCCTGACTTTAGAAGCGGTAGGCGTGTCGGCACCGTTGGGTGGACATTGTAAAATTCAGACACTAAAAGGTGAGGTAGACGCCGAGGTTGTGGGTTTTGAAAATGACAAAATATTTTTGATGCCCACGGACCAGGTCAGTGGCATTGTGCCTAGAGGTCGAGTAACTACTTCGAGCCGAGGCCAGCAACTGCCTTTTTCATTAAATCTTTTAGGACGAGTCATAGACCCTTCAGGCAATCCTCTTGATGGTCGCGGTCCAATCGAAATGGGTGACGACGTCAATTATTCTTCAAAGCCGATTAATCCACTTGCAAGAAAGCCGATTCACAATGCGATTGATGTAGGTGTCAAAGCGATCAACGGTATCTTAACAGTTGGCCAAGGTCAGCGAATGGGTTTATTTGCTGGCTCTGGTGTTGGTAAGTCAGTATTGCTTGGCATGATGACGAAAGGCACGACGGTCGATGTTGTGGTCGTTGGCTTGATTGGTGAGCGTGGTAGAGAAGTAAAAGAGTTTATCGACGAAATTTTAGGAGAAGAAGGACGCAAGCGTTCTGTTGTGGTTGCGGCCCCTGCAGATATGGCTCCGATTCGTCGGTTAAAAGGCTGTGAAACCGCCACTCAAGTGGCTGAATATTTTCGTGACCAGGGCTTGAACGTATTGTTACTTATTGATTCTGTCACTCGTTATGCACAAGCACAGCGAGAAATTGCGCTAGCTATTGGTGAGCCTCCAGCGACAAAAGGTTACCCGGCTTCGGTATTCGCCAAGTTACCAGCCTTGATTGAGCGTGCAGGTAACGGTGGTGAAGGCCAAGGGTCGATTACTGCGTTTTATACCGTACTTTCAGAAGGTGATGATATGCAAGATCCGATAGCCGATGCCTCAAGAGCTATCTTAGATGGTCATATTGTCCTAAGTCGAGACTTGGCAGATGCTGGTCACTATCCTGCGATAGATGTAGCAAAGTCAATCAGTCGTGTAATGCCACAAGTAACGTCTCCTGAGCATTTGCAAATGGCGCTGAAATTTAAAAAGTATCTGTCTGCGTTTGAGCAAAATAAAGACCTCATTTCTATTGGTGCATATTCGTCAGGAAGTAACCCTGTGGTTGATAAAGCGATCCAACTCAAACCAGTAATGGATGCGTACTTGCAACAAACCATGTCTGATGTGTATCCATACGATCAATCACTCATGCAGTTACAGGCATTAACCAATGAAATGCCTTAAATTTGTCGTATTCAAGTGAGGTAAGCTATGGCTAAAGAAGACAGTCAGCTCCTTGTATTAAAACGCATCGAAAAAGAAAAAGAGCAAAAAGCGGCGATGGACTTGCAGTCTGCGCAATCTTTTTTACAAGCTAATCAAGCCAAACTAAAAGAAGTTCAAAGTTATAAATTGGATTATCTAAAACGCATGCAACAAATGGGTAGCAGCGGCATGGGCGGTGGTAGCTACCAACACTACCAGCGTTTTATTGTGCAATTAGACCAAGGCATCCTCGCCCAGACAAATGTTGTCAGTACGGCAAAAGAGGTCGTCGAGCAGCGTCGCCAAGAGTGGCTAATGCAAACTAACAAAGTCAAAGCGGTAGACACACTTTTAGATAAAAAAGCTCAAGCAAGACAAGCGAAACTTGATAAATACGAACAAAATCAGGCGGATGAGTTCGCCGCGCAAAAGTATATTCGCAGTCAACTAGGCGTTTAATTAACAAATCGTGTTGTTCTATATACGACATGGAACGATCTTTGAATAACTCCCCATATCAACCGGTAACATTTCCGAGTTTGTCTGTTAAATTTATCACTGTTTGTGTTAGGAGCGATTATGCTGCAACAAAATACAATTCTAAATGAACTCCAACAAATTAAAGGCCTTCAGCCTGAGACAGGAGTGCGCGATAATCCAGTTAATCGCGTTCAAACAACGGATTCTAGAGCTGACACAGAACGTCGATTTGAACAGACCATGGCGGCAACGCGGCAACAAGCGGAAAGACAAGAACAGCGAAACCAAACAGAGCGTCTAAATCAACGCGAACAACAAGCGCAGCGTCAATTAGAGCAACGACAGTCGCTCGAACGTCGTGAGCAGCAAAGATTAGATGCGAGTCGAAACGACGCTGAGCCTCAACCTCGCTCGCACAAAAGAGATGAAATTGATCACGCGACAAAACCAGAAAGAACAGTGGCTCAAAACACCAGACAACAGTCTGATGACGGTCGTAACAATGAATCTGTGGTAGCTGATAATAAACAAAGCCAAGCGTCACAGACATCCACAAATTCAGACCAGTCAATATCCAATTCTACGGAGCTAAACAAAGAAGCGAGTGGACAAAACAACCAAAATACGGTTGCTAAAAATACTGCGCCAAATGACAGTGCCAAATTACAAGGGGAAGCCTTGTTCAACAAACAAGGTAAGGCCGAAAAGCTGACCGAATTGATGACAAAAATTGCCGCACTATTATCAGACTTGCAAGGCGATAAGCAAGCAGGCAAAGACGCGTCGCTCTCGCTACAAGCTATTATTAACAAGATGAATCAAGCTGGTGTAAAGGACAGCGAAGAGTCAAGTAATGGTTCAGATGCCCCGCAAAACGAGCTGATGGCTAAGATAAAATCTTTATTACAAGCATTAATTGGTGGCTCAGAGCAAGGGCCAGGAAAAGCTCAAAACCAAACCGACCAAGTTCAACAGGGAGAGTGGGACTTTGAGAAGGCTAATAAAGTTCAACTCAGTGGCGATGAACTAGAAAAAGCACTCCAGGCATTAAATCGTCTTGTGAATGAATTGACTGAGCTTTCAGCGTCTTTTTCGCAGAGTGAGTCTAATGATAACAATCTTCAACATGACCTAGACGGTATTTTGAACTCTCTCAAGCAATTGAGCGCTGAACTTAGTTTAATGGCTGGCCAAAATCAGTCAGGAAAAACTCAAGGTAATGATGACGCCAAAACACTGAGTTGGTTGACCAACGTAATGTCACAAGCAGAATTGAGCAAACAAGGTGCAAACGGAACTAACGGTCAACTTGTAGAGCCACAGGTTAGCCGCGTTGTAACCCCAGGCAAAGGCGATGGGCAGTTTGCATTGAATTCAGTGTCTAGCGCTTTGTTAAAAGAGGCAAATATTGAAGTCAAGGCAACTCAAAACAGTGATGCTGCGGAAGATATTTCATCTCTAAAAGGGATGTCTGACAATGAGTCGCAAGTTAAACTGGCACAAATACTAACGCCAACAAAACCAATTCAGCTTAATGGTGCTCAAACGTCATTCAATGCGCTTAATTCAACGGTAAATACAAGCGAGTCTGGGCCGAATAAATTAGGCACGGATGGTAAGTTAAGCACAGAAATGCTTAATGATTTAAAAGCGGTTGAGTTAGCAAAAGGTGCAGAGACTGAGAGTGAACTGAAGCCTTCAAACTTAAAGACCTTACTCGAAAGTGGTTTTTTACAGTCAGATAAACCAGCAAGCCCAACAACTAAGGTTTCTACCGTTGAGGTTGCGGGGGTTCAATTAGACAAAACCCTACAAGCTCCCAAGTTAGAGCAAATAGTACAAACCAAAAACGACGTTGTAATCAAAGAAAACATCCTTTTTAACAAACAAGAGCTTGCTAATAATATCCAGACTCAAGTGGGCTTGATGATGGCTCGAAATATGAAGTCGGTAGACATCCGACTTGACCCACCTGAGCTAGGCAGTATTCAAGTTAAGCTTTCTTTGGGCGAACAAGCCAACGTCAGTTTTGTTGTAAGCACTCAACAAGCCAAAGATGCCCTTGAAGACAGTCTCCCGAAATTGCGAGAAATGCTCGAAAAGCAAGGTATGGAATTAGGCAATAGTGACGTATCTAAAGATGATTCAAACGGTAACGAGTCGGGCGAAGAAGAGCAAAACCAAACGCAATTAGCCGGACAAATGTCAGAGAGTGAAAATGTCGATGCAGAAGAGCAACAGCTCGCCGCCAAAATAGCGTCACCTTGGCAAGTCGATTATTACGCATAGGGTGTTATCACCAAGCTGATGGTTTATTCATCAGTTAATGCAATTTTAATTGTTGATAAGCGGGAATGGGGGCTTATTTATTGCCAAAAGTAGCGATCGACAATACCATTAGCAACAGTATGGCAATATAAAATGATTGGATGGAGCTCCTAAAATGGCCGAAGAAAACGACGAGTTAACGTTAGAAGAAGAAGGTGGCAAAGGCGGTAACAAAATGTTGATCATCATCATTGCTGCTGTAGTGGTAATCGTTGGTGGTGCAGCTGCGTTCTTTTTGCTGTCTGGTGGTGACGAGACAGATCCTGAAGCGGCACAAACAACCGAGGCAGAAGGTGGATCAGCGGAAGCGGCACAAGATTCTGGCCCAGTGGATGTTGGTACTGCCAAATATGTGACAATGCCAAGGCCATTTACGTTTAATGTACCGGGTACGTCGAGAGATAGACTAGTTCAAATTAAAGTGCAGTTAATGGTTCGTGGAGACAACAACGAAGAGTTGGCTCAAAAGCATATCCCATTGATTGAAGGGTCTTTATTAAAAGCATTTAGTACAGCGAACGCCGATGCATTGGCGACTGCAGCAGGAAAAGATGCGCTTAAGTTAAAAGCGGCACAAGAAGTGCAGAAGGCAGTTATCGACGTTACAGGTTCGAAAATTGTCGAAGAAGTATTATTTACCGGTTTTGTGATGCAGTAACCTGAATCACAAACTCATGAGTTAAGAGAACACTATGACTGATTTACTGTCACAAGACGAAATTGACGCGCTACTCCACGGCGTTGATGACGTAGAAGAAGATGAGATTGACGAAGGTGGTGCCGGCGGCGCTGGCACGTCAGACTATGACTTCTCGTCTCAAGATCGAATTGTGCGTGGTCGAATGCCAACACTTGAGTTGGTTAACGAGCGTTTTGCTCGTCATATGCGGATCAGTCTATTCAATATGATGCGCCGAACGGCAGAAGTGTCGATTAATGGTGTACAGATGATCAAGTTTGGTGAGTACATACACACTCTGTTTGTACCAACGAGCTTGAATATGGTTCGATTTAGACCGTTAAAGGGCACAGGTTTGATAACCATGGAAGCCCGTCTGGTGTTTATCTTAGTTGATAACTTTTTTGGTGGTGATGGACGTTATCACGCCAAAATCGAAGGTCGTGAATTTACTCCTACAGAGCGTCGTATTATTCAAATGCTGCTCAAGCTTATCTTTGAAGATTACAAAGAGGCTTGGTCACCAGTTATGGACGTATCTTTTGAGTACTTAGATTCAGAAGTGAACCCAGCGATGGCGAACATCGTTTCGCCAACCGAAGTTATTGTTATCAGTTCGTTCCACATCGAACTTGATGGTGGCGGCGGTGACTTTCACGTGGCGTTGCCGTATTCGATGCTCGAGCCAATTCGTGAGCTACTCGACGCTGGTGTTCAAAGTGACCGCGAAGATACCGATTACCGTTGGAGTAAGGCACTTCGCGATGAAATTATGGATGTGTATGTCGATTTACACACCCAACTATTAGAAATGGATTTGCCCCTTCATCAAGTGATGGAGTTAAAAGATGGTGACATTATTCCAATTGATATGCCTGAGCACATTACGGTCTTCATTGAAGGCTTACCGACCTACCGAGCTAAGTTAGGCCGTTGTAGAGATAATGTTGCATTGCAAATCGCTGAGAAGATCAAACGTCCAGAATCAGCGAAATCAGAGATGAATGTGTTAACGAAAGGGGGTCGTCGTTTAGACGATGATTCAGAATTATTAGCACTTGAAGACGATTTAGAGCTTTAAGTGGTCGAAAGAGGTTAGGTTTATGAGTGATGATCAAGATACTATGGACGAATGGGCAGCAGCCCTAGCTGAAGCTGAAGGTGGTGAAGGCGGTGATGACGTCCAGGCAGCCGAACTCGAAGAATTGTCCGAGACAAGTAACAATCTGAACGAAGACGAATCTCGCAAGTTAGAAACCATTCTTGATATTCCTGTAAATATCTCGATGGAAGTGGGGCGCAGTAAGATCAGCATCCGAAACTTGCTACAACTTAACCAGGGCTCAGTGGTTGAGCTAGACCGTGTGGCGGGTGAGCCGCTGGACGTTTTAGTTAATGGAACCTTAATTGCCCATGGCGAAGTGGTAGTGGTTAATGATAAGTTTGGTATTCGTTTAACTGATGTGATCAGCCAAATTGAAAGAATCAAAAAACTTCGTTAGTTCAAAATTAGTTGGCCTAGTGTCAATTTTCTTTAGTGCGTCTGCGTTGGCTCAAACCTCTGCGAGTCAAGTAGGCGCAAACCCTAGGTTGTCGTCGCCTACGGATGGTGCTTTGTTACCTATGCTCGTTGCGTTAGCTGGGATCATTGTCCTTATTTATGGACTAGCTTGGCTGGCTAAGCGTTTCAACTTTACTCCAAATCACCACAGACACATGAAGACAATCACCAGTTTGTCACTTGGTGGGCGTGAACGGATTGTGATCATCGAAGTACAAGGCGAGCAGCACGCTTTGGGTGTAACGACGAACAGCGTGAATCATTTATTTAAATTAGAAACGCCATTGCCTCAAGGGCAGTTAATCCATCAAGATAATAAACTTCTTAACAAACTGATGGATATGCTTAACAATAAGCCCATTGATGCGTCTTCAGACAACAAAGGCGCAACCCAAATAAATAATAAATAAGGTTAAGGAAAAGCCCGTGCAGCTGAAGGTCATCATCAAATTTCTTGTGATTATTGCCATGTTGTTTGTGCCATCGGCGCTCGCCGATCCCGGCTCAATTTCTGCGGTTACTGTGACAGACAACCCAGATGGCTCAAAAGAATACAGTGTGACACTTCAAGTCCTTGCCATGATGACGGCATTGAGCTTTATACCAGCCATTGTCATGTTAATGACCTCATTTACTCGGATTATTGTGGTTCTTGCCATTTTGCGACAAGCCCTTGGTCTACAACAAACGCCAAACAGCCAGTTACTCATTGGGATGGCGTTGTTTTTAAGCTTTTTTATAATGGCTCCGGTGTTTGATGAAATTCATCAAAATGCCGTTGAACCGTATTTAAATGAAGAGGTTACGTCTCTTCAGGCATACGAAATTGCAAAAATTCCGATGCGTGAGTTTATGTTGGCTCAGACCCGAATTTCAGACCTAGAAACTTTTGCTGAGATTGCTGGTTACACTCAAGTAGATGGCCCAGAGGACCTACCTATGAGTGTTATCATTCCTGCGTTTGTTACCTCTGAGTTAAAAACGGCATTCCAAATAGGCTTTATGTTTTTCATACCATTTTTGATCATAGACTTAGTGGTAGCGTCAGTTTTAATGGCCATGGGTATGATGATGCTATCACCTATGATTGTGTCATTGCCGTTTAAGCTAATGATGTTTGTATTAGTAGACGGCTGGTCACTGGTTATGGGTACGCTTGCGAAAAGTTTCGGGCTGGGGACGTAGCCATGGTGACTATTTATCCAGATTCAAACGCACGCTTTGCCAAAATAGGGGGTTGAGATGACGCCAGAAACGTTCGTCGATATCTTACGAGAAGCTTTGTGGTTAATTATCGTTTTGGTATCAATAATGGTTGTACCAAGTCTTATTGTTGGTTTGATTGTCGCGATTTTCCAAGCGGCGACATCGATTAACGAGCAAACACTGAGCTTCTTACCTAGGTTAATCGTTACCTTGTTGGCATTGATGGTGGCAGGTCATTGGATAACTGCAATGCTGATGGATCATTTTTATAATCTAGTTGAACGTATTCCTTCCATCATCGGCTGACCAAGATGGACATTTTACTCGAGCAACTTCTTCAATATCAGGCAGACTTATTACTGCCGTTTGCTCGTATTTCTGCGATGATGATGGTGATGGTATCAATCGGCGGCCGCACTATTCCTGGTCCCATCAAAACGGCCTATGCAGTGGCGTTTACCATAATGGTTATGCCAGTTTTACCACCATCGCCTTTCACTAACTTATTCTCGTTTGAAATGGTGATAAGAGTCGGTCAACAAATCCTGATTGGCGCGGCAATTGGGTTTATTTCAGTTATTTTTTTGCAAATATTTGTTGTCGCCGGTCAAGCAATCGCAATGCAGTCAGGTTTGGGTTTTGCGTCCATGGTCGACCCTTCAAATGGCATGAGTGTGCCGGCGGTTGGTCAATTCTACTTAATCTTATCGACTTTGATGTTTTGGTCGATAGACGGTCATTTGGCGATGTTGCAAATGGTCGTAAAAAGCTTCTACGTATTGCCTATCAATGATGTGTGGTATGCAACGGGTAATTTTTACGACTTGGCGATGTTGGGTGGCTGGATGTTTGCTGCGGCATTGATTTTGTCTCTTGCACCTTTGATTGCGATGCTCGTAATTAATCTGAGCTTTGGCATCATGACCAGAGCAGCACCACAACTTAATATTTTTTCTATTGGTTTTCCGTTTACCATGTTGTCGGGTCTGATCGTTATGTGGTTAACACTGGACAACTTTGTCTTTCATTTTGATAACAATTGGGAGAAATCCATTGAATACATGTGTGATCTCATCAATTGTTAAGGTGACATAGCAATGGCAGAAGAATCCGATCAGGAAAAAACCGAAGAACCCACGGCCAAGCGTCTCGATGACGCCCGAAAAAAAGGCCAAATAGCGCGTTCTAAAGAGCTCGGAACCACAGCCGTACTGGTTGCAAGTGCGGCTGCACTTCTTATTTTTGGCGATGACTTAGGCCGTCAATTAATGGAAGTTATGCAACAACAGTTTACCCTGGACCGAGATGATGCCTTTGATACGACCAAAATGTTTGGTGTGTGGGGAGAAGTGTTGTCTCACATCATGGTGCCTATCATTGGTATATTCGCGGTGGTTTTAGTTGCGGCTTTTGTCGGTAATAGTTTACTTGGTGGAATGAATTTTAGCTGGCAAGCGATGGCGCCTAAGTTTTCTAAAATGTCACCGCTAAAAGGGTTTAAGCGAATGTTTGGGCCACAAGCTGCAATGGAGCTGTTTAAGTCGATACTAAAAGTGGCAGTGGTGGCCGCAGTCGCTATCTGGCTTGTAAGTGTGTTTTTGCAAGACATCTTGTATTTGAGTATCCAAGACCTGCCCGGTAATACTTATGACGCGACAGAGCTACTGGGGTGGATATTTTTAGGCTTGTGCTGCTCGACATTAGTTATTTCGATGGTTGATGTGCCGTTTCAAAAATGGAACCACAACAAACAGCTCAAAATGACCAAGCAGGAAGTTAAAGACGAGTTTAAAAATACCGAGGGTAACCCTGAAATCAAAGGGCGTATTCGCCAAGCTCAACGAGAGATCTCACAGCGTAAAATGATGTCAGAAGTTCCCAATGCTGACGTTGTTGTTACCAACCCAACGCACTATTCTGTCGCGATTAAGTACGACACTGAAAAGTCTAGTGCCCCATACGTAGTCGCAAAAGGCGCGGATATGATAGCGATGCATATTCGAAAAATTGCCAAAGAAAAAGACGTGCCAATTATCGAAACTCCGCTACTTACCAGATCGATTTATTACACAACGGATATAAACCAGGAGATCCCAGAGCAACTGTTTGTTGCGGTCGCACAAGTACTGGCTTATGTGTATCAACTCGACCTGCATCAAAAAGGCAAAGGTAAAAAACCAAAACCGCTTGATAAAGAACTGCCTATCCCTCCAGAAATGCGGTATTAATCGCCTGTCATTTTGTTGACTTACAATTTGGCCTAAAGCTTGCTCCATCGATACTAATTCAAGAGTTTTTGGTAGTTGTGATGGAACTAGCTGGAAAATTAAATCAGGTTTTTTCAAAAGAAAATGCGCATTATATTAATGGTTTAGGTGTACCTCTATTCATTTTGGCGGCCCTCGCCATGGTGGTGTTACCTCTACCTGCAATCATGCTGGATATTTTATTCTCGTTTAATATCGCGTTGGCATTGGTGATTCTGTTAGTGACGGTTTATACCCTTAAACCACTCGATTTTGGTGCATTTCCTACCGTTATTTTGATTGCAACTGTACTACGCTTGGCCCTAAACGTGGCCAGTACTCGTGTTGTTCTGCTAGAAGGACATGAAGGTGGTGATGCCGCTGGTAAGGTTATCGAAGCCTTTGGTAGCGTTGTTATTGGTGGTAACTATGCGGTTGGTTTAGTGGTATTTGCGATCCTCGTTATCATCAACTTTGTGGTTGTCACAAAAGGTGCGGGTCGTATCTCAGAAGTAACTGCTCGATTTACTCTTGATGCTATGCCGGGTAAACAAATGGCAATCGACGCCGACCTGAATGCGGGCTTTATTACACCTGAACAAGCCAAAGCACGCCGCGAAGAAATCGGTAAAGAAGCTGATTTTTATGGCTCTATGGACGGTGCGTCTAAGTTTGTTAAAGGTGACGCAATAGCAGGTATCATCATCCTGTTTATTAACATCATCGGTGGCTTGTTTATTGGTATGATCCAGCATGACTTAGCCTTTGGTGAAGCCGCTGAAATATACACTATTCTTACAATCGGTGACGGCCTAGTCGCGCAAATTCCGGGTCTATTGTTATCGATTGGTACTGCGATTGTCGTTACCCGTCAAAATACTGACCAAGAGATGGGAAAACAGTTTTCTACCCAACTTGGTACAGAAAAGGTTATGTATGTCGCGGGTGGCGTTCTATTTGCTATGGGTCTTGTCCCTGGCATGCCTCATCTTACCTTTTTGGGCTTTGGTGCGTTACTGATAGGCGCGGCGTATTTTACGAGTAAAAAAGCGGCGGAAGCTGCACAAGTGGCTGAACAAGAAGAAGCCGAAAAACCAATCCAAGATCCGCAAGAAGTAGCAGAAAACAAAGACGTAAGTTGGGAAGATGTTAGCCACGTTGACACAATCGGTCTAGAGGTGGGTTATCGTTTAATCCCACTCGTTGACAAAGGCCAAGGTGGCGAACTGTTATCGCGCATAAAAGGCGTGAGACGTAAGTTAAGTCAAGAATTAGGGTTTTTGGTTCCTGCGGTTCACATTCGTGACAACCTAGATTTAGATCCGAACTCATACCGAATTACTCTGATGGGTGTTGTCGTCGGTGAAGCGGAAATTCGTCATGATCGCGAGTTAGCGATTAATCCAGGTCAAGTTTTTGGCAAAGTGGAAGGTCTTGAAACAGTAGACCCTGCATTTGGTTTAGAGGCGGTTTGGATTGAAGCGGCTAACCGCGATAAAGCGCAGTCCCTAGGTTACACTGTTGTAGACGCTGCAACCGTTGTTGCGACGCATATCAGTCAGTTACTGACAAACAACGCAGCTCAATTATTAGGTCACGAAGAAACTCAAAACCTCTTAGAGATGATCCAAAAGAATTATCCAAAACTCGTCGATGGTTTAGTACCAGATATGCTGTCACTTTCGGTACTGACTAAAGTATTGCAAAACTTGCTTAATGAGAGCGTTACGATTCGCGATATGCGATCGATTATTCAAACCCTTGTTGAGTACGCTCCCAAAAGCCAAGATCCTGATGTATTAACGGCTGCGTGCCGAATTGCACTGCGTAGATTTATCGTTCAAGACGTCGCTGGTGCGACCCCTGAAATACCTGTCATAACCTTGGCGCCAGAGTTGGAACAGATGTTGCAACAGAGCATGCAGAGCGCTGGTAACGAGGGTGCCGGCATTGAGCCAGGCTTAGCAGAACGGATTCAAACGTCGCTAGCCGAAGCGCATAGAAATCAGGAATTACAGGGTGAGCCGTCAATCTTATTGACCTCGGGTATGTTGAGAAGCGTATTATCGCGATTCGTAAAACACAGCCTCCCTGGATTGGTTATCTTGTCATACCAAGAAATTCCAGAAGAAAAACAAATAAAGATTGTAAGTTCAGTTGGTTAAGTCCGGGTGACGGAGGTTTAAAGTGAAAATTAAGCGTTATTTTGCAAAAGATATGAGAACTGCATTAACTCAAGTTAAAGAAGAGTTGGGACCGGATGCTGTTATTATGTCGAACAAGAAGACCTCAACCGGCGTTGAAATTGTAGCGGCGATAGACTCTGACGCTGAAGCACCTGCAACTCAAGTTAAGCCAGCTGCACAAGTTCAGCAACCAGCGTCACAAGCGAGCGCACAGCCGAACAATTTTGACGGTCCGAACGCTGATGGCGCAGCTAAAATTGCGAGTTCTTTAGAAGAACTACTAAAGCGTCAGCGTAACCAAAACAGCGAGGCGAACGCATCACAGCCTCTATCAAACCGATTGGATCAAGAGCCTGTTCGAACTTCTCCTGTTGCACCAACTGCATACTCTGAGGCGACGCAGCCACTGTCTAACCAACAAAAATCAGAACTTGCGACGCAAGCTTTGTCACAACAAGCTGAATCAGAGTTTGAGCAATGGTTAAACAAAGCGCGTAATACCGTACAAGAAAACGTCGAACCTCATCAAGGGGCACAATTGAGTGCACCTGAGCAAGCGGCTGCATCAGCGCAACAAGCACCTGTTCGTAATGTCGTTGAAGGTCAGTTTGATCAGCAACTGTCAGAACTTCGCAATGAAATGAGCTCAATTAAAGAGTTATTAAAACACCAAGTTTCTGAGTTGATGTGGCAAGACGTCAACCGAAAAGCCCCTGTCAAAGCCATGTTGATTAACAAATTAAAAGACATGGGCTTGTCTGGTGGTGTTTCAGAGCATTTGTCACACTTTGTCGACGAACAAGTAGAGTCTAATCAAGCTTGGCCACAAATGCTCTCAAGCTTAACAGAACAGTTAAGCACCACTGACAATGAGATCATTAAGCGCGGAGGCGTTTATTCACTTGTCGGCCCAACGGGGGTTGGCAAAACTACAACGATTGCAAAGCTTGCTGCTCGATTCGCACAAATTCACGGAGCGGATAAGGTTGGCCTGATAACAACCGATAGCTTTAGAATTGGTGCGTTAGAGCAGCTAGCAACCTATGCCAAAATCCTTGGCTGCCCATTAAAGCAAGCGAAGGACACTGAGCAACTGTCAGAAGCGATTTATCAGTTACGCGACAAAAAGCTATTGCTAATTGACACTGCTGGTATGTCACAACGTGACATTAAATTGACAGAGCGCCTTAACCACCTATTGACCCGTTCTCGCGTTAATATCAAAAATTACCTCGTATTATCCGCGACGTCACAAATGAGTGTTTTGCAAGAAAGTGTGCAACATTTTAAAACAATTCCACTATCTGGCTGTATCTTTACTAAAATAGATGAGTCATTGAGTTTAGGAGAGTTGATTAGTGTTGCAATTCACAACCGTTTACCAATTGGTTATTTAACCAACGGTCAACGAGTGCCTGAGGACATAAGGGTTGCAAATGCCGACAAAATTGTGCAAAAAGCTAATCAGCTATATGAACTTAAACAAAAAGTTTCTAACAAAAAGAATAAGGTAGTGCCAAAAGCAGTAGGCATGTATGATTAGTGATAACACTCTCGATCAAGCTAGCGGTTTACGAAATATGTCGATAGCGAAAAAAACAAAAGTCGTTGCAGTAACAGGTGGAAAAGGCGGTGTTGGCAAGACCAGTGTCTCACTTAACACCGCGATAGCGCTGGCGCAATCTGGCCAAAATGTACTGGTATTGGACGCCGATTTGGGCCTAGCAAACTGTGACGTTATGTTAGGTTTGCGTGTTCATAAAAATTTATCCCACGTTTTATCTGGCGAGGCTGAACTTGACGATATTCTTGTCGAAGGTCCTCACGGTATAAAAATTGTTCCGGCGACCTCGGGCTCCATCGATATGGTGGAATTATCTCCTGCCCAACACGCTGGACTAATCCGTGCGTTTAGCGAAATGAAAACCCCAGTCGATGTGTTTATTGTCGATACTGCTGCGGGTATTTCAGATATGGTTTTATCCTTTTCAAGAGCGTCTCACGAAGTTTTGGTCGTTGTTTGTGACGAACCTACCTCGATCACAGATGCATACGCGCTAATCAAAGTACTTAATCGCGACCACGGTGTAAGCAAATTTAAAGTCGTTGCTAACATGGTTCGCACTATCAAAGAAGGCCAAGACCTTTTCAAAAAGTTAACCTTGGTTACCGACCGCTTTTTAGAGGTAAACCTGGAACTTACTGCTATTATTCCTTTTGATGATAATTTGAGAAAAGCGGTTCGTCGTCAACGCGCAATTGTTGATGCTTTTCCGCGCTCACCTTCGGCTGTCGCATTTAAAACGCTGGCGGCTAAGATTAATAAGTGGCCTGCGCCAAGTCATGCGTCTGGTAACTTAGAGTTTTTTTTAGAGCAACTTGTCAACTAAGAGGTCACTGTTGAACAATAAAGTAGCATCAGCCTACGAAGCTCAACAAACACTGACGGACACAGTGGAAAAGCACGCTGTACTAGTAAAAAGGATTGCTCATCATTTGGCGGCTCGGCTGCCTGACAGCGTACTAGTTGAAGACTTAATTCAAGCCGGCATGATTGGTTTGATAGAGGCATCAAAAAACTTTGATCACAGTAAAGGCGCAAGTTTTGAGACCTTTGCCGGGATCAGAGTGCGTGGTGCTATGCTCGACGAAATTAGAAAAGGGGATTGGACACCGCGTTCGGTCCACAGAAACGCTCGACTTATAGCGGACAAAATCAACGAATTAGAATCTCAACTCGGTAGGGATGTCAAAGATGCCGAAGTCGCAAAGGCACTTGAGATGCCAATCGATCAATATTACTCCATGGTTAAAGACGCGGCCGCAGGTAAGGTCATAGGCATTGAGGACCTTGGAGTGAGTGAAGATGTGGTGTCTTGGGGCGTTGATGAAGACGCAGATGAGACATACGGAGAGTTAGAAAAATCGGCCTTCTATCACAATCTCGCAGAAATGATAAAGTCGCTTCCTGAACGAGAAGCACTAATTTTGTCGCTTTATTATGATGATGAGCTAAATTTAAGAGAGATAGGCTCGGTATTGAATGTAAGTGAGTCACGAGTTAGCCAAATTCACAGCCAAGCAATGTTGAGGTTGAAGGCAAGAATGAAAGATTGGCAGTAAATAAACTTGTAACTTGGTTATTTTTATTAATAATAATTACTGTATTTTAATAATTTACCTCACTGGAGGATGCTTTGGATAAGAATATGAAAATTCTTGTTGTTGACGACTTTTCAACAATGAGAAGAATCATCAAAAACCTGCTTCGCGATTTGGGCTTCACAAATGTTTCAGAAGCAGATGACGGCAGCACTGCATTACCGATGCTTCAAAACGGTGATTTCGACTTTGTCGTAACAGACTGGAACATGCCGGGAATGCAAGGAATCGACTTGCTACGAGAGATTCGTAAAGACGAAAAACTTAAACACATGCCTGTCATGATGGTTACAGCGGAAGCGAAAAAAGAGCAGATCGTTGCGGCTGCGCAAGCGGGCGTAAACGGCTATATCGTTAAACCTTTCACTGCGGCGACTTTGAAAGGCAAGCTGGACAAAATTTTCGAACGTCTAGAATAATCTAGCCATAAGGAGTCGATATGTCTTCAAAGGCAACTCCGCAGATTAGTCTTGATGACGCTAAAGCGCTGGTGGCAGCGCTTGAAGCGGGTGAAAACGAGTCTGCCAACGAAATAGTTAAAAGGTTAACAAATCAAGAGAACCGTGAACTCTTTGATGAGGTTGGTAAGCTAACTCGTCAACTCCACGATTCGTTACGTAACTTTCAACTCGATCCTAAGATCGCAAATTTGGCGACGGACTATATTCCTGATGCTAAAGAGCGCCTGAACTACGTAATGAATATTACGGAGGAGGCCGCAAACAAAACGATGGATGCGATCGATGCGAGTTTACCTTTAGCCGATAAAATAAATAGTGACGTTGCGAGGCTAAAACCCGAGTGGGAAAAGCTAATGCAACGACAAATAGAATTGGGCGAATTTAAGTCTCTGTGCTATAGCATTAATGACTTTATGCAACAAGCTGAAACAGATACGGCAAAAATTCACTCACTAATGACAGAAATTTTGTTAGCACAAGACTTCCAAGACCTAACGGGTCAGGTGATTAAACGAGTAATCGAACTTGTGCAAGAAGTTGAAGAAAGTTTGATTCATCTACTAACGGTATTTGGTGAACCAAGTTCAACTGCGACTAATGAAGCGAAAAAACCAGCCGATAAAAACGGTGCTGAGGGTCCAATCATTGATGCAGAAACTCGTGAAGATGCGGTTTCGAGCCAAGATGAAGTGGATGACCTGTTATCTAGTTTAGGTTTTTAGATTAGGGGAGATGCCGAATGGCATTGGACGTGGATCAAGAGATACTCCAGGACTTCTTAATTGAAGCCGCTGAAATACTGGAGTTGTTATCAGAAGAATTGGTTGAACTGGAAAATGATCCAGAAAATGCTGATTTGTTAAACTCAATTTTCCGAGGCTTTCACACTGTTAAAGGTGGTGCGGGCTTCTTAGCATTAACCAATTTAGTTGATGCCTGTCACGGTGCGGAAAACGTTTTCGATATACTCCGAACCGGAAAGCGAAGCGTTACGCCAGAATTGATGGACGTAATCTTACAGGCTCTTGATACCGTCAACGAGATGTTTGAACAAGTTAAGCAAGGAGATCAACCAGATCCTGCTGACCCAGAACTTCTCGCTGCTCTACACCGCTATTGCCAACCTGCCAGTGCAGATGAGGCTCCTGCTGCTGAAGAAACACCTGCACCAGTTGAGGATGCTGGTGGTGACGACGAATTTCTTGACTTTGAAGACTTTAGTGCCGAACCAACTGATGGAGCAGGCGCAGCAGATTCTGAGTCAGTAGACGAAATTACTGAAGATGAATTTGAAGCACTACTCGATGAACTTCATGGTAAGTCTGGTCCTGCAAGCTCTTCAAGCAATGAACCTGCGGCGTCGTCTAGCTCGAGTGATGAAATCAGTGATGATGAATTTGAAGCGCTGTTAGATGAGTTGCATGGTAAAGGCTCATTTAAAACGGAAGACTCAAGTAGTAAGCCTGCCGCGACACCACCACCAAGCAGCGGTGATGATGAAATTACCGATGACGAGTTTGAATCTCTGCTTGACGAGATTCACGGAAAAGGTGCAGGTCCAACAGACAAAGCTAATAAGCCTCAGGCGTCTGAACCAAAAGCGCCAGCAAAACCAGAGCCTAAAAAGCCTACGCCACCGCCGAAACCACCTGAAAAACCTGCTGCTCCAGCCGCACCAGCTGCCAAAGCGCCAGCTAAAGCTCCAGCAAAAAGTGGTGGAGCCAAAGGTCAACCAGCACCAGCTGAAACAACGGTTCGTGTTGATACAAAACGCCTAGACGAAATCATGAACATGGTTGGTGAACTTGTATTGGTTCGCAACCGATTAGTTAGTCTCGGCGTAAATTACGGCTCTGATGAAGCCATGACAAAAGCGATATCAAATCTCGATGTTGTAACGGGTGATCTGCAAGGCGCAGTCATGAAAACTCGTATGCAGCCAATCAAAAAGGTATTTGGTCGTTTCCCTCGAGTTGTTCGAGACTTGGCGCGGAGCTTAAACAAAGAAATCACCCTAGAGTTAGTGGGTGAAGATACAGATTTAGATAAAAACTTGGTTGAGGCACTTGCTGATCCGTTGGTTCACTTGGTTCGAAACTCTGTTGACCACGGTATTGAAATGCCTGCAGATCGTGAAGCTGCGGGTAAAGCAAGAATGGGTACAGTTCGCCTTTCTGCTTCACAAGAAGGTGACCATATTCTACTTACCATCGAAGATGACGGTAAAGGTATGGACCCTAATAAGTTAAAAGATATCGCCATTTCAAAAGGTGTGTTAGATGCGGATGCGGCCGCTAGGCTCTCTGACACCGAAGCGTACAATTTGATTTTTGCACCGGGCTTCTCAACGAAAGAAGAGATATCAGATATTTCTGGCCGTGGTGTGGGAATGGACGTTGTAAAAACCAAAATTACCCAGCTGAACGGTTCGGTAGAAATCGACTCAGAGTTAGGGCGTGGTACAACATTAGAAATTAAAGTTCCACTGACCTTGGCTATTCTACCAACGTTGATGGTTGTTGTTGGTGACTTGATATTTGCGTTGCCGTTATCAACTGTTAACGAAATCATTCATTTAGACTTAACCAAAACAAACATCGTAGACGGTCAACAAACGGTGATTGTAAGGGAAAAAGCAATCCCGCTCTTCTACCTAGAAGATTGGTTAATTAAAGGCTCGGATCGCCACAGTCGTCAAAAAGATGACAAGGGACATGTCGTTGTAATTCAAATTGGTGCTCAGCAAGTCGGTTTTGTTGTGGACTCACTGATTGGACAAGAAGAAGTCGTTATTAAGCCACTTGATGCAATGTTGCAAGGTACGCCTGGTATGGCGGGTGCAACGATCACATCAGATGGTGGCATTGCGTTAATCTTTGATGTACCAAACTTATTGAAGCACTACGCGAAACGTTCCAACTTAAGGTTCAAATAATAAAACAATAATGACCATTTCTGTTCTTGTAGTTGATGACTCGGCGTTTTTCCGACGCCGAGTCACTGAAATCCTCAATGATCATCCCGAATTAAACGTCATAGGCAGTGCCGCAGATGGTCGAGAAGCTGTCAGCGAAACTCAACGCTTAAAACCAGATGTCATCACTATGGACATCGAAATGCCGGTACTTGATGGTATCAGTGCGGTTCGTGAAATTATGGCGAGTACACCTACGCCAATAATTATGTTCTCATCTTTGACACACGATGGAGCCAAAGCCACGCTTAATGCGCTAGAGGCGGGAGCTTTAGACTTCTTGCCAAAGCGTTTTGAAGATATTGCTAAGAACAAAAAAGAAGGCACTCAGTTATTACAAGAGCGAGTATTACAACTCGGTAAGGGCAAACGAGCTAGTTCGCCAGCGAGAGCGCCAAGAGCCGAATTAAGCCGTTCTACCCTTCGTTCATCTGACGTAAGTAATCGCGATAGTAGAACGATAAGCTCACGAACGGAAACAAGAACTAGTGGGTTTGGGTCGTCATCAGATTTATCTCGAGAGTCAACCAGCTCGCGTATGGCGCGAGTTAGAGAACGTCTAGCTGGAAGCAGAGAACTTTCTTCGGAACCTATTTCGAGGTCAGAATCTAGTTCTCGAAAGAGTGATAAAACTTATAAGTTGGTAGCTATCGGAACATCCACTGGTGGCCCTGTGGCGTTGCAGCGAGTCTTGTCTGAACTACCAGCTAATTTTCCATTACCTATTCTTATCGTCCAACACATGCCGGCAGCATTTACTCCGGCATTTGCAAGTAGATTAAACAATCAATGTCGAATTGGTGTTAGCGAAGCTAAAAGTGGCGACGTATTAAAAGCCGGGCATGCTTATTTGGCTCCAGGCGGCAAACAAATGCTCCTTGAGGGGCGAAGCGGCAAAGCGTCTTTAGTGATCAGAGACGACGATTCAGAGCGATTAACCTATAAACCAAGTGTAGACCTAACCTTCGCAAGCGCAGCAAAGACGTACGCTGGAGACGTTTTAGCAATAATTTTAACCGGAATGGGTGCAGATGGGCGTGAAGGTTGCAGGATGTTAAAACAACGAGGGGCCACAGTGTGGGCTCAAGATGAAGAAACCAGTGTTGTTTATGGCATGCCGCAAGCGGTAACCGTGGCCGGTTTAGCGGAAAAAAACTTGCCCTTGGACAAAGTTGGCTCTGCAATCATGAAGGAGATATCCAGTGGATAGGTTAGCAATGGCAGGCGTCTTAGTGGCGCTAGTAGCAATTGTAGGTGGTTATGCAATCGAAGGGGGCGGAATTTCTGCTCTTTTTCATTTTCCGGCATTTGTAATTGTTATCGGTGGTTCATTTGGTGCTGTAATGTTACAGACACCAAGTACTTACTTTGTCAGTGGCCTGAAAATGTTTGGTCAAGTTTGGAATAAGCCAAAGCTTGATTTTTATCAAACTCAAAAAATGATTAGCCGCTGGTCTGATATTGCCCGACAAAAAGGCTTTTTGGCGCTCGAGGATGATCTTAATACGGTAGAAGACCCATTTATCCGCAAGGGTTTGACTTACTTAATCGATGGAGTCGACACGGATGTTATTCGACATTCGTTAGAGCTGGATATTGAACTAGAGTCTGACCGTCAATATCGCTCGGCAAGGATTTACGAAGCTCTAGGTGGATACAGTCCAACTATTGGCATCATTGGTGCGGTTTTGGGCTTGATTCAAGCAATGGCAAACATTGATGATCCTTCGGCTCTTGGCCATGGTATTGCGACTGCTTTTGTCGCGACTATTTATGGTGTGGGTGGTGCGAACTTATTATTCATCCCCATTGCTCAAAAACTTCAATCTCAAATCGACAATGAAGTGTTACTCAAAGAAATGGTCATTGAGGGCATTCTATTTGCGGCCAATGGTGAAAACCCGCAAAGTATTGAGCGTCGCTTAGAAGCTTACACCAGAGCCTCTGTATAAGGAGGCGCTATGAGACGCATTAGCCAAAGATTACAGGCAAGAAAACAAGATAATTTAGACAGGTGGTTAGTAAGTTACGCTGACTACATGACTTTGATGTTTGCATTGTTTGTTGTTTTGTATGCCCTTTCGATAGTTAAACAAGAGTCTTTTGATGTGCTGTCTGAGTCACTAGGAGAAATATTTCAAATCCGTGGTGATTCGGGAAGAGGCCTGGCAGGAAATGGAATTTTAACCAATCAAGTTTCTCAGACTGATATTTTTGAAGGGAATTCTCTAGCACCAGAAAAGGGCCCCGAGCTTGTTGATGAAAACCTAAATATCAATGAGTCAGATAACAAGCAGCTTGGCAACCCCTTACAAGCACTAAAACAAGATCTACAAACCGCCTTATCTGACACAGAAGATACTGGCGAGGCGAATTTAGAAATTAATGATGATTGGTTGACCATTGAGTTATCAAGTGGGGTATTATTTGCCTCTGGTAGCGCAACTCTCAACCCACAAGCGACACCGGTGATTCAGGAAGTTGCCCAAACCCTGTCTGCAGTTAATAACTATGTTGAGGTAAGGGGATATACTGATAATCTTGTGATTAATAATGAAATCTTCTCATCCAATTGGGAGTTGTCTGCGGCACGCGCGGCTGCGATCACGGATTTACTTGAACAATACGGCATAGTTCAAGAACGTCTAAGTATCGAAGCGAATGGCCCCAACGACCCAATTGCTGACAATGATACGGCTGAAGGAAGAGCTCGTAATCGCCGAGTCGTCATTGCTTTGAGTAAGTATTCTTATTTACAACAGGCTACCGACCAGCCTAATAATACGGAGCTTCAACAGCAGATTAGTAATAAGTTTCCAGACCAATCAGATTCAGCTAATGAGATCCGAGTTATTCAGTTGCCAAACGGTGGGATTAGAATCACCACTCGACAAGAGGCTGAAGATGAGCAAAAATCGTCAGGAAACAATAATTAGAATAAAACATCGTACGAGCGGGCGCATTACATGAAAGTATGGACGGTAGCGAACCAAAAAGGTGGGGTAGGAAAAACCACTACAGTTATAACGCTAGGTGCAATTTTGGCTCAGCAGGGCAAACGTGTCTTAATGATAGATACTGATCCACATGCGTCGTTGACTTATTATTTTGGTTTGGACTCGGAGCAACTTGAGTTTGGTGTCTACAACGTTTTTACTCAAGCCGACACTATGACCCAAGAAACTTGGGATAAATGCGTCTGGCAATCTCCTATCGAACGCCTAGATGTACTTCCTGCAACGATGGCAATGGCTACCCTAGATGGCGTTTTAAGCAAAAAAGCGGGAATGGGCTTAATAATCAAAAAAGCGCTCGCTAAATTCGCCAATCAATACGACCATATTCTCATCGACTGTCCGCCGGTATTGGGTGTGTTAATGGTTAACGCATTGGCAGCGTGTGAAAAAGTGCTGATCCCGGTTCAGACTGAGTGCATGGCTTTAAAAGGCCTTGAGAGAATGTACCGAACGATGGAGCTCATCCAAACCTCTCAACACAAAGAGTACGATGTTTGTATTATTCCGACTATGTACGACAAACGAACCAAAGCGTCTAAAGAAGCCTACAAAGAATTAAATCAAATATACGGCAATAAAGTGTGGCAAGGCGTAATTCCTATTGATACTAAATTCCGAACTGCTAGTATGGAGCGTACACCGTTACCAATTTATAATAAAAATTCTCGCGGTGTATTTGCCTACCAAGAATTATTAAAATCGATAGAGAATAACTGACGCCATGTTTGCCAGTGAAAAAGTCATGAAGGATTACCTCGATCATTTACTCATCGAGGACGACAAGGAACAACAAGAATTAGAAAGTGCGCCGACTTCAACACTTGAAATCCCTTCTGAACAGACACCAATAAAAACTACAGAATCTGAATATAGTGCTAAAATAAAAAAAGATTTTGGTAGTACAGCGGTAAAACGAGAAGCACCGTCGCCAAAATTAAAGCCTATAGAAAAGGCGATCGTTGCCGATAAAAGTCGGCCGGTTAAAGAGCGTCCGTCTCCAGAAATAAATTCTCTTGAAATGCTACTCCAACAAGTCAGCATTCAACAGAAGGAAGCGGAAGCGGCCGAGTTGATGAAACAGCAGCTGGCTCAAGAAGTGGAACCAGAGGTTGATTTAGAGACTACTCTAGAGACATTTGTACAAACTGACGTCAAGACGACTAATGATACTAAGGTAACAGAGACGACTGAGGTTGAGACTCCAAGCCAGACGGTTGAGTACAACCCCGAAGACGATGTCATCGATGAGCCATTCCAAGCATTGTTCTTTGACGTGGCTGGATTGGTGCTTGCAGTTCCGTTGCAAGAGTTAGGCGGTATACATAACCTTGAAGAGGTCACTCACCTCTTTGGCAAACCGGATTGGTTTATGGGGGTGATGGTAAACCGTGAAAGGAAAGTTAACGTAGTTGAGTCGGCACGCTGGGTAATGCCAGAAAAATACAGCGCAGAACTTCAAGCCGAACTAGACTATAAATATCTGATTATGTTGGGTGAAAGTGATTGGGGGTTAGCAGCGGAGCAGTTGGTAACAACCGAGTACATTCAACCAGAAGACGTCAAGTGGCGAAAACACCCAGGAAAACGCCCTTGGTTGTTAGGGACAATTAAAGAAAAAATGTGTGCTTTGTTGCACGTATCGGATTTGATTGCCATGCTTGATAAAGGCATCAATGCACGGCAAGAGTAAGATTTTAAAGTAGGAGTTGCTCAGATGAGTGAAGAAAGAGCCCCAGTGAATAAATTAGCTGATGGAAATGATGAAGTATTGCAGTGGGTGACATTTCGATTAGAAGATGAAACCTATGGCATCAACGTGATGCAGGTTCAGGAAGTTCTAAGATACACTGAAATTGCTCCAGTCCCTGGCGCGCCAGATTATGTTCTGGGTATCATCAATCTACGTGGTAACGTGGTAACAGTCATTGATACTCGTGCTCGATTTGGGCTTCCTTCAGGTGATGTCAGTGACAACTCTCGTATCGTAATCATCGAATCTGATAAGCAAGTCATTGGTATTTTGGTCGATAGCGTCGCTGAAGTGGTTTATCTAAAATCTTCTGAAATCGATAGCGCGCCTAATGTTGGTACTGATGAAAGTGCTAAATTCATTCAGGGCGTGAGCAACCGTGATGGTCAATTGTTGATACTTGTTGACCTTAACAAGCTAATGACGGACGAAGAGTGGGACGAAATTTCAGATATCTAATCTGACAAGGTCAGTCGTCCTAAAGGAAAATGACGGTGAGTGAGACAGTGAATTTAGAATACATTATTGGTGGGGTGGCCTTTGTCGTTTTGACAGCGGTTATCTTCTGGCTATTCACACTGTCTTCTCGAGTTCGTCAACTGACAGAAAAAGTAAATCAAAACTCAAAATCAGGCCAAGAACAGCAAGAAGTTATTTTTTCAGAAATTAACGCATTGCGCAAAGAGTGCCAATCACTCCAGTCACAAATCAAACAAGCATATTCTGGGATTGAACAGAAAGACAAATCAACCCAGTCTCTACTCAACCAATTACAAAACAATCAACAGCAGCAGCTTGAACTCATTACTGAGCTCAACAATAAGGTACTGTTATTAGAGCAGGATAATGAGCCTAACCGCCTTTATTCCCGTGCTAAGAAAATGGTTGAACTAGGTGCAGACATAGACGAAATCGTGATGGAATGTGAACTATCAAGAGCAGAGGCCGAACTCCTGCTGGCGATGCAAAGACAATCCAAGTCAAAATCTGCTTAATCCTTACCACATTTTAAACTTTTTTATCCGACTCCACACTTTCTTTAACACAAAGTGTATAACTTCCTGTTCCGAGTAAGTTATTAAGTCCTTTGTTTATTTTTGAGTTTTTAGACTCAAATTCACCAACTAATCAATCTTCTCAAGTTCTTGATTTTAATTGGTAAAATTGCATTTTGCTTTAATTAAACAAACTCAAACATGCCTCTGGCACGATCTATGCTTTTCCTTACCATCTAATTAAATACGTCGAGCATTTGACGGAGGAAGAGATGGACAAGTTACTTTACGTATCCATGTCAGGAGCAAAACAAAACCTAATTGGCGTATCAATGAACGCCAACAACTTGGCTAATGCCAAGACGGTAGGCTTTCGCTCTGATTTCGAGCAGCAGCGCTCGATGCAAGCGTTTGGTGATGGGTTGCCGTCGCGAGTGTTTGCAATGGAAGAGCGTCCTGGTTCAAGAATGCATCACGGTGCGATCGCGACGACGGGTAGAGACTTGGACATTGCGATTTCTGGTCGAGGCTGGTTGGCCGTTCAAGATAAAAATGGCGAAGAGGCTTACACCCGTGAGGGCAACCTTCAAGTGACCAGTGACGGTTTATTGACGACAGCCAAAGGCACGCCAATCTTGGGTGAGGGTGGACCAATTGTCATTCCTATCCCAGTGGAGAAAGTTGAAATCAGTCCAGACGGCAGTATTCAAGTTCGTCCGCAAGGTGCGCCGGCAAACTTTTTAGAAGTTGTAGATCGCATCAAAGTAATTGAGCCGCCAAACGACAATGATTTAACAAAAGGTTTAGACGGCTTATTCCGATCTAAGCAACAGGTGTTGTTTAACGAAGACTGTGGTTTTTGTGAAGCATCTCCAGACATTCGAATCGTCAGTGGAGCGTTAGAAATGAGTAACGTAAACCCAGTCGAAGAAATGGTGGCAATGATCTCGCATCAGCGTCAATACGAGATGCAGATCAAGATGATGAAAAAGGCCGAAGAAATCGACCGTTCTCAAGACACATTATTAAGAATTGTATAAATAGGTAATTAGGAGGCAGTTATGCATCCAGCATTGTGGATTAGTAAAACCGGTTTAGATGCTCAGCAAACCGATATTGCGGTTATTTCAAATAACTTAGCAAATGCGAGCACAGTAGGTTTCAAAAAAAGCCGAGCGATTTTTGAAGACTTGTTGTATCAAAACATCAACCAACCTGGTGGCCGATCTTCACAAGACACGGAATTGCCTAATGGTTTGATGCTTGGTGCTGGTACCAAAGTGGTTGCAACCCAAAAGAACTTTTCGCAAGGAAACATGACAACTACTGAAAACAGTTTGGATGTCATGATCCAAGGACATGGCTTTTTTGAGATTCAACGTCCAGACGGTACGGTTGCGTATACACGAAATGGTCAGTTTTCCCTTGATGAAAACGGTCGAATCGTAACTTCTGGTGCCGGCTTTCCGTTACAGCCAGAAATGAACGTTCCGGAAAATGCAAAATCGATCACGATTTCTCAACAAGGCGAGGTATCTGTTCAGCTTCCTGGTGAAGGGGCGGGCGTTATTATTGGCCAGTTAACCATTAGTGACTTCATTAATCCTTCAGGTCTAGAGCCAATCGGTCAGAACTTATTTACAGAGACAGGTGTCAGTGGTGCTCCGCTGCAAGGTAACCCTGGTGTAGATGGGCTTGGTATTTTGGTTCAAGGTGCACTTGAAACCTCCAACGTTAACGTAACCGAAGAGCTGGTAAACATGATTGAGTCGCAACGAGTTTATGAAATGAACTCTAAAGTCATCTCATCAGTGGACCAAATGCTTGGCTTTATTACGCAGCAACTTTAATGCGTGTATTTGCGGTATAGAGGAGTACTTAACCATGAACATCATGACTAACCAAAAATCAATCGTAGCGGCAACTCGGACGCTGTTTAAGGCTTCTGTGATAGTAGCAGGTTTTGCTGTATTAACCGGTTGCGCGGTAAATCACGATGTCATAGAAGAAGAGCCGTTTTTTGCCCCTATCATGCCCGAAACACCATCTGAAACTGTGGTAGCGACAGGTAGTCTTTATCAGGCTGGATGGTCAAATGGTTTGTACTCCGATACCAAAGCGCGTCGGGTTGGTGACATCATTACTGTGATGTTACAAGAAAACACTCAAGCGTCGAAAACGGCAAAAACAGAAACTAAAAAAGAAACCGACGCGTCGTTATCGCCATTAGTTGGACTCAATGGTGTTGCGCCAACGATTGGCGGTAATACCTTACAGTTAGGAATCGAATCGGATGGTAATTTTAAAGGCGATGCTAAATCGGACCAAAGCAATAGTTTAAGCGGCCAGATTACGGTTCATGTCTTAAGAGTGTTGCCAAACGGTAATTTAATCATTCGTGGTGAAAAGTGGTTGACCTTAAATACCGGCCAAGAGTTTATTCGGTTAACTGGCATAGTCCGAGCTGAAGATATTTCAGCTGATAACACAGTCGAGTCAACTCGAGTGGCCAATGCACGAATTTCATACAGCGGCAAAGGCTCGCTTGCAGAAACACAAGAAGCGGGTTGGTTGTCGAAGTTCTTCTTAAGCTCAATGTGGCCATTCTAGGAGTAGTATGATGAAAGCGTTCATTATTTTTCTAGCGGTTTTTACCGTTTTGCTGTCGACCAAGGCAGAAGCGGTAAGAATTAAAGACGTGTCTACAGTCCAAGGTATTCGGTCTAACCAATTAGTCGGTTACGGCCTAGTAGTCGGCTTGCCGGGGACGGGTGAACAAACGCGTTTTACACAACAAAGTTTCAAAGCCATGTTGGCTAACTTTGGTATTCAAATGCCTGCAAACTTACAACCAAAAATCAAAAACGTTGCTGCGGTTGCCGTGCATGCGGACTTACCACCATTTGCTAAGCCTGGCCAAGATATTGATATCACAGTTTCTTCAATCGGTAGTGCCGGAAGTTTACGTGGCGGAACATTGTTACAAACGTTTTTAAAAGGCGCGGACGGTCAGATATATGCAGTCGCTCAAGGTTCGCTAGTTGTCGGTGGCCTCGGTGTACAAGGGTTAGATGGTTCTCAAGTCGTAATTAATACGCCGACAGTTGGCCGTATCCCTAATGGCGCAACAGTAGAGCGCAGCGTACCTTCGCCTTTTGGCAATGGTGACCATATTACGTTTAATCTCAATGAGCCTGACTTTACCTCAGCTAAACGCCTTGCCGACACAATTAATAATCTAGTTGGCCCGAATACGGCTAAGCCTCTTGATTCTGTATCAGTGAGAGTGATTGCGCCAAGAGATATAGGGCAGCGAGTAGCGTATTTGTCAGCCATCGAAAACTTAGAGTTTCAACCTGCAAGTACAGCAGCAAAGATCATTGTCAACTCTCGTACCGGTACCATCGTGATTGGTAAAGACGTTCGACTTAAGCCTGCGGCTATTACTCACGGCAATTTGACGGTGACAATCGCCGAAAACCAAGAAGTAAGTCAACCTAATCCTCTAGGCGACGGGCAAACAGTAGTCACTAATCAATCGATTATTGACGTTGCTCGCGACGATACTAGAGCCTTTGTGTTTGACCCAGGTGCGAACCTTGATGACTTAGTAAGAGCAATAAACCAAGTTGGAGCCGCTCCAGGTGACTTAATGGCAATTTTAGAGGCCTTAAAACAAGCTGGAGCAATCGACGGGCAGTTGGTGGTTATCTAAGAGGAGATCTTCTTAGAGAGCTAGTAACTCCCAAAGTTAGGATTTAATTAGCAGTAAATATTAACAATCGTAGTAATAAATTTATCTAAAAAGAGGAAAATACCATGGCATTTTCACAAGTGTTATTAAACGATGTCACTGCAAATCAAGATACAAATGCAGCGATCCTTAAAATGTTAGAAGTTGATGAGAGCCACTCACTTCAATACCATGTGTATGAAGTTGCGTACGGCACTAAACAAATCTTTTGTTGTCTTTCAGGCGGTCATATTGAAAATAATGAAATTCAATTTACTGCTGTTGGTTTGGCGGCATTTGAAGCGTTAACTAATGTAGAGCGTGGCGAAGACCCAACGTATTACGCAGAGCACATAAATGCGGATTCTGATTTAGCTGAACAAATTGAGTCAGTGTTTGAATCAGTTCCAAATGGCGCTCGAGTTTGTTTTGTTGGTGATATCACAGGCGAACTTAAAAACGAATTAAGCAAATACTTCACCTTAATCCACTAAGGTAAACAATGCTTAGGACAGACTGACCAATTAGGTGTTCTGATTGGTCAGCCCATCCGCATAACTTCTCAAAAAAAACTCATCCACTGCATAGCGATTCCTTCCCAAATTTTTTGACAGTCGATCTGGCACACCTTTTGATTGATCACACAATAACCAACGAAATAAACAAGTTACACGTTCGATAATCAATGAAGGTAATGGCGTATTCGTCAAAATTACGACAATGAATAAAATCGGTGATATCAACAACTACCACGACCTAACAGGGCTGCAAAACTTAAAAGCGCAAGCCAAAAATGCCCCTGATAGTGCCGAGAGTAAAGAAGCTCTAAAAAAAGCGGCGCAGCATTTTGAGTCGATTTTTATAGGCATGATGCTTAAGTCAATGCGAGAAGCGAATAAGGCGTTCGAAGAGGGCAACCCAATGCACTCCAACACCACTCGCTTTTTTAGAGACATGTACGACCAACAATTGGCGACGGATATGTCAGACAATGGCAGCATGGGCCTGGCTGATATTATCGTTCAACAATTAAGTGGTGACACAGATTCATTCAAAGCGGCAAGTGTGCTGCGAAACGACGCAACTTTAGCAAACCTTCAGAATATTAAAGCATCGATAAAACCAAACTTAGACAACAGTACTGTGAGTGTTGCTACACCTGAGCAATTTGACACTCAGGGCAATATAGAACAAAACAAACAAGCCCAGCCCAAACCTGACATGAGCTTTGAGTCTCCAGAAGACTTTGTCAACAAACTGTGGGATTTTGCCAAGAACACAGCTAAAAAAATTGGTTTAAACCCTGCTGTGATGTTAGCTCAGTCAGCCCTAGAAACAGGCTGGGGGCAGCATGTTATTAAAGACCAACAAGGTCAGTCCTCATTTAATTTATTTAATGTTAAAGCGCATCGGGACTGGGAAGGCGACAAAGCCGCTAAGTCCACACTTGAATTTGAGAATGGTGTCGCGGTTAAAAAAGTAGAACCATTTAGAGTCTACAACTCAATTCAAGATTCTTTTGACGATTTTATTGAATTTTTAAATAGCAATGGCCGTTACCAAGATGCGCTAAAAAGTGCTAACGACTCGGAACAGTTCTTGCAGAAGCTTCAGCATGCAGGTTATGCAACCGATCCTAACTATGCCGACAAGATCATTGGCATATTACAAAGTGACCGGTTTAAAGACATGATCAACAACGTCACTGAGACAGTGAGCTTTGAGAGCGAGGAATAATAAATGTCCGCAGGTATTTTAGGAACCGGTGTATCAGGCTTAGCCGCTGCACAGCACGGCCTTGATACAACAGGTCACAACATTGCTAACGTCAACACCGAAGGCTACAGTCGACAGAGAGTCGAAACTGAGTCTCGAGTTGGGTTAGCGTTTCGTACTACATTTTTGGGTAGCGGTACTCAGCTTTCATCGATCACTCGTTCATTCAATGAATACACCTACAATGAAATGATTTTCAACTCCAGTCAGTTGGCGTATCACGACTCTCGTTATTCAAACGCGTCGCGTCTAGATAATTTATTAGCAGATACGGACACTGGCCTGACTACGTCATTTGAAGAGTTATTTGACGGTGTTAACGGTGTTACGGAAGAGCCAACCTTAATTTCTGCTCGTAATGTTGTTATTTCCCGCGCTGAAAATACCGCGATTCGTTTTAATAACTTGTACGAAGAAATTGCAGTTCAGCACTTGGGTGCGGTTAATGAAGAAATAAGAACGACGGTTTCTGAGATCAATGGCCTGTCTCGAGAGATCGCCGAGCTCAACGGTAAAATCCAAGTTGAAAATGCGGTTGGTGATCAAGGTTTTCCACCTAATGATTTACTCGATGCTCGAGATCAACTGATAAAGCGTCTCAGTGAGTTGACTGCGGTTGATACGATTGATTTAAAAGACGGTACGATGAATGTAACAATCGGTTCGGGGATCACCCTTGTAACCGGTACGTTTGCATTACCTTTGTCGGTAGAGCGCAACGAGTTTGACTCGGGGCAGCTTGAGTTGACTATCTCGACCAAAACGACCACACCGGTTAAATCAGTGATCACTGACCAACTCAGTGGTGGTTCGCTAACGGCATTATTTGAAACGCGAGACAATGTTATTTTGCCGACCATTCGTGAAATCGGAAAATTAGCGACTGTTGTCCAAGATAACTTTAACCGTCAACAATCGTTAGGTCGCGATTTAAATGGTAATGAGGGGGCGCCCCTTTATTCCGATATCAACGATCCTCAGTTGGTGTTGTCGAGAACTATGAACTCAAACAAAAATACAACCTTTAGTGAGTTTGAAGTTTATATTCGTAACTCTAGTCAATTAGAGGCCACTACCTATGATATGGATTACGACGGCACTGATTTGATTGTGCGCGATGAGAATAGAAATATTATCCAGACCTTTAATGCAGCTGACATCGCTACCATGAGTGGTGGCACAGCTATTCAACTTGCGGACACTGGTCTTGCTATTGCGATAGATACCAACAATTTAACCGCAGGTGATTCATTCAAAATTGATGCAACGCGATATGGTGCAACAGAAATAAAACGCGTAATGGAAGACCCTAAAACACTTGCTGCGGCCGATAACTATTTTGAAATCAGTGAAGTTAATAACCCAAATAAAGTGTCGCTGAACTTGTATGAGATCAACGACATTACCGATCCTAATTATCCATCGCCAGCGAATGTTCCACCACTGCCAGATCCAGAAGTTCAAGTAGTGATAGATGCCGCGGGTACTCAGTACGATATCCAAGATAGTACTGGGGCCTCTTTAATTGGTGGCTTTCAAAATATTCCTTCAGATCAATTAATTGAAGGTCCAGGTTTCCGTTTTGAAATCGATGGTGTTTTGGCTGGTGGCGAAGTGTTTACGATTGAGCATGCTGACAATACCTTAGTGCCAAATGAAAATAAAAAGTTTGGTGCTGGTGACAACACTAATATGTTGGTGATGTTAGGTTTTCAAGATGCAAAAACCATGGATAAAGATTTGAACAGCTTTACTGAGGGTTATGCCGACTTGATTACAACGATCGGTGTCGAAACGAAAAGTCGAGAGATCTCTCGTGATTCATTTGCGACATTATTAAGTGGCGTAGAAGAACGTCTTGCTGGTATTCAAGGCGTTAACCTTGATGAGGAAGCGGCAAACTTAATTCAGTACCAACAAGCGTACACAGCGGCAGCACGAATTATTTCGGTCGCACGTGAAACCTTCGATACGCTATTACAAGCGGCGAGATAAGGTAGATAATCATGACAACGCGTATATCGACAGCTAACTACTTTTCAAGAAACCTCTCGTTAATGCAAGATCGACAAATCTCATTGGATCGTGCTCAACGAGAGTTATCTACGGGTAAAAAAATCATTACCCCGTCGGATGATCCTACGGGAGCGAATACCGTTATTCGTTTAAAGAAAGAGTTGGATGTGAGTGACCGTTATTTGGCGGCGCAAGACAGTGCAACTCGTTTTAATAATGTAGCTGAGACTCAAATTGAATCAATGACTAACACCCTGTACCGAACCCAAGAGCTTATGACACAAGCGATTAACGGTTCGATGGATGGTGGTGCGTTAAATGCCATTGGTCAGGAAATCGCTGCTCGTAGTACCGAATTTATTGGTCAGCTCAACACTAAAAATGCGGCAGGTGATTATATTTTTTCGGGATTTCAAACCAATCAGGTGACCTATGAGCTTGATGAGTTTGGGTTTGCTATCTACCAAGGTGATAATGGACAGCGCGATTTATTAATTGCACCGAATTCGTATGTAGCGGCTAACGACCCAGCTAACTCATTCGTTGATAATTTAGAGTCTGCCTACGGTTATTATCAGGCTGATAGTGCTAAATTAAGCACGGGTATTGTCACAGACCCAGTTGAATACAGAACACCAGCTTTTCCTGCGACCACCTATCAGGTCCAATTTAATGCCGCAGGTACAGGGTATGACATTTTAGACTTAGGACTATCAGGGCCTAATCAACTTGTTCAATCAGTGCCTAACTATGTGCCTGGCGATGATATAACAGTCCAAGGTATTACCTTTAAAACAACTGCATCTAATCCTCCGGCTGGCGGTGAAGTCTTTAATTTAGAACCTCAGCGCTCATCAGAGATTTCGGAATACCGAGTAACGTTTACTGCTCCGGGCCAATATCAAATTGAAGATTTGAGTTTAAATAAAATTGTTTCAGGGCCTAATACTTTTGCGATGGGTGACACAATTGAATGGGGCGGCAGAGAGTTTCCTTCAGATCCAAGTGCGGCACTTCCTGCAGCTGGCACCACATTTACTTTTGGAGCGCCGAGCAAAAATACCCAATGGGTTATGGATCAAGCGGCTAAAAGCACCAATATCGCGGGAACCAATTATAATGCAAGAGCGACTGTCGCGCCTTTGCGTTCCATTGATTTAAATACACCAGCCGGTGATTTGTTACCGCCTAATCACCCTGCATATGCTGCAGGTACGACGGGTGCGATGACCTTACCTGTAAATACTGGCACAGCAGAAGTTTTAGGTGGCAGTATTATTTATCCGGATGAAAATACCATCGGCGATTATCGAATGTCTTTTATTGACACCAACGGTTCGGGTGTACCTGACGTGGTTAGAATGGATCAAATTGATCCAGTTACCAAACGACTGATCCCACAGCCTGAGGGCGCTACTTTTGAAACTAACTACACTCCAAATGAAAAGGTTGTACTAGGCGGTGTGGAGTTCGATATTGCTGGTATACCGGCAGACGGTGATACATTTGAAATAGACCGACCTGAAAATAGTCGTCGTACAGAAGTGATGAGTGTTTTACTTGCCGAAATCGATCAAGGATTGATTACATCGGGCAATGTACGCTCTGAGATTGGTGCCCGTTTGAACATAGTTGAGAACTTAGAACAGGCACAGTTTAATTTCCGAGAAATTACTCAAGCGTCATTAGCAAATATTGAAGAAGTTGATATTTACGAAGCGGTAAATAATTTAGAGTCGAGTAAATTGGCTCTTCAAGCAGCTCAACAATCATTTGCAAGGATCCAAAACTTATCTTTGTTTAACTATATTTAAACAAACAGAAGATCGACATTAGTCAATATTGACTGACCTTCCTCAAAAAGCCGAGCCATTGTGCTCGGTTTTTTATTTTTGCCTCAAGTCAATAGTCAAAAAAACGGCAATGGAATAGGAAATAGCTTGCCACTCTTAACAAAAGGGGATCAATGATCCTCGGTTTTCAAAAGTTTGACGTCGCTTTACTTCCTCTCATATACATGTTTGTTGGTTTCAAGTTGTTGTTTTTCATTGTTTTATTTGGTGGCTTCAAAGTTGGCATATTAGGTGCATTCGCACAGGTAACTGTAAATATTGCCACTTGAGGAGAAAGAGTATGGGCATGTTTATTAACACTAACGTTGCGTCTATTAACGGCCAACGAAACCTAAACAAATCAACAGAGGGTTTGACGACGTCAATGCAACGTTTGTCTTCAGGCCTTCGAATTAACTCTGCAAAAGATGACGCTGCAGGTATGCAGATCTCTAACCGTTTAACGTCACAAATTAATGGTTTAACGGTTGCGGTCAGAAATGCCAACGACGGTATTTCTATGGCACAAACAGCAGAAGGTGCACTTCAAGAAAGTACGAACATTCTGCAACGTATGCGAGATCTTGCCATTCAGTCTGCAAACGGTACTTATTCAGATGGTGACCGTGCGGCACTTCAAGAAGAAGTTGTTCAGCTTCAAAATGAGCTTGACCGTATTGCGGTATCAACCACGTTTGGTGATCGTAAATTAATGGATGGCTCGTTCGGTACTGAAGCTTTCCAGGTTGGTGCTAAATCATTCGAAACAATCAACGTAAGTGTCGGTTCGTTCTTCGCAAAAGACATGGGCGCTGAAAACTACGTACTTAAAAACCACGCAGACTCAGTTGCTGCTGTTGGTAGCCAAAATGCAGCAGGTACTTCATTAGCAAGTACTGCATCTATTGGTTTTGGTAACTTTGCGTCTGTAAATGCTGGTATGGTGGTTTCGGACTATACAGCCTCTTTTGAAGGCACAGTGCCAACGGTTGGTACTGCGAGCACTATTGAGTTAGGCATTAAAGGTTCACTTGGTAGTGCTGCTACAAGTATCCGTGGTATTAATGGTTCAGCTTATGAAGCTGAGCGAGCGATTGACCAGGTAACAGCGAAAACCGGTGTTGAGGCTGATGCGCGTACGACATTAACAATGGATTTCTTTTACAATGGTGCGGATGCGTCACTTCTTACTGCAGAAGCAACATTTACCCTTGAGCTTCGAGGTGAAAACACAGACACCAATGTAGATGCTGCTCGTGTTAAGTTTGCCTTAACTGATACTGAAGACTTATCAGCAGTCGTTAATGCATTTAACGAAGAAGCAAGTGTCACAGGTATTGCTGCAACTTTAACGGGTGACGGTCGTGTTAAGCTGACTAGTGAGCGTGGTGACAACATTGTTATCGAAAACATGCAAGTTGAGCACAATGGTGTCGGTTCTTTGATGGCCATTAGTGCGGCGAGTTATGACTACGAAGGTGATGCAACCTTGACGGCTACAGCTATTGCCGACGGTACTCTTTTCGCAGCTGGTGCTGGTGCTAGTGACACTGACGCCGTATTCGCTACCTTTGTTGGAACAGTTCGTTTAACAGGTAATGAAGACTTTAAAGTAGAAACTCAAGGTGCCAATGCCGCTGCTGGTTTCTTACACGGTACAGGTCAAGCGGCTATTTCTGGTAAAGAGACTGTCGACGAAGTGAACATCGGCACAGCAATCGGTGCACAAAAAGCCATTGATGTTATTGACGGTGCACTAGCTTATATCGACAGCCAACGTGCAGGTTTAGGTGCAGTTCAAAATCGTCTTTCTTCAACTATTTCTAACTTAGAAAACGTGGTTGAAAACGCGTCAGCATCTCGAAGCCGAATCCGTGATACAGACTTTGCGATCGAAACGGCAATGTTGACCAAAAACCAGATCTTACAACAGGCTGGTACGTCAATCCTGTCACAGGCAAACCAGTTACCACAGGCTGCACTAACACTGCTTGGTGGTTAATACAGTTAAAACTTACTTCTCCTCACACGAAGCTCTGGGTATGCCCGGAGCTTTTTTTTGGATCAATTTTTGATCATCTCCTCACTGTTTGGCACACAAACTGCAAGTTTTATATTGAATAGGGCTAACTACCCGATATTTAGAAACATTTCAGTCAAAAGTGGCAAAAAGTTGCCATGAGGGGATGCAAAAATGGGCATGTATATCCAAACAAATGTTGCCTCTATCAACGGGCAACGTAACTTAAATAAGTCCACTGACGACTTAACGACATCAATGCAGCGCTTGTCTTCGGGTTTGAGAATTAACTCAGCAAAAGACGATGCCGCTGGTATGCAGATTTCTAACCGTTTAACTTCACAGGTTAACGGTCTTAATGTTGCAGTGCGAAATGCTAACGACGGTATTTCAATGGCACAAACGGCAGAAGGTGCATTACAAGAGAGTACTAATATCCTACAGCGTATGCGAGACCTGTCGATTCAATCGGCGAACGGTACATATTCTGATGGTGACCGAGCTGCACTACAAGAAGAAGTAGTACAGTTACAACGTGAATTAGACCGTATTGCCTCATCAACAACATTTGGTGACCGTAAGCTTCTAGATGGTTCGTTTGGTACTGAAGCTTTCCAGGTTGGTGCCAAATCATTTGAAACAATCAACGTAAGCGTGGGCTCATTCTTCTCTAATGATATGGGTTCTGAGTCGTATGAATTACGTGACTTACAAGCTTCTTTCGCGGCAGCTGGTTCGCAAAATGCGGCGGGTACAACACTGCAATCTACTTCTGACTTAGGTTTTGGTAACTTTGCTGCGGTCAATGCTGGTATGGCGGTATCTGATTATACCAATTCAGTTGAAGGTCAAACTGCGACAATCGCTACATCGGCAACTGTTGCCTTGGCCGTAAAAGGTTCTTTAGGTAGTGCTACTGCAACGCTTAAAGGATTAAATGGTTCTGCCTATGAGGCGGAGCGCGCAATTGATCAAATCAAGTCTAAAACTGGTGTTGAAGCGGATGCACGCACAACAGTCGCGCTTGATTTCTTCTCTAACGGTAACGACACAGCGGTATTAACCGGTGATGCAACATTTACCCTAGAGTTACGCGGTGAAAACACTGACTTATCAGTAGAAGGTGCTCGAATTAAGTTCACTATTACAGATACTGAAGATTTAACTGCTGTCGTAAATGCGTTTAACCAGCAAGCTGCGGAAACTGGTATCTCTGCATCTTTGACAGGTGACGGTCGCGTATCATTGACTTCTGAGCGTGGAGACAACATCGTATTTGAATCAATGCAAGTAGAACACAACGGTGTTGGCTCTCTGATGTCAATTTCTGCTGCTTCATATGGTTTTGACGGAGACGTATTAAATACAGGAACGGCAATTGCTGACGGTACTTTATTTGCCGCTGGTGCTGGTGCGACTGAGACGGATGCAGTATTCGCAACATTCGTTGGTACGGTTCGCATGAACTCTAACAATGACTTTAAAGTTTCTGTAAGCAGTGCTGCTGGTGGTATGCTACATGGCAATACCGATACATCATCAGCGATTTCTGGTAAAGAAACGATTGACGAAGTAAATATCGGAACTGCGCTTGGTGCACAAAAAGCAATTGATATCATCGATGGTGCGTTATCTTATATTGATAGCCAGCGCGCAGGTTTAGGTGCGGTTCAAAACCGTCTGTCTTCGACGATTTCTAACTTAGAAAACGTGGTTGAGAACGCCTCTGCATCACGTAGCCGAATTCGTGATACTGACTTTGCAGCAGAAACTGCAGCATTAACCAAATCACAGATCCTACAACAGGCTGGTACCTCTATTTTGGCTCAGGCCAACCAGTTGTCACAGTCTGCACTGAGCTTACTCGGCTAAATTTAGTCCTCAGTAACAAAAAAATAAAAGCCCCAAAGTATTGTTTTACTTGGGGCTTTTGTCGTTGTTGTACAAAAATTAAAAAAAATCCTAAAGGATCTTTTGAGCCTTCCGATACATTCACTGTATGGAAGTTCACCCTTTTTAAACGACCAGAGTAAAAAATATTCTAAATGTTTTGAAAGTTCTTCCGATACAGAGACTGATAGCTTTAAATCATTGTCCGTGGAGGAATAACTAATGGCAATTTCAGTACAAACTAACGTAGCGTCAATCAATGCCCAGCGAAATCTTGGTAAATCAGGCGGCGATTTGCAGACTTCAATGCAACGTTTAGCTTCTGGTCTACGCATTAACTCTGCTAAAGACGATGCAGCTGGTATGCAGATTTCTAACCGCTTAACTTCACAGGTTAACGGTCTTAACGTAGCTGTTCGTAATGCGAACGATGGTATCTCAATGGCTCAAACAGCCGAGGGTGCATTACAAGAAAGCTCTAACATTTTACAACGTATGCGAGACTTATCTGTACAGTCTGCAAACGGTACTTATTCAGACGGTGACCGTGCGGCACTTCAAGAAGAAGTTGTTCAATTACAACGCGAACTTGACCGTATCGCATCAACAACAAGTTTCGGTGACCGTAAACTTCTAGATGGTTCATTTGGTACAGAAGCTTTCCAAGTAGGTGCTAAGTCTTTCGAAACAATCAACGTTAGTGTTGGTTCATTCTTCGCAGAAGACATGGGTTCTGAATCATACGAACTTAAAGACCTTCAAGCGTCATTTGCAGCCGTAGGTTCGCAAAATGCTGCAGGTACTTCACTTCAATCAACTGCTAACCTAGGTTTTGGTAACTTTGCTGCAGTAAATGCTGGTATGGCAGTTTCTGATTACACCAACTCTGTTGAAGGTCAAACTGCAACAGTAGCAACGGCTGCAACAGTAAGCCTAAACGTAAAAGGTGAATTAGGTTCAGCTTCTGCAACTATCAAAGGTATCAATGGTAGTGCTTATGAAGCAGAGCGTGCAATTGACCAAATTAGCGCAAAAACTGGTGTAGAAGCAGATGCTCGTACAACGATGACATTAGACTTCTTCAACAATGGTAACGACACTGCAGTATTAACTGGTGACGCGACCTTTACGTTAGAACTACGTGGTGAAAACACGGATACATCTAAAGAAGGTGCATTAGTTAAGTTCAGCATCCAAGATACTGAAGATCTAACGGCAGTAGTTAATGCATTTAACGAAGTTGCAACTGAAACTGGTATCTCAGCATCACTAACTGGTGACGGCCGTGTTGCTCTTACATCTGAGCGTGGTGACAACATCACATTCGAAAACATGCAAGTAGAGTTCAATGGCGTAGGTTCACTAATGGCAATCTCTGCGGCGTCATACGGTTTTGACGGTGATGTAGCGAACACTGGTACTGCAATTGCTGATGGTACATTATTCGCAGCAGGTGCAGGTGCAAGTGAGACAGACGCAGTATTCGCAACGGTTGTTGGTACAGTTCGTCTAAACTCTAACGATGACTTTAAAGTAACAGTAAGCAGTGCAGCTGGTGGTATGTTACAAGGTAACACTGATACTTCTTCAGCTATCTCTGGCAAAGAAACAGTTGAAGACATCGATATCGGTACGGCACTTGGTGCACAAAAAGCGATTGATGTTCTTGACGGTGCATTGTCTTACATCGATAGCCAACGCGCAGGTCTAGGTGCGGTTCAAAACCGTCTTTCAACAACAGTTTCTAACTTAGAGAACGTTGTAGAAAATGCCTCAGCGTCACGTAGTCGAATTCGTGATACTGACTTTGCGACAGAAACTGCGAGCTTAACTAAGTCTCAGATTCTACAGCAGGCAAGTACTTCAATCTTAGCTCAGGCTAACCAGTTACCTCAGACAGCTCTAAGTCTACTTGGGTAATTTGGAAGGAAGTTAACAAAGCGTTTATAACGATAAAAAGGAATCTGTCTAGGATTCCTTTTGTCGTATAAGCCCAGGAGGTAATCATGAGAGTTGAAAATTCAAATACCAATGAATTAGCTGCATCTCGCAATGAGCAACAAGCATTTGATCGCGCTAAAGAAGTTCCAGTTGTGGACTTTAAAAGCCCAGTTAATCAGATTGAACAATCGGTTAACGTGAACGATACTGATGTAAAGGAAGCTAAAACGGACCAACAGCCACAGGTTAACTTGGAAGAGGTGGCTCAAAAGTTGCAGGATTTTGTAGGCGCATTAAACGTCTCTCTGCAATTTTCTGTCGATGAAGAATCTGGCAGAGATGTGATAAAGGTGATGGACAAAAACTCTGGAGAGGTTGTTCGTCAATTTCCTTCAGAAGAAGTGTTAGAAGTGATTAAGTCATTGGGTCAAGCAACCGGCGTGTTGTTTAACGAAACGGCTTAATAATTGGTTATTGAGGTTTTGAAATGGCTGCATTATCGTCACCTGGAATTGGCTCTGGTTTAGACGTCAACAACATAGTTACATCACTTGTTGAAGCAACACGTGAACCTGTTGATGCTCAAAACTTAGCAAAAGAAGAAACCTATACAGCACAAATTTCTGACCTCGGTAAACTTAAATCCGCACTGTCTGATCTTGATAATGCATTATTTGATTTAAAACTACCTACGACATTCTCAAAGCGTAAAGTAGAAACTTCTAGTTCAAACTTTACTGTTGAAGCTGGCTCGGCGGCGTTGCCAGCTACCTATGACGTAAAAGTTAATTCATTAGCAAAAGCTCACCAAATAACGTCTCAATCGTTTGACCTCACAACTCCTGTAGGCGAGGGCACACTTACGATTCAAAATGCCAAATTTACTTTTGATGTTGAAGTGTCGGCTTCAGATACCCTTGACCAAGTGGCGGCAAATATTAATAGTTTGGCGGCAAACTTTGGTGTTACTGCTACTGTTATTACTGGTGATTCTGGTAGTTACTTAGTGTTAGGGTCAGAAGAAACTGGTACGGACAATGCGATTGACGTTATTGCAACTGACATTGACGGTAACCTTTATGATGGTGCAGGCCTTTCTCGGCTGAATTTTGATAGTAAGACAAAAGTATTGGATCAAACTTTCACTGCTGGTGAAGTGATGAATGCCGATGGTGTTTCAAACGGTGTCATAACTTTGACAAACGGTGATCTATCAGAAGACATAACAATAGCGGCAACGGATACAATTGAAGATGTTGTTGCTAAGATCAACGCTAGCTCTGTAAACGTGACGGCAAGCCTTGAAGATGATGGCACTGGAACATTACGACTAGCACTAACTTCAGGTAACGACTACGGTAATCATCAACTAGGCATTAGTATTGCATCTGATGACGATGGTGATACTGCAGACGCCAACGGTGTATCAAGACTCGGGTTAGGCTTATCGTACCAAAACTTTAATGAAACTCGTGAAGCTGCAAGTGCGCAAATCACAGTTAACGGAGCAATTACCGCATCGAGTAACTCAAATGAGTTTGCTGATGTTATAGAAGGTGTTGTGATTACTGCGACTGCTGAGCACAGTGCTACGAGTTCAGGTGATTCGATGAAAGTCGAATTAGACCAGGGCTCAACGGAAGAAGCAGTTACAGCCTTTGTTGAGTCATACAACGCAATGATTGCCGTTGTGAAAGAAGTAACAAATGCCGACGAGTCTGTCGGGGATGTAGGGTCGCTAGTCAGTGACAATACAGTTAGGACCTTTTTGTCACAAATTCGCAGTCGGTTAAGTGATGCGGTTCAGGTTGGGCCAAATCAAGCTATGTCGTTGTCAACCATAGGGATCAGTACCGAACGCGATGGTACTCTCTCTCTAGATACGACTGTGCTATCATCACAAATAAATGAAAACTTTGAAAATTTTGGTGCTTTGTTTAGTGGCGAGAACGGTGTAGCTCGTTCAGTTGCTTCAATTGTGACAGAGTACAAGGGCATTGGCGGTATTGTTGATAATAAAATCAGTACTGTTAATGGCTACCTAGATCGCTTGGCTGACGAGCGAGAAAAATTTGATGAGAAAATGGTGGCGTACGAAAATCGCTTGTTTTCTCAATTTAATGCCATGGATTTGATCGTTGCAAATTTAAATGCGACCAGTCAATATCTTGAAGGCGCATTATCGAGCTTACCGGGGGTGACCAAAAAGTCTGACTAACCTCGGTTAAATAGTGGAATAAAAAATGACCGAAAATCAGAATGATATGTTGAACAACGTACTCAACTTCACCTTTGAGTACAATATGAACCTGCTTAAAGAAAAGTTTCCTCATCTCCACGAACGGTTCAAAGACTATCAGCCTAAACAATTCAAAATTGCCTTAGATAAAAGCGGTGAACTCAATATCATCGGTGCGGATGGCAATTTCATTTATTCAGAAAATCCAAAGCAAGTCTGTGAATTTCAAGCCAAAGCATATTTTAGTAACCCTTTAAAAAGCATTTACAAACTGAACCCCATCGATCCAGAAAAACAACCATTTGATTATATTCATATCAAATATATGGCTGAGATAGCTCGCAAGGGTAAAGAAATTGTTGATGAGTCTTTACAGTTCAACTATGAGCCATTAACTCGATATCCATTGTTATCAGTGATTGGTATTGGCTTGGGCTATCATTTAGAAGTCGTAGCAAAACAGAACATTGATCACTTGTATATTTATGAGCCGAATCCAGACCTATTTTTCGCGTCACTTTGTGTTGTCGATTACCGAAAGTTAGTTGATCGTTTCACCCAAGATAATAAAACCATCACCTTGTTAATCGACAACCCTGTTGATAAGTATATCGATGGTTTTCAATATTTATTACACAAGTTTGGCCAACACAACAGCAGCTGTATGCCGGTCTACAAGCACTATGACAACGAACTAGCAGACCAAGGACTCAAAGGCTTTATCAAAGGGCTTAACTACTTTTACGGTGGTTTTGGCTTTTTTGAAGACGAAGTAGTATCTCTCAAGCACACCTACCAAAACATCAAAGCAAAAAATAAGTTTTTGTCCGAAGGGGCGATATTTACCGAAGATGTTAAGCCTAAAGTGTTTGTTTGTGGAAGTGGTCCGTCTTTAGATGATGCAATAGAACAGATTAAAAAATATCAAGATAAAGCGCTTGTTATATCTTGTGGAACTTCTTTGATGCCGCTGCATCGCAACGGTATCATCCCGGATTATCACGTTGAAGTTGAGCGAACTGACCACGTTGCTGGTGTATTAAGAGCATTAGATAACCCAGAGTTACTGCAACAAACTACATTGATAGGTATGAACACATTGTTCCCTGAGGTAGTGGAGCAGTTTGGTGATGCGATTTTGTTCTTGAAGCCAAATGATGGTGGTACCGATTTAATCAGGGTAACGTATCGTCATGGCTTAAAACAGGTTTATGCGACAAACCCTACGGTTACTAACGGTGCGGTAGGTATTTTTAACGCCTTAAAATCGGGTGACATATATCTGTTTGGTTGTGACTATGGTTATAAAGACCCAGAGCAACACCATTCTAAGCACACGGGTTATTACAAGACTTATAAAGAGAAAAAAGTCACCGCCGGTGTCGATAAGAGTACTAATATCGTACGAGATGGTAACTTTGGTGGCCAGGTTTTCACCAACCATGTCTTCGACTGGGCCAGAAATAGTGTCGAATACAGTATTCGTCATCACATTGAAGAATGGGAAGACAAGAAGGTTTTTAACTGTTCTGACGGTCTAGCAATTGATGGTGCTGCGCCTCTGCGCCCGACAGAAATTAATCTTGATGATGAGCCTGTACTTGACAAGACAATGATAAAACAAATCTTCAATGAGATAAGTGCAGATGACAAGTTGCCAGTTGAAGAGTGGGAAAAAAGTATCCATCAGCGTGGCTTAGAAGTCGTAAAGTTAATCGACGACATTTTAGATAGACGCTTTTTAGAGGTAGATATATCACCAGAACAAATGTTCGATGTTGCTCAACGCGCATTTTATCTGATGATGGAATACGAAGGCGGCAAGGGAATTTTTGCCATTCGAATGATGAAGGGCAGTTTGACGTATGTATTTTCAACTGTACTTGGTTATCTGTTTATCATTAAAACAGATAAGTTGCGTCGCCAGTACATCAACCACGTCATGCCAGTGATTTATGACTATTTTGAAGGGCTTAAGCAAATCTTCATCGAAGAGTTCATGCCTGCACTCGACAACGAGCAAAGCGAGGCAAAATAAACTATGAGTAAGTTAACAGGTAGATTATTAGTAACTGGAGCTGATGGATTTATTGGTTCTCATTTAACTGAGTTTTTGTTGTCAAAAGGCCACAAAGTAAGGGCTTTAGTTCAGTACAACAGTTTTAACTCGTGGGGCTGGTTAGACGGTCATAGGGAATCAGAGCAACTCGAAATTGTCTCGGGTGACGTACGAGACCCAGCGTTTTGTGATTATATCTGTAAAGACATAGATACTGTTTTTCACTTGGCAGCACTCATTGCGATTCCATACTCTTATGTTGCTCCCGACTCTTATGTTCAGACCAACGTCACAGGTACATTGAACATTTGTCAGGCTGCAAAAAATAATGGCGTAAAGCAAGTTTTGCATACCTCCACGAGTGAAGTTTACGGCACAGCTCAATATGTACCTATTGATGAAGCTCACCCAGTTCAACCGCAATCTCCTTACAGTGCGTCAAAAATTGGTGCTGACGCGATTGCGTTGAGCTTTTTTAATGCCTTTGAATTGCCAGTCACAGTTGTTCGTCCATTTAATACTTATGGTCCACGCCAATCTGCTAGAGCTGTGATCCCGACTATCATCAGTCAAATAGCGGCAGGGCAAAGTAAAATTAAATTAGGTGACGTATCTCCGACTCGAGACTTCAATTACGTTATTGATACATGTCGAGGCTTTTATGCTATTGCGATGGCGGATAACACGGCCGGTGAAACCATTAATATTGGTTCTAACTTTGAAATTTCGGTCAAAGACACTTTGTTACTGATCAAAAAGTTAATGAACAGCGATGTCGAATTTGAATTTGATGAACAAAGAGTAAGACCAGAAAACTCCGAAGTATTCAGACTTTGGTGTGACAACACCAAAATCAATCAATTGACTGGATTTGTTCCAGAGTATTCAATTGAACAAGGCCTGCAGCAGACCATCGATTGGTTTACTCAGCCTGATAACTTAAAAAAATACAAAGCTGATATCTACAATGTTTAAGCAGTTTGAGTCTTTTGTTCGGTCTATGACAGGAGAGGGTTTTGTCCCTCTTCACACGCCGCAGTTTAACGGTAACGAAAAAGCCTACGTTGTGGATACAATCGATTCTACCTTTGTGTCGAGTGTCGGTGCCTATGTCACTGACTTTGAGTTAGCAATGGCCAAGTACACAGGTGTTAAACATGCAATTGCAGTGACTAATGGTACAGCAGCTCTGCATTTGAGTCTTATCGGTGTGGGTGTCCAATCTGGAGATGAAGTCATCACACAAGCTCTGACTTTTGTTGCAACCAGTAATGCAATTCATTATTGCCAAGCAAGCCCAGTTTATCTTGATGTCGACGCTGACACTATGGGGTTGTCGCCAACAGCGGTCAAAGATTGGTTATTGCAAAATGCTGTAATTGAAAACGGCAGCTGTATCAACCGTCACACCCGCGCCAAAATCTCAGCTTGCGTTGTCATGCATACCTTTGGTCATCCTGCTCGTCTCGATGAGCTAAAGATGGTTTGTGATGAGTACGGTATTATATTAGTAGAGGATGCCGCAGAATCACTGGGTTCCTTGTACAAAGGTAAGCACACAGGACAAGTCGGCAAAGTCGCTGCGTTGTCTTTTAATGGCAACAAAATTATAACCACAGGTGGTGGTGGTATGATTTTGACTAATGACAGTGAACTTGCTCAACAGCTCAAACACCTTTCGACCACAGCCAAAGTCGCTCACCCATGGCAATACGAACACGATCAAATTGGCTATAACTATCGAATGCCAAATCTTAATGCTGCATTGGGTTTGGCTCAACTTGAAGGCATTGAGTCTGAGTTAGCTGCCAAACAAGAATTAACTTTGCGCTATAAGGGCTTTTTTGAGCAGCTAGCTAACTCTGATGACAGCTCATCAGCTGACAGAGTACAATTTATTGAGCAACCAGATTTTGCTTGCTCGAATTATTGGCTCCAGACTATTAAGTTTGAATCACGAGAGCAGCAGCAAGCGTTTTTGGCACAGAGTAACGAAGCGGGCATCATGACGCGTCCAATTTGGCAACTCAATAATACCCTACCTATGTATCGTCATTGTCAAACTGACGAATTGATTAACTCGATCGACTTGGCCAATACAATAGTTAACATTCCAAGCTCAATTAGACTATAAATTATCAATGAGTTAGGGTTGTCATAGTGAGTTTTTAAAACGATAACCCTTGGACATGCTAGGAGATCACAATGTCCACAAAGCGACTTTTAATTATAACGGGAACACGTGCTGACTACGGTATTTTGACGCCCGTTATAAATCGCTTACTAACCCTTTCTGAATTTACTACAGAGCTTTTGGTTACTGGTTCGCATCTTGTTAAGTCGATGGGGTACACCCTCAATGAAGTTGTTGCCAATGGTCATCCCATTGCCGCAACAGTGGATATTTTGGATGACAGCCAAAGTAAATACGGAATGGCAAAAGCAACAGGGCGCGCCGTTACCTTATTTACGGATGAGTTTGGGAAGATAAATCCAGATTTGGTATTGGTATTAGGTGACCGGTTTGAGTCTTTTGCAGCTGCCCAAACCGCGGTTTTAATGAATATACCTGTGGCCCATATTCACGGTGGTGAGACGTCTGAAGGTGCAGTGGATGATTATTTGCGTCACGCTATGACAAAGTTGTCAGATTTACACTTTTGTGCCACTCAAACATTTAAACAACGCATAGAGGCAATGGGCGAGCAGCCTAGCCGAGTGTTTTGCGTTGGTGCGCCCGGATTAGATAACATTCTTCATTTAGAGCGAATGAGCAAAGCTGAGCTCTTTGAGAGCATTGACGCCCCCAGACTGTTTTCAAATATTCCGGCCTCAAAGCTAGGACTCGTCACTTTTCATCCTGCAACTCGTGAGACTCAACAGCAAGATCCGAAAATACTTGTAGATTGGTTATCAGCGCAATCCGATATGGGGTTTATTATCACTGCAGCCAATGCTGACGACGGTGGCGAGGCTTTAAACGAGTCGTTTAGAGCGTTGGCACAACAACAGCCGGAGCGGTTTGTGTTTATTCCGTCCCTCGGCCTTAAACGCTACCTATCTGCCTTATCACATGTTGGTGTTGTTATTGGAAATTCATCGAGTGGTTTAATTGAGGTGCCGTCTTTTGGTATTCCAACCATAAACATAGGGCAACGCCAACAAGGGCGCTTAAAACCAGACTCAGTCATAGACTGTAATATGGATAAAGCAAGCCTAGACAGTGCCTTAGCCCATTGCCAAAACGATGTGTTTAGGCAGCAGTGCCAGGCTCTAGTGAACCCTTATGGCACGGGGAATGCAGCGGATAATATAGCAGACGCGCTATTGCAGTTAGACTGGTCTCAGTTGGGCCAAAAACAATTTTATGATAAGCCTTAATAGGTTTAGGTGTACGGGAAGTATGAACAATACCAACAAAACTCTGATCATTGCCGAAGCCGGTGTCAACCATAATGGTGACAAACAAATGGCTTTCGATTTAATCGATGCTGCTGCTGAAGCAGGAGCTGATGTTGTTAAGTTTCAAACATTTAAAGCGCATAAGTTAGTGACACAACACGCCCAGCAGGCAGAATACCAAGTGGCCAATTCAGGTAAAAAAGAATCGCAGTTAGCGATGTTGCAGGCGCTTGAGTTAGAACAGTCATTGCATTTTGAGTTGCAAGCAGCTGCTGAAGCTAACAATATTGAGTTTTTGTCCACGGCTTTTGATGACGATAGCCTGGATTTTTTGGTCAAAGAGGTCGGAGTAAAACGCTTAAAAGTACCTTCTGGAGAATTAACTAATGCTCCATTTGTGTTGAAACACGCGCAAGCGGGTTTGCCTTTAATTATCTCTACGGGTATGGCGACTATGTCTGATATAGAACAAGCTTTAGCCGTCATCGCCTTCGGTGGACTCAACCCCAAGTCAACGCCAGATTCAATTGATTCATGCTGGCAGGCTTACCATTCGGAAGAAGGGCAGTCATTTATTCAACAAAACGTAACGGTTTTGCACTGTACTACGGAATACCCTGCGCCTCCGAGTGAAATTAATCTGCGAGTGATGGAAACCTTTAGACGTTCATTCAACACTCAAGTTGGTTATTCTGATCACAGCGCCGGTATTGCGATTCCAATTGCAGCGGCAGCCCTTGGTGCTGAGGTAATAGAAAAACACTTTACCCTAGACAAAACGTTACCAGGTCCGGATCACAAAGCGTCCTTGGAACCATCTGAACTAAAACAAATGGTCGATGGGATAAGAGTCGCTGAACAAGCTTTGGGTGTTTCAGTTAAATCAGTTCAACCTAGTGAGTTTAAAAACAGTTTTGTTGCGCGCAAGAGCCTAGTTGCGACAAAACCAATCAAAGTAGGCGAAACATTTACTAAGGAAAATTTAGGCGTGATGCGCCCTGGCAGTGGTTTATCGCCTGCGCTTTACTGGCAGATGTTAGACACAGTGTCGAATATCGATTACCAGGTAGGAGATCTCATTGAATAGTACTCCGATGGATTTATATCAAAAAGCGATCATTGTTGGCGCTGGTGGACATGCTAAAGTCGTGTGTGACAGTTATATGTCACAGGACTCTACTAATTGCGCTGAAGTAATTGGTGCAGTTGATCCCGCATTAAAAATAGGCATGCCTTGGTATCGAAATTTAACCATTTTAGGGGATGACTCTGAACTTGAGCGTCAGTCTAAAACTCAATGCGTATTACTAAATGGTCTGGGGCAGTTACCTCACGACAGCGGTATTCGCACGAAGGTATATAATAAACTCAAGGCACAAGGATTTGACTTTGCAACAGTCATTGACGGATCTGCTGTAGTTAGCCCTTCAGTAAAATTGGATGAAGGTGTTCAAGTCCTTGCAGGAGTGATTATTCAGGCCGATGCTCAAATAGGCGCAAACTGTATTATCAATACTGGCGCACAGATCGACCATGATTGTGTAATCGGCGCACACAGTAGCGTTGCTCCAAGAGCTGTATTATGCGGTGGTGTCCGGCTTGGCAAAAATGTGTTCGTTGGTGCGAATGCTGTTATTATTCAAAATGTTGTTGTTGAAGATGGTGCGGTAATTGCAGCCGGTAGTGTGGTGACCAAAAATGTTTTTGCGGGGCAAGTTGTTTATCCCCCAAGAGTGAACCAATAGATTGGCACTCCATATGCTTCAAATCTCTAATGGGTAATAAAATGAAAAATTGGCAAAATGTTGTAGTAAACACCAGTAGTACTCTTGAGCAAGCCATTCAAGTGATGGAAGCAGGAGCACTGCGAATCGTGCTGGTTGTCGATGATCAAAATAAACTTCGAGGAACCGTTACCGATGGAGATTTGCGACGGGCCTTAATTAAACAAGTAAACCTCCAATCTTCTGTTGATTCGGTTATGTGCGCCAAGCCACTGGTGGTAGACAAAACAATCGCAAGAGAAGATGTAATACGCTTGTTAGAGCGCAATAAGCTGTTGCACATGCCTGTGGTCAACGACGATGACGAGTTGGTGGGCCTTCATACCATAGATGATTTTTATACCTCAAGTAAGTACGACAATATTGTCTTTTTAATGGCTGGTGGGTTTGGAACTCGACTTAGGCCATTAACTAACTCTTGCCCTAAACCCATGCTCAAAATTGGTGATAAGCCAATTTTGGAATTAATTTTAGAGAGTTTTATTAAGTCTGGATTTCACCGTTTTTATATTTCGCTTCACTATTTGCCCGAGATGATCAAAAGCTACTTTGGTGATGGTTCGAAATGGGGGGTAAGCATTGAATATGTGAATGAAGACAAACCGCTCGGAACTGCAGGCGCGCTTGGTCTGTTGCCACAAGAAAAAATCGATGCTCCGGTATTTGTTATGAATGGAGACTTACTGACGGACGTAGATTTTGTCAGTATGCGTGAATTTCACTTAGAACACGACAGTGTAGCCACTATGGGCGTCAGAGAATACGAGCATCAAGTGCCATATGGTGTAATAGAAATGGACGGAAGTCGAATTTCTAGTGTCGTTGAAAAGCCAACCCAAAAGTTTTTTGTAAATGCTGGTATTTATGTATTGTCAGAAACACTCGTTAAGTCCATCAAAAAAGGACAATACCTTGATATGCCGGACTTATTAGCTGAACAAATCAGTGAAGACAAACAAGTCAGTTCGTTTCCTATCAGAGAGTATTGGCTAGATATAGGCCGAATGAATGATTTTGAACGCGCCCAGGAAGAATTTGATGAGCGCTTCAACTAAAAGCTTTTTGATCATTGGGTCGGGTAATATCGCCAAGCGCCATGTCAAAACCATTCGTACAGAAGTTGATGATGCGTTCATCTTGTTACTGCCATCTCGAGGTGTAAGCTCAACCGAACAAGAAGCTGAATTAACAAATCAGTTTAGGGATGTTGATGCTGTTATTGCTTCAAGCTTAGATATTCCGCGACATCTATTTATGACAATTATCGCAAGCCCAGCTCCCTTGCATCATTTACATGTAGAACAAATCATTAATAAATCTGAGCGAATTCTGATAGAAAAGCCCATTGCAGAAAACACTAGTACTGCCAGGCGTATAGTCGACTTGTGTCAATTACACCAAACGCCTGCGATGGTCGGCTATTGCCTTCGTTACTTGGGCTCGGCTGACATCGTAAGAAGTAAATTAAAACAAGGTGTGTTAGGTAAAGTTCTTTTGGTAAAGAGCAACGTAGGTCAATACCTACCAAGCTGGCGTCCTGGTGACTACAGACACAGTGTGTCAGCAAACAAGTCATTAGGCGGTGGGGCTTTACTTGAGCTTAGCCATGAGCTTGATTTGGTTTGTCATTTGTTTGACGTTGATAAAGTTATTAATGCGACCGTTTGTCAATCAGAGTCTTTAGATATAGATGTAGAGGACATGGTACAAATAAACTTGTCTAATAACGACGGCGCACTGATTTCGGTGGGCTTAGATTTTTTACAACACAAAGCCTCACGCACTATGACAATCATTGGTACTGAAGCGACGATTCAATGGGACTTAATTAAAAACTCAATTACCCTCACTGATAAACAAGGGGACAGTCAGTCATACAGCGGTGCTAATGAGTGGCAGGGCAATGACATGTACATCGCACAATTGAGAGACTTTATGACGAGTAAAAGCACTTTTAGAGGTTCTAAGCCAGATGAGGCCTTGCGTGTCGTGCAGTTAATTGACGATATTAGACATTTGGCACAGGGAGTTTAACCAATGGCGGTTGTTGCATTTATCTTCGCCCGTGGCGGCTCTAAAGGCCTGCCAGGCAAAAACATTAAACCATTGGCAGGCAAACCTTTGCTTGCGTACTCAATTGAAACGGCTAAACAAGTCAATGAAATTGATCACGTTTTTGTATCCACAGATGATTCTGACATAGCAAATGTTGCTAAGCAGTTTGGTGCTGACGTGATTGAACGTCCCGAACAGCTTGCAAGCGATACGAGTCCTGAATGGCTATCTTGGCGTCATGCATTAGACGAGATGGACCGGCTTGAGATAGAAGTCGATACATTTGTCAGCTTACCGGCGACGAGCCCGCTGAGGTCGGTAGGGGACGTGCAAGCTTGTTTGGCTGCACTCGAACAAAATACTGATATGGTGGTCACTTGTACGCCTGCGTCACGAAGCCCTTATTTCAATATGGTCACTCGTCAAGACGATGGAACAACATCACTGGTTATTGACCAAGGCTTGGTAAACCGTCGCCAAGACGCGCCAGTTTGTTATGACCTTACGACTGTAGCGTATGTTTCACGCCCAGAATACATCCGATCCCAAATGGGCGTGTTAGCAGGCAAAACTAAAAGCGTCGTGGTCCCAAAAGAGCGGGCTGTTGATATAGATGATATTTATGACTTTATGTTAGCAGAAACAATCGTCGCCTCATCAGCTCAACAAAAAAGTAACTAAAATGACCGAAATCAAAACAAAAACTCTAGCGCAATTACATGATCTTACCAATCGTTGGGCTGTTATTACTGGAGGTGCTGGCCATGTCGGCTTTGTGGCGGCTCAGACTCTTCTTGAATTGGGCGCAAATGTCATATTAGTGGATCGCAGCGAATCAGGATTAGAGAAAGCGAAGCAGGCGTTAAAAACGGCGGAGCGGGTTCATACCTTAGTGTGTGATTTATCGCAGCGTTCAGACGTCGATAAAGCAGTACTGCAAATTATCGAATGGACAGACAATCACTTGGCAGTCTTAATTAATAATGCGGCGTTTGTCGGCACCGATAAATTAGAAGGTTGGGCCGTTCCTTTTGACCAACAGTCAATCGTTACTTTTGAACAATGCTTAACGGTTAATCTCACCTCGCCATTTCAACTTTGCCAAGGCTGCGCTCCAAGCTTGACTAAATTTGGTCAGGGCGACAGTTCAGCGAGTATTATTAACGTTTCTTCTATCTATGCTCACATAGGTCCACGAATGGAAATGTACGAAGGCACTGCAATGGGTAACCCTGCAGCGTACGGGGCGAGTAAAGCGGGCTTAGAGCTATCAACAAAGTGGTTAGCAAGTAACTTGGCGCCTCATGTTAGAGCCAACAATATTGTTCTTGGTGGTATCTTTAGAGGTCAGCCTGAGTCATTTTTAAACCAATACAACAAGCACAACTTAATGGGTCGAATGGCAGAGGAAGAGGATTTAAAAGGCGCGTTTGCATTACTTGCTAGTGACGCCTCTAAGTATATGACAGGTCAATCCATCGTTATTGATGGTGGCTGGTTGGCACTTTAGTCATTACTCTTCGTCTGCAAGAGTGTTTAAGTGCGTTTCTATGACTTTGCACTCTTCTAATAAGACTTTCATATCATTATTGAATTTGCTGTGTAAGTCAGAAAACTTAGGGTCGAGTAAATCGGCCATAGTTTGCTCTTGTTTTTCTGATGCCGCTTCGATGGCAGATTGATCTTTATCTAAAATGGCCTGTGCAAAGGTTTCGTTTATTTTTCGAAGTTCAATATACACTTTTTGAAATTCTAATTCTTGCTCAGTGAGTTCCATACTCGCACCTTATTTGCTGTGTTTGACGTTACCGTAGGCTTTCACACCCTTCTGGGCCGTTTGTAACTTTTTTATTGAACGCTTTATATTTTCAAACTTAGTCTGATAAAGCGTATCGATTTCTTTTATTTCTGAATTCAAGCTCGTTAACTGTTGTTGCTTCTCTGCAGTTGGTGACTGTGTCGCGTCGACCACTAGGAATTCTAGTAGTCGTTGACGTTCTTTTATCAGCTCTATAACTGGCTGGTGCTCAAGAATTTCATGGTCAGTCAAGGCTCTCAATCCATCATTAATTTCATTGATTGATGCCATTATTTCTGCGAATGATTCTTTCACCGTTCAACTCGCCTTTTGTTAGCTTTGTATTCTATTGACAATACTATGCTTTTTTTGGAAGGCGGATACAAGTTTTTGGCCTTGAATCAAGGTTTAAATTTTTTTTAATTTTTTTCTAAAGACTTTAAAGAGTTGGTCGATATTTATACAAAGCTAATTTTAGTGATTGTTTGAGGCTAATACTTTGAGAGTAGCGACTAACGTTTCAGCTATATTCCAACAACGTCAACTTCGGAAGACCGAAGAGGGCGTTGCTGTGTCTATGGAACGTTTGTCCTCCGGTTTACGGATTAATAATGCCGGAGACGACGCCGCTGGATTACAGATCTCAACTCGACTTACGTCACAGGTCAACGGTATGAACGTGGCCATTCGCAATGCCAATGACGGTATTTCGATGAACCAAGTCGCCGAAGGCGCACTTCAACAAGTAACCAATAATTTATTTAGAATGAAAGACCTGGCATTACAAGCCGCAAATGGCACTTATTCTAAAGAAGACAGAAAAGCCGTCGACGAAGAGTTTCAAGCTTTAAAAGCTGAAATAGACAGAATAAACGATACAACTCGGTTCGGTGACACTAAGTTGTTTTACGAAAACACCGGTAGTTTAATCGATACCGTCGAGCGCGATATCGTAAACGGAGTCCAAAAAACCTGGTTTACTGAATCCGAAGCCGTGATTGCAGAGCGATTTGGTCTTTTGGGTCGAGGCTCACTGAAGCTGGATTTAGAATATGTCGATGGCAAAAGTGGAACGTTAGCGTATGTCGCAGCACCTGCTGCCGCTGGCCCTCAATATGAGCAAGTCATGGTTATCGATATGGGAGACTTCCAATCATCGGAAGATATCTTTACCGATGGAGCACTTGCAGGTACTGTTTTACACGAAATGGTCCATGCCGTTATGAATGCCAATATGGACATGCTCAATCTTAAATCTTGGTTTAAAGAGGGAGCGGCAGAAGTAATCAGAGGAGCCGACTCTGAACTTGCCCAAGCGATTGCCAGTGCAGGAAGTGAGGCCGCACTGTTAGCTGATTTTGTCGGCGTCAATGGCCTAACGAGTTTACCGGCTTCACCAACAAACTCACAAATTCGCGGTGTTTATCAAGGTGGTTATGTCGCCCTTAGGATAATCGAAGATGAAATTGGCGAAACGGGTATTCAAGACTTTATGGCAGCTCTGTCTGACGGTGAAACCTTAGATGACGCATTCAACATCGCTTCTAATGGAATTTGGACCAATGAAGCCGCATTTATGACTGACATTCAAGCTATTGAAGCGGATGGTGATGCTAAATTTGTCAACTTCATTCAAGATAAAATGAACCTTACGAATTTAGATAATGGCGCACTTGGTGGCCGTGATGCGGCTGGCGGTGATATCAGAGAGCAAACTTTGATAGGTGCTGGAGCTGGTCGGTCAAACTTTAACAACTATGTGGTCTTGAAAGATGGTCGTAACTCTACAACGGACTTTGATCCGGTAACCAATTATTATAATCCACCAGGCGGTGAGGTTCGTCTCGAGGATTACCAAACTGAGATCAATGGTGCAGGCGGCCAAGCCTTTACACTTCAAGTTGGGGCTAATTCTCAAGAGTTAATTTCATTCACTATGGGGTCATTTACGGCATCGAGTTTAGGCCTTGCCTATTCAAATGTAACCGATGAGCCTCAATTTGCGGCAATCGCTGTAGATGACGCGCTGCGAATCGTCGATAAACAACGTGCTCAACTAGGTGCGACTATGAATAGACTCGAAAAATCTATCAATAGTCTAGAAAACCAAGTTGAAAATATCAGTGCGAGCCGCGCTCGAATAAGAGATGCTGACTTTGCTATAGAGACTGCGGATTTAACCAAGGGGCAGATTTTACGACAAGCCTCAACCACTTTGCTTTCTCAAGCTAATCAAATTCCTGAGTTGGCGTTGCAATTACTTGCTTAAAGTAGACATAAAAAAAAGCCCATATGGGCTTTTTTTGTAGAAGCATGATCGCACCGATTAACGATTAGCGACTTTTTTCTCTAGGTATTCGTCTCGAGTTTGTTTTGGGATTTCATCCCATGCTTCTTTGATGGTACCGATGATTTGATAAACATCATCGATTTTTTTGGTATCGTTTTCGACGTTAGATGCTATCAAGTGACCGCTACAGAAGTTATATAAGTCAGATAGATTACGCGAGATATCACCGCCTTGTTCCATATCTAAGCTTTCATCCAACGAACCGATTAAGGTGATACACTCAGAAATGAGACGACCTTTTTCAGGTATGTTTTTTTGCTCGATACACGCTTTGGCTGCGGCTAATTTACCAAGAATTGCCTTTAATACCATTTGTACCAACTCATACGGATCGGCATTTTCCGCACTGTTTATTTTCATGTCGCGGTACTTCTGGATAGATAATCTAGCCATCGAATACTCCAAGTTATCTGTGTTTTAATTTATAGACTAAAGCAAATTAAGTACCAAATAAATTCAGTTACTCATCAAGCACTCACTTTATCGTCAAATTTCGGAAAAACTTTAGAGGTTAACAAAAGGAAAGTGACATAATTTGACTTAAACTGTGAATCGTCATGCTCAATTATGGCGTATTTACCACTGTGTTTTATACTTTTAATAAAGTTATCAGTGGAGACGCTTAAATGAAGATTAATAGCGGCAATTCATTGCCACCACAGTCATCTGCGATAAAACAAAGCCAGGAAACCCAAAAAAAGCTATTTGAGCAAATAGCGACGGGCTTAAAAATTAACTCTGCCAAAGACGACGCGGCAGGGTTACAACTTGCCAATCGGCTGGGTTCGCAAATTTCTGGGTTACAGCAAGCGTACCGTAATACAAATGATGCCGTTTCTTTTGCGCAGGTTGCCGAAGGAGCGCTTCAAAGCGTTACTGATGTGAGCTTTAGAATAGAGGAGTTATCTATTCAAGCGGCCAATGGCACTTTGTCGGCTGATCAGCGCCAAGCGATTCAAGCGGAAGTGAGCCAGTTACAAGATCAAATCGGAACTGTGTTTGAGCAAACTCGATTTGGTGATTCACCGGTATTTGGCAGTTCTGTCTCCTTTCAAACGGGAGCTAATACCGGCGAACAAATTGATCTTGCTACGAGTGCGACGTCGCTCGCTGAAATTGATGTCACTACTGCGCAGGGGGCGCAACAAGCCATTGGGAGCATTAGTGATTTTAGACAACAGGTTGATCAACAGCGCTCTGCTATTGGTGCTTTTCAAAACCGGCTTGGTAGTACTCTTGGAAATATAGCCAACCAAGTCGAAAATAGTGCCGCAAGTCGCAGTCAAATTACCGACACAGATTTTGCTGTAGCTGTTAGCGAAAAGGTCAAAAACGAAACATTGATAAATGCTGCGACAACTCTGCAAGCCCAGGCCAATTTTTCTAATCGAAGTGTTTTAAACCTCTTATAGTTTTGTTTAGAACTGATATAGTACGGCTCAAATTTTAATGAATTAGAGACTCTAACTTGTTGTTTCGGGACTTTGACCTTGAAGGGCGCGTTCGTGTGCCTGTTGGTTTTTATTTAGTAGTATTGTATCTGTGCCGTGGCTATTTTATTTGGATAATGTCACTCACACACAGGGACGACCCAGGGTTAATTATTTCTTTGATCTATCCATCGCCATCAGCTTTTTATTTGTCAATGTTGGTCGGGGTGCCTGGTCTTATAAGCTATGTATTATTTTTGAGTAAAGCTCGAATGGTGAGTGTTGTAGAGAACTTTCTATGGCCCATTTGCCGCTTTTTGATCCCCATTAGTTTATTGATAGACTTGAGTTTACAAGGTATTGGTCTTGCCCAAGCGAAATTTTTAGTGCATTGGTCAGGACCGGTAATATTTATTATTGGATTGTATCTATTTTGGTATTGGATAGGTTCGAGCAGGATGAAGCGATTTTTTAGTTTGTGGTTGGACAAAAGCCATGAACAAAAAACAACAAAAGAGAAGGGTTAAATACGTTCCTCTTGTAGTTTTTGTTTGAGGCGACGATAACGTTCAGCCTGTTCATCGTTAATTGTGGCGCTGTCGATGGTAGCTTGGCATTTATCTAACAATACTTTTACTTCTGGCGCCTCAAAGTCCAAAAATGGGCTTTCTGCCATGGTCTGTAATAAGTTAAGTGCGATAGATGGGTTTTTCGGCATGACTTTAAATGCACTGGTAAATGCATTTAATGCTTCTTTTAGGTTACCACGAGTATAGTGATTTACTGCATCGTTGTTGAGCTGCTTAGGTGAAGATTTTACTTCTTCGCGCAATTGTTTTTCTGCAGTTATAAACTTGTTAAAAAGCGTATTTGGCGAGTCTTCTGCAACTTTAGCGATATGCGAAAACATCCGCTCTGAGTCTTTGTGAAAGCCAAGCTCATGAAGCGCTTTGGCCATGTCTAAGGCGTCTTCTAAATTATCTACTTGTTCTAAGTTCACCTGTTCTAATTGGCTTTCAATGATTTGTTTGGCTTTTGAAGTTTCGTTTTTTAGAAAGTGAATTCGAGCCGTTGCTACACCAATTTGTTCATTTAACGCTTCTTTTGGAAACTTCTTTTTGAGGTTATCTAAAATGTGCTGACTTTGTTGAGCAAGGCGATTAACCTCTGTTTCGTTAAAAGAAGTTAAGCCATAATCGACATTGGCTCTGACCGCAGTTAGGTAAGCTTCTGGTGACTCGTGAACACTATGCCTTAAGTTTCGAATGATACTGTTAGAAGCTTGATATTGTGAATCAAAGTCGTAGGTAATACGAGCCAGACTGTAAAGGTGTTGCTGACGCTCGACATTTCTTGGAGCCAGTTCAGTCGCTTTTTTTAGGTGAAATAAAGCATCGTCAAATTTGTCATTTAATTCGCATAGTTCCGTCATTAATTCAAGAGCCGGCAAGCGGGTGGCGCGAGCGTCAATTAAGTCGCTTAACAAGTTTTTGGCTTCGGCAAAACGGCCTAAATGCAGGTGGCATTCAACTAATCCTAACTGTGCCCATTGAAAAGGCTTTACCTTTAATACCGATTCATAAAAATCACTAGTTTGCTGCCAGTCCTGCATGTCTTTTAGGATTTCGCCCTTCATCTTCATTAAATAGGATAGCCAATTTGGTGATTCATTTTTTGATATATAGTCGTTTAAGCGTGATAACGCACCGGCTAAGTCGTTTAAATCAAGACTATTGAATACATCTGCTAACGCGACTTTTTTGGTTAATACCCGTTTTAGTCTCTGTTCGAGCTCTCGTGATGTAAATGGTTTGAGTAAAAAGTCATCGGGGTTTAGCTCAATAATACTGTGGCTGAGTTGTAAGTCATTATCTGAACTCATAAAAACGAAACAGGTACCACATTTTAATAAGTGCTCTGCGTGCAGGCGTTCAAACAGTTGAAAGCCGTCGGCGCCTTTGTTTAACTCGTAAGCGCACAGTATAAGCTGATATTGACGTTTTTTAATGGACTCAATGGCGAGGTGAGCGCGGTCGACAAAGTCGATTCTTTCAAAGCCGAGATGTTGTAGAGAGTATTTGATATGACTTTGGGCTAGCGACTGCTGTTCAACAACGAGTGCAGATTGAAGCTGCTGCTTGAGTTCGGTCATTGTAACTCTCTGATTAAAAATTGGTCTTATTTATATAGTAGAAACATTTATCGGTAAATTAAAGGGATACTTGATACTAATCACAACAAGGAACAAAGGTATTTATGTGCCAATTCTATGGTTCTGATCATTAACTATTCCAATATTAAAGATTAGTTTAAATGATTCGCTTATTTTAGTGACTAAGTTCATAATTTTGCTTTCAAAAGTTGGTAAGGGAGAGGGCGTTGTTCTTAGGTATTTCAAAAGAGTTATGGGTGGCACTATGTGTGACGTTGTTGGCTTGTATGGGGCTGTCTTTACCATATCCTGTGTTAACACCATTGTTTATCGATGCGCCCGTTTCGAGTCTTAATAGTTATGCTGGGTTTAGCGGCGAAACACTGTTAACCACGCTATTGGCTATTTATCCACTTGGTATTTTCATTGGCAGTAGTTTTATTGGTGCTTTATCGGATCGCTTTGGTCGAAGAAAAGTACTAGCCAATACTTTGATAATTTGTTTTTTAGGCTATCTCGTTTCTGCCTACGCTTTGTATATCGGTGATTATTTATTGTTATTGATCAGCCGTTTTTTAACCGGTATTACCGAGGGTAACATTTCTATTGCTCGCGCCATTGCGTTGGATATTGGTCAGGCTTCAGCCAAATCAACATCTGCAACAGAAAGTAGTCCGGACGAGACTGATCTGCGCACCAAAGCGCAAATGTCCAGTGACAAAGTCCGTGCCGTTTCTCTGATTAATAGTTCGGTGTTTGTAGGGTGGTTACTTGGGCCTCTTATCGGCGGTGTATTGGGGCAGTTTGAGCCTTATTACGCAATGTTTGCTGCCGCCTTTGCATCACTATTCTGCGTTGTATTGGTTAAATTGGTGCTAGGCGAAACTGCACTGAGAACACCAAATGAACATATGTCAGTTTGGAAGGCGGCATTTAAAGAAAACTCACTTAGGTTACTGTCGGAACCATGGCTTCGCCGTTTGTTTTACATGTATTTTATTTATACTTTGGCGATGAATTTGTTTTACGAATTCTATCCTATCTGGTTGGTGGACAAGCAGGGCTTTGGTTCTTTGGGGATTGGCTTAACGACCACAAACATGACTATTTTTATGACCCTAACCTCGGTGTTTTTGGTAACCATCATTCAGCGCCGTTTTGGCCTGACATCACCAATGGTCGCCAGTATGTTATGTATGTCGCTGTTTTTGTTTGTGACGCCATTTACCGAGAGTTATGTAACAAACATAGTATTTTCGTTGGCTGGCATGTCTATCGCAATATTTAACGGCATGTTGCCTGTCTTTATCAGTGACGCTCAGCCAGAAAAAGGCAATGGCGCGGCAATGGGACTGTTAACAACGACGTTTTGTATAGCCAATGTCTTTGCGGCAATATTAGGTGGAGTGTTGTTACAGTTAGACTCTATTTGGCCATTGTTTTTGGCATCGGCTTTGTATTTTACGGCTATGTTGTTACTTAAAGTTTGGTTTATAAAACCGGAGCAGCAAGCTGCCACCATTAAGTAACGATTTCTGGAGAATTGAAAAAGGCACCTTGTGGTGCCTTTTTGTTATCACTTCTTACTGTCAAACAGCGCTTGTTTTTCAGTGTCTGATAAAAACGCGGCTTTTACGCCATTGCGTTGAATCTGGCTCAGTTCTTCAGAGTTAAAACCAAGGATTTCTTGGGCAACTTTGTATTCATTGAGAATATCAATGTTTGAAACCGCAGGGTCGTCCGTATTTAGAAATACATTCACTCCGTGATCAAAGAAGGTACGAAGCGGATGCTGACGGATATCACTGATGGTTGCAGTTTGATAATTTGACGTCGGGCACGATTCAATTGAAATCGTGTTTTCAACCAAGTAATCCATTAATTTCATATCTTTAATCGCAGCGACACCGTGGCCGATTCGAGTTGCACCTAATAAGTTAATCGCATCCCAAATACTCTCAGGACCAGCGGCTTCACCAGCGTGTACAGTAATCTGTAAACCAGCATCACGGGCTTTTTTGAAGTGGTCGACAAATTGTGTCGCAGGGAAGTTAAGTTCGTCACCTGCTAAGTCCAACGCGATGACTTTGTCTTTATGAGCTAAAATTGCGTCCAACTCTTTCATACAAGTTTCTGTACCAAAGGTGCGGCTGAGAATACCGATAAGGTTAGTTTTAACACCAAAGTCACGGCTACCAGCGGCAACGGCATCAGCAACTACATTAACTAACTCAGTCATATCTAAGTTGAACGCCATAGCCATGTAGTGCGGAGAAAAGCGAAGTTCGGTGTAATCTAACTGTTGAGCTTTTGCATCGGCAACGTTCTCATAGGCAACACGGTAAACCGCATCAAAGTCTGCAAGTACAGACACGCCATAATCTAACTTCTCTAAAAAGGCTAACAAATCTGATGTTTGGCCTTGAATTTGGGCGTGCGGTGTAAACTCTTCTAACGAGTTGCCCGGTAATTCAATATTGTGCTTTTGCGCCAATTCCCAAACGCTTTTTGGTGCAATATTACCGTCTAAATGACGGTGCAAATCGACAAGAGGAAGTTGTTTGTTGATCATAGTGTCCTGCTGAATGATGAAAATTGAACAAGGAGTATACCTTATTTCGGATTATGTTTGGCAATCCATTCGATAAATACGCTAGAATAATTGCCCTAATGCAATTGCTTTCCCACGCTATTTTAGGTCAAATAGCCCGAAGTAATGAATGAAAGATGATGACAATCTAAAACAAGAATAGGAATTGAGCATGGCGTCAAGAACAGACTTAGCAAATGCCATTCGTGCCTTGAGCATGGATGCGGTTCAACAAGCAAAATCAGGTCACCCTGGAGCCCCAATGGGGATGGCTGACATCGCAGAGGTTTTGTGGCGCGGATTTTTAAAGCACAATCCAACTAACCCGAACTGGGCAGATCGCGACCGCTTTATCCTGTCAAACGGTCACGGTTCAATGTTGATTTACTCACTACTTCATTTATCTGGATACGACTTGCCAATCGAAGAAGTGAAAAACTTCCGTCAACTCCACTCAAAAACTCCAGGTCACCCTGAATACGGTTACACACCTGGTGTTGAGACAACAACAGGCCCGTTAGGCGCAGGTGTATCAAACGCAGTAGGTATGGCCATCGCAGAAAAAACCTTGGCAGCTCAATTTAACCGTGAAGGTCACGACATCGTTGACCACTATACATACTGTTTCTTAGGTGACGGTTGTTTGATGGAAGGTATTTCTCACGAGGCATGTTCGCTTGCTGGTACTTTAAAGTTAGGCAAGTTAATCGCGTTTTATGACGACAATGGCATCAGTATCGACGGTGAAGTAGAAGGCTGGTTTACTGATGATAGCGCTGCACGTTTTAAATCATACGGCTGGCATGTAGTTGAAAATGTTGATGGTCACAACCCAGAAGCGGTTGCTGCAGCAGTAACAGAATCACAAGCGGTAACTGACAAGCCGTCAATCATCATCTGTAGAACCACGATTGGTTTTGGCTCGCCAAACAAACAAGGCACTCACGATTGTCACGGTGCACCATTAGGTGAAGAAGAAATTAAAGCGGCTCGTGAGTTTTTAAATTGGCCACATGCACCATTTGAAATCCCAGCTGACGTATACGAATTGTGGGATCACAAAGCAGCAGGTCAAGCAGACGAAGACGCCTGGAACGAGCAGTTTGTTGCTTACAAAAACGCTTACCCGGAATTAGCGGCAGAGTTTGAACGCCGTGTTATTTTGGGCGAGTTACCAGAAGACTTTTCTGAAAAAGCATTCCAGTTGGCACTGACTCAACAGCAAAAAGCGGAAAGTGTTGCAACGCGTAAAGCATCGCAAAATACCATTGAAGCCTTTGGTCCAGTTTTACCTGAGCTTTTAGGCGGCTCTGCAGACCTTGCAGGTTCTAACTTAACATTGTGGTCTGGCTCTAAGGGTTTACAAGAAGACCCGGCGGGTAACTACATCTTCTACGGTGTACGTGAATTTGGTATGAGCGGCATCATGAACGGTATCTCATTGCACGGTGGTTTCATCAACTATGGTGCGACGTTCTTAATGTTTATGGAATACGCACGTAACGCAGTTCGCATGTCGGCATTGATGGGTATTCAAAACATTTTTGTTTATACCCACGATTCAATTGGTCAAGGTGAAGACGGTCCGACTCACCAACCAATCGAGCAGATTGCTAACTTACGAATGACACCTAAGATGCACACTTGGCGTCCAGCAGATGCAGTTGAATCTGTTATCGCATGGAAAAACGCGATTGAGTACCAAGAAGGCCCGACGTCACTTGTATTCTCTCGTCAAGGTTTACCAGCACTAGAGCGCACTGAACAACAAGTCGCTATGATTGAACAGGGCGGATACATTTTGGTTGATAGCGAAGGCGAGCCAGAAGTTATCTTAATTGCGACGGGTTCTGAGGTTAACTTAGCAGTAAAAGCTGCAGCGGAGTTAAATGCAGCAGGTACTGCGACTCGTGTTGTTTCTATGCCTTGTACGTCAGTATTTGATCAACAAGACGAAGCCTACAAGCAAACGGTATTACCTAACTCAGTAACTAAGCGTGTTGCAATTGAGGCAGCGCACGTAGACTACTGGCACAAGTATGTTGGTTTTGGCGGTAAGGTGATTGGTATGTCTACCTTCGGTGAATCTGCACCAGGTGGCGTATTAATGGAGCACTTTGGCTTTACAGTGGAAAATGTAGTTAACACGGTTAACTCGCTTTAATCCTTGACTATTATTAACAAATAATAAAAAGCGAGTATTATGTGCTCGCTTTTTTGTTTTAACTCGGAAGATTTAATGTCGAAAACTCGTCCAATTGCTCGACCAATTAACATCGCGATTAACGGTTTTGGCCGTATTGGTCGCAATGTGTTGCGTGCAATTTATGAATCGGGTCGCCAAGACGAATTTAACGTCGTTGCGATTAACGAAATTGCCGATCCCGATGGGATAGCACACCTTTTAAAATACGACACGGCGCACGGACGATTTGCCAGTGATGTCGCACTGAATGAGCAACAAAACTTAGTCGTCGATGGCCACACTATTGAGCTGTTACACATCGAAGACTTGCACTCTTTACCTTGGAAATTGCTCAACATTGATGTTGTCTTAGAGTGCACAGGTGTCTTCAAAAGCCGTCAAGAAGGGCAGGCTCATATCACTTCAGGCGCCAAAAAAGTGGTGTTTTCGCATCCGGCCGATTCCGACGTCGATAACACGATCATATTTGGCATTAACCACGATAGCCTTACAGCGGAACAAGACGTCATCTCAAACGGCTCGTGTACAACCAATTGTATCGTGCCTGTGATTCAAGCTTTAGACGATGCATTTGGAGTAGACAGTGGAACGATCACAACGATTCATTCGTCGATGCATGATCAACAGGTGATTGATGCGTATCACAAAGACTTGCGTCGAACTCGTGCTGCGAGTCAAAGTATTATTCCGGTTGATACCAAGCTTGCCGCTGGTATTGAACGTATTTTGCCAAAATTTGCGGGCCGCTTTGAAGCTATTGCAGTGAGAGTGCCGACGATCAATGTTACGGCGATGGATTTGAGCGTCACGGTCAATGCCGAAGTCGACATTGCGATGGTAAATGATGCCATTAAAAAAGCCTGCAATAATGGGCTTTCAGGTATTTTAGGTTATACCGAAGAACCTCTGGTTTCGGTCGATTTTAACCATGACCCACATTCCGCTATCGTCGATGGTAATCAAACCCGGGTCAGCCACAAATGTTTAATTAAGGTGTTGGTTTGGTGTGATAACGAGTGGGGTTTTGCCAACCGCATGTTAGATACGACACAAGCTCTAGCACCATTTTTAGAGTTAACAGAATAATTTTTTACGAATAATAATTTTAAAAACTTAAGGAAATATCATGTCAGTGATCAAGATGATGGATCTGGACTTAACAGGTAAAACCGTTTTAATTCGTCAAGATTTAAACGTACCAGTCCAGGACGGCAAAGTAACTTCTGCTGTGCGTATTGACGCTTCAATTCCGACAATTAAAGCTGCGTTAGACAAAGGCGCAAAAGTGTTGGTTATGTCGCACCTAGGTCGCCCAACCGAAGGTGAGTATGAAGAGAAATACTCTTTGCAGCCAGTTGTCGATAACCTTAACGAAAAACTAGATGTGCCTGTGCGTTTAGCAAAAGACTATTTATCAGGTGTCGATGTTGCCGAAGGTGAAGTGGTTGTTTTAGAAAACGTGCGTTTTAATGTTGGTGAGAAGAAAAACACCGACGAATTAGCAAAGCAGTACGCTGCATTATGTGATGTGTTTGTGATGGACGCCTTTGGTACGGCTCACCGAGCTCAAGGCTCAACTCACGGTGTTGCTAAGTATGCTCCTGTTGCAGCGGCTGGTCCTCTATTAGCTGCTGAGTTAGAAGCACTTGGAAAAGCCCTTGATAACCCAGCTCGTCCTCTTGTTGCTATCGTTGGTGGCTCAAAAGTATCGACAAAGTTAACGGTACTTCAATCTCTATCAAGCGTATGTGACCAGTTAATCGTTGGTGGCGGTATCTCAAATACGTTTGTTGCTGCACGTGGTTACAACGTGGGTAAATCACTTTACGAAGCCGACCTAATTCCAGAAGCCAAACGCTTAATGGAAGAGTTAGATATTCCTCAAGTAACCGACGTTCGCGTAGCGACAGAGTTTTCAGAGACGGCTGAAGCAACAGTTAAGCCTGTTTCTGAAGTACAAGACCACGAACAAATTCTTGATCTGGGTCCAGACTCTGCACAAGCTTTGGCTGATGTACTTAAAAACGCAAAAACGATTCTTTGGAACGGCCCTTGTGGTGTATTTGAATTTGATAACTTTAGCAAAGGTACTGAGGTTGTTGCTAAGGCTATTGCCGAAAGTGATGCTTTCAGTGTTGCTGGTGGCGGTGACACCCTTGCTGCGATCGATAAATATGGTTTGGCAGATCAAATCTCTTATATCTCTACAGGTGGCGGTGCCTTCCTTGAGTTTGTTGAAGGTAAAGTATTACCAGCGGTTGCGATTTTAGAAGAGCGCGCAAAAGCATAATTCTCAAAGTCTAATTATCCCTTAGAACGCCAAGGTTAGTAGATAGCCTTGGCGTTTTTTTATGTCTGAGATTGGGTATGTAACTCAGTTAAAACACCTTGGTAAGTTGTCAAAAGTGATTGCGCTAATGAGGATTGATTAGGGTTTGCTGAGGCCGCCTTAAAGTGTTTTATCATTTGTTGGCAATAACGAACCTTGTCTTGTCGTGTTGTTTCGCCTCTTTGAAGCTCTGTGTACGACGATTGCCATAACTGCTCGCCAACAATAGTTATTGGCGACGTGCTCAGTTCGGACGATGTTTTTGCGACGTGCAGACACTCATAAAAACGCTGGTTTTCAACGATAAGTTTTTCCGAAATCACACCAAAATTGCATTGTTTAAGCGTCTCTCTCAATTCATGAGTATGGCGTACTGGACATAACAAAAGCTCAACGTTTGTCAGAGCAAATTTGTTGTTTAGTATGTTCACAAAATGACTCATCAAGTCACCACCGACACCGGCAATAACAATGAGTTGTCGTGACGAAGTCGTTACTAGTGGAATGTCTTCAACTGAGGAACACAAAGTTTGCCAGTTCGCGACATGTAAAGAGTCCGACGAAACGTTTGGATAAAAGGTCTCGAGCTTCTGTTGAGTACTGGCCATGATATCGGCCTGGATATCGACAAAATAAACGGTGTGTAAATTTGGCCGCTTACCTTGTTTGTTTTGGTTGAGTAGTTCGGCGCCTAATAACCCGTGATCACAGCACGTGTCCCAAATAATCGAGTAGTCATGTTCAATCATATTGACTAATTGTTGGAGCCTGTGTCCAAGTCGCATTAGTTACCTCAGTTGCGATTTAAAATGGTAAGTTGCGCTTCGTAACGCTTGGCTTGTTGATGAGTGACCAACTTAAACCGAACACGAGTGTTCGGCTGAGCCTGGGCGATTTTATTACAATCAGCCTGGGTTAGGTAGCCCACTTTGGGGTACCCACCGATACTTTGTCGGTCCGCTAGCATTACGATTGGCTCTCCTTCAGGCGTAATTTGCACGGCACCTAATCCTAGCCCTTCGGACTGAATGTGATGTTGATGTTTGAGCTGGCTCTGATTAGATTGAAGTCGAACACCCATTCGATCTGATTGGGCTGATACACTGAATTCTATCGTAACCAAAGCATTTAGTTGTTGCGGTGAAAACAAGGCGAACTGTTCACTCAATATAAGGTGCACTTCAATTTCGGAGCTATATTTTGGGATGACGCTTGGGCTTAGCATCCTATTGTGAACCAATGCTCCAGCTTGTGAATTTTTGTCCGATGTGTTGGAAAGGATCGCGAAGGAATTTTCAGCACTAGAAATAATCGAGCCCTTGATTACTTGAGTACCAATCTGATCTTTTATTACGGTTGCTGAGCTTCCCCACCAGCGCTCAGCCTTTACTCCGCCTTGTATTGCCAAATAAATGCGGAGACCGTGTTGGGCAAACCCAACTTTGACAACGTCACCTTTTTCTAACCTGATGGTCTTCCACATTGGCTGGGACTGGCCGTTGACAGAGATTGTCGCAGAAGCTCCGGTTAGGCAAATGTAAGTAGCTTCAACGCAGGTTAGCTCGAAGTTGCCAAATACAAACTCAATCACTGAGGCATTGATGTCGTTGTCTAACAATCGATTTGCCCATTGGTAAGCATCGTTGTCAGCGGCGCCTCCGACACTCAACCCCAAGTGACTTACGCCGGTGCGACCGCTATCTTGAATAGTAGCTGTACTGCCAATTTTGGTTACGATTAGCTTTGCTGCGGTATCGATATTGTTTAAATCAGGTTTATTGTGCTGTTCTTCTGGCAGTGCAGTTGGAAGTGTTTTTAACTGATTTTTATTACTTTGGTTTTGTTGGACTGTCGTTAAATATTCACTTTTCGAAATGGCTCTAAAGCTAACTGTGTCACCCACTTGATATAAAAGGGGAGAATCGGTGTTATTGATATTAAAAACTGGCGTTGGGCACAGGCCAATTATATTCCAGCCTCCTGGTGATGATTGCGGGTAAACACAACTCATGTCACCGGCAATCGCAACTGCGCCCTCGGGAACTGACTGTCGGGGAGTGGTTTTGCGTGGGACGTCCAGTTGATTTGGAAGGCCAGACATATAGGCAAAACCCGGTGCAAAGCCGATTGCTTCTACGCGGAATTTAGTTTCCAAGTGTGCATTGACGACTGCTTCTTCAGACAAACCTGTTTGGTGGGCTATTTCACCTAGGTCGTTATACTTTTTATGACTCTCTGAACTCATTATTTCATAACAAATCGGTAACTCGCAGTGGTGACTTTTTGAGTTATGCTGTTCGGTCAGCAGATTTTTAAATATACGAAGCGTCGAATTAATTAACAAAATGCTGTCCAATTCACCTGCTTTTGCTTCTAAAAACAGCGAATTAAACGCAGGAGTCACAGCGACAAGCTGGGTCGAAAAGTACTGGTTGAGCATTGTTGATAATGGGCTTAACAGCTTTGTATACGTGGTGTCTTTGGCTACGATCTTTAAGCTACGGTCACTGGGTCGACTGAATGTAATGGGTAATTCAAGAATTGATTTTAGTAACCGAGTAGTAGTTAAGGCCGCTTCGTTGTCACCGTGAACGCACAAACTTGAAGCTGACAGAGAAATCACTTGGCCATTTTCACAAGTAACCTTTCCTTCAATCAATGATAGGGCTTGAAATAAGGCTTCTTCTTCGTCTAAAACCGCATTTGGATTAATTTCTCCAGTGGGTAATTTTCGTGGTGTTAATAATCCATTATATTGATACCTTCGATCGATAAATGCCTCAGAAAGTAATTTTACATGGTATTGCTGAGCGAGTTCTTCAAAGTTGACAGAGCTATTGCCAGGAGCAGTTGCGATCACCATTAGCTTTAGCTGTTGTTTAAACTTTTTGTTTATCGAGGCGACAACTGAAAAGACCACTTCAGCGAGCTCGGTCGATTCTGCCATATCATTGTATAGGGCACCGTGGGGTTTTACGTAGCTAATTGGATAGTTAAGTTCGGTACTAATATTCAGGAGCGCGGTTATTTGCTCAAATAAGGTGGTTTGTAACGCTTCGTAAGTCAGATTGTTGCTTTCTGAAAAAAGCGATACTCGACCAAAGTTCGCTCGGTCAGGATAGCTAGGGTGTGCGCCAACTATCACATTGTTTAGTTTGGCTAACTCAATCGTCGCTTTCATGGTTTGTTCGTTACCCGCATGACCAGTACAGGCAATATTGGCCATGTCTATCAGGGGCATAACTTGGTGCTCGATACTGTTTTCAGTAATGAGATCGGTTTCACCTAAGTCACAGTTGAGGGTGATTTGTGTTTGTGTATTACTTTTATTGTCCAAAACAGGTTTCACTCTTGTCCATAATTTTATTTAGTTACGCGCAGTTAATGCTAGGCTAACCAGATACTAACCAAGATAACACATTTAGATTATGACACAGCCTAAGCTTCTACTTTTACCCGGAACTCAGTGTAATGAGTTACTTTGGCAAGATCTCATTCCCGAAATTAGCACTCGCTTTACCTCAAAGCATTGGCCCATCCCCAATCAAGACTTTGGAACTGTGCTCGCTCAGCTTCATCAAGATTTAATAACTATGATTCAAGCTCAGTCGGGTAGAGTTATCGTTATGGGATTTTCTTTAGGTGGCTATATTGTTGCTCGATACCTTGCTGAATACGGTAAAAGCCTGGATGAATGGTTGCTTCAAAATCCCTTATTGACGCGTCCTGCTTTTGTTATTTGCTCTCATACACCGACTGCATTGCCAGAAAAAGAGCTTGAACAAAGAAAGCGGATTTTAACCGTACTCGAAAAGAACGATTATGCAGGTGTTACAGCTGAACGGGTGTGTCAGTTACTAGGGCAAGAGCAGCATAACAATGCCCATATAATTTCAACAGTTCAAATTATGGATAGAGCTCTTGGCAAAACCAACTTGATGCACCAAATGTCATTTACGGGCGCTAGAATCGATACGCTAAGCTCTATTAATCAAATGTCACGCCTTTTTGAAATTGAGTTTGTATGTACACACAAAGATCCTCTCGTTAATTACGAATGGTTACATCAGTTAGGAGAGGGAGTTCATTTATCACTTTTAGGTGAGGCAGGGCACATGTTACCGCTTGAGCACCCAAGATTACTGGGCAAGTGGCTAAAAGATCAATTTGCTTAGTTAACTTGCTGTAAAGCATAGGCTCCAATAAAAAATTGAAAGACTAAAAATAAAACCAAAAAGATGAAAGACATTTTGAAAGTGGGTGTGTAGAATTACAAAATAAGTTACAAAACTGGTAACAGTTTGAATTATTACTCATCAGACAACCCCATAGGAGTGGAATGTGGCTTTAATTTCAATGCGCCAATTATTAGATCATGCAGCTGAGTATGGTTACGGAGTTCCGGCATTTAACGTTAATAACCTAGAGCAAATGCGTGCCATTATGGCCGCGGCGGACAAAACTAACAGCCCTGTTATTGTTCAAGCCTCTGCTGGTGCGCGTAAATATGCGGGTGCACCGTTCTTACGTCATTTGATCCTTGCTGCGATTGAAGAGTTTCCACATATTCCTGTTTGTATGCACCAAGACCACGGTACTTCTCCAGCGGTATGTCAGCGCTCAATTCAATTGGGCTTTTCATCAGTTATGATGGATGGTTCATTGATGGAAGACGGTAAAACACCTTCTGATTACGAATACAATGTAGACGTAACTCGTCGCACGGTCGAAATGGCACATGCCTGTGGTGTATCTGTTGAGGGTGAGTTAGGTTGTTTGGGTTCATTAGAAACGGGTGAAGCCGGCGAAGAAGACGGCATTGGCGCAGTAGGTAAGTTAACTAAAGAGCAGATGTTGACTGACCCTGATGAGGCAGCAGATTTTGTTGCAAAAACTAACGTAGACGCATTAGCGATTGCCTGTGGTACATCACACGGTGCGTATAAGTTTACGCGTCCACCAACAGGTGACATCTTATCGATTGATCGAATTAAAGCTATTCACAAAAAAATTCCTAACACCCACTTGGTAATGCACGGTTCTTCATCGGTTCCACAAGAATGGTTGGCTGTTATTAATGAGTTTGGTGGTGCAATTCCTGAAACTTATGGTGTGCCAGTTGAACAAATCGTTGAAGGCATCAAACACGGTGTTCGCAAAGTAAATATCGATACGGATTTACGTTTAGCATCAACAGGCGCTGTACGTAAATTTATGGCCGAGAATCCAGCTGAATTCGATCCGCGTAAGTATCTCTCTAAAACGGTAGAAGCTATGACAGACATCGTTGTAAACCGCTACGAAGCGTTTGGTACTGCCGGAAACGCTGACAAAATCAAAGTTATCTCACTTGAAGATATGGTTAAAAAGTACTAATAATCCTATTGATTTTGTTACAAAAAAAGCCTCGTTTTTAACGGGGCTTTTTGCTTAAATACGTCTGGGTTTGGCAATTATTACAAACCCTTATTGATGTTCGACTATTAAAACACAGGGAATATAAAGTGAAAACAATAGAACATACCAAACGCTTAATTACGCTCATCACCCTTGCTATGTCAGTAGTTTTGACTGGGTGTGTCACTCAACCAGATTACCAACAAGCAAATTTAAAAATCGCACGCTTTGGCGCTGCTGTAGTCAATGATGGTCGATACGTTTATACCATAGGTGGCTTCAATACCGAACATAGGGCCGGTGCGACAATTGAAATTTACGATCCTTTGAGTAATCGTACTGAAGTATTAGAAGATATCGTCATTTCACGTTTTTATCACTCTGCTGTGTTTGATGGTGAAGAATCGATTTACATCATAGGTGGAATTGGTCCGAATAAAAAATACCAAAGCATGCAACGCAGACCTCAGGTTGAAGTCTTTAATACTCGAACAAGAGAAGTCCGTCAGATAAAACCTCTAGGTTGGGCGACACGCATTAATACGGTGCAGTTTAAAGACGGCATGATTTATGTTTTAGGTGGTAGTTTCATGACAAGCGAAGGCGAGACTTTTAGCGATCGAGTTTTTAAATATGATGTAAAGGCGGACCGATGGTTTCAATTAAATCAAATGCCTATAGCCAAAGTGACCAAGTCGGCAATCTATGGTGATTGGCTGTATACGGTAGGGGGTTACAACGGCGACTCATCATTATCTTCATTTGAGCGTTTTAACCTCATCGAAAACCGCTGGGAAACACTAGCCGATTTACCAAAGGGCATTAGTGCACACGCTTTGACCGTTAATGGTGATAAGCTTTATGCCTTTGGTAACTACAATTCTTTGTCAGATTGTTTTTCGTATGACTTAAATGCGCAAATCTGGCAGAAGGAGCAGTGCGGATTAAAACCAGTAAGACATGCTGGGGTCACGACACTTAATGGCGTCAGTTACATTATGGGTGGAACAGAGACAGGAAGACCACCACACAAGGACTATATTCAGAGGTTTAAGCCTTAGGCTTTGTCCTTAATTAAAACAAAATAAAAAAAACGCCGGTTTTTAAAGCAACCGGCGTTTTCGTTTTGAGCAATTATGAGTTATTACTCGTTACTCACTAGTGATGAGTCCAGTGATAGGTCTCTTCTTTCTGCTTAAGCTCTTGTGCCGTCGCCGCTGGCATCGCATTGATGTTGAGGCGGTTAAAGAACAAAGGTTCAGCTTTAAAGTTACCTGTTGCAACTTCACTCATGGTTTTAACGTCGTATAAACGACCGTTTAGCATAGTGTGAGTCACAAACTCAGACTGGCGAATGTCGGTTAATACATCACCTTCGACGATTACGATATCCGCAAGTTTGCCTTCTTCAATCGAACCTAAGTCCTTATCCATACCCAACGCAATGGCTGCGTCAAATGTCGCACCGCGCAGTGATTCCCATGGTGTAAAGCCACCTTGATTCATCATCCACATTTCCCAGTGGGCTGCTAAACCTTCGCGTTGACCGTGAGCACCAATCAATACTCGAACCCCGTTGTCACGAAGTGTTTTTGCGTATTCGGCAATCTTGATATGGTTATAGTGATCTTCTGGCGCGGTATCACGACGAATTGATACTGGCTCAATGATGTAACGCGGGGCATAACGCATTAAGCGCTCATTTTCCCAAACGTTGGTTTTGTCGTACCAGTATTTTTCACCAGATAAACCGCCATAAGCGACAACAAATGTTGGGTTGTAGGCAGTCTCAGTTTGGCTCCACATTTGAGTTAAATCTTTATATCCCGTTGGGATGTTTAAAGAGTGCTCAAGCGTTGTGTGGCCATCGATGATCATTGTCATATTCTGATACAGTTTACCGCCGCCTTCAGGTACTACGTTAACACCTAATTCACGTGCTGCTTCAAGCACTTGCTGACGCGTATCGCGACGAGGGTGGTTGTAGCTCTTCACTGAAACGGCACCGTTTTCTTTAGTGCGTTTAATATGAAAACGAGCGTCTTCGATATCGTTGATCTTAGCTGTGTAGCCAGGAGAATAACCAGCATACAAGATACGACCTGTTGAGAAGATACGAGGCGCCAAAATTTTACCTGTCTGTTGCAATTCTGCAGCGGCAAAAATTTCTCGGTTGTCGTTTGAAGGATCGTGAATCGTTGTCACCCCAAAGCCAATAGAGGAGAAGTTTTTCCAGTTTTGTTTTGGAATAATTTGGCGGCTACCTTGAGAACCGTGCGAGTGAGCGTCGATTATACCAGGGAATAGTGTCTTACCAGACACATCCACTGTTTCATATCCTTTTGGAATTGTTACGTCACCTTTAGCACCAACTTTGACGATGCGATTGCCTTTAACCAAAACAACACCGTTTTCGATGATTTCTTGTTTGTTGTCTGCATCGCGCATTGTTACAACTTTACCACCAACTAATGCGACAGCTGAGTCAGGAATATCCGCCTCTGCATTAAAGCTCAAATCGATGCCTTCTGTGGTAGGCTCACTCATTTCAGCTTTTGCACCGTCAACAAAGTCAAAGGTTTCTTGAATTGAACGGCTGTACAATGTCGAAGCATTCGACCAGTGTAGCTTTTTACTATCAGCAGACCAGTGTAACTCAGAACCTGCTGCTGCAGAGGCCTGTTTAACTGGTACCCAAGTAGATTTCGGGCCAATTGACTGAACCGTACCTACTTTACCAAATGGTGCAATGTACGCGTTAAATTGGTAAACGAATGCGAGCCATTTGCCATCTGGTGATACTTTAAATTCTGTCACCTCGTCGCCGTTCATTACGTCGCGTTGTTCGAATCCGTCTAAGTTAACCTGCATTAACTTACGCTTAGTACCGTAGCTACCAGCTTGATAACTTGTGTAATAAATCGTGTTGTTGTCAGCGCCAAAGTGCGCGTCTCCACCAGACTTAACCACGCGTTTCATGTTATCGCCATTTACGTCAGCAACATAGATACCAGGTTCCATAGACCACTCAGGTGATAATAAATAACCGCCAGTGAATCGATCAAAGACTACTTTTTTACCATCAGGTGAGAAGCGTGGCTGGATGTAATGGCCAGGCTCAGTTGAGATAACTTTGCCTTTACCACCGCGAGAGCGCACAACTCGAACCGTACCTAACTCTTGGTCATCCCAAGTGGTGTAAGCAATGTATTTACCGTCTCGAGAAAAGCTAGGGTAAAACTCATCGTGATTATCTTGGCGAGTCAGACGAGAGACTTTACCTGACTTAACGTCACGAACGTAAAGCTTGCCCAGTGCTTGATAAACGATTTTGTCGCCTTTTGGAGACATGGTTGCCCAACGAACCTGTTTTACTGCCACCTGATCTGGGGCAACTTCAACCGGAACTCGAACTGCTTTTTGAATTTGTTTTTCTACCGAAACATTAAATGGAATGATCTCGGCTTTTTTTGACTTAACATCTATCTTGTTAAATTTACCGCCGCTCCAATAAACAATATGTTTGTTATCCGGAGTCCAATCAAAATACGCGTAGTTACCTTCAGTACCAAAGGTTTCTTGGTGATCGCGTTCCATTTCTGTTGTTAAACGGGTATCGATACCGGTTTTTAAATCTTTGATATAAAGTACAGTTTTTGTATCTTCGCGTTTAAGGTAGGCCATGTACTTACCGTCTGGTGATGGCGTCGGGATAACGGCACCACCGGCACCACCGATATAACGCTCTTCTTCACCCGTGTCTAGGTCGTGGCGAATGATGTTAAATAACTCTTGAGTTGAGTTTTTGTTGTACTGCCACACACGTCCGCTAGTGATGTCTTGTGTGTAATATAAATATTTACCATCAGGAGAAAACTTAGGGTCTGTGATGTTTTTTTGGTTAAATGCACCGTGAGTGCCAGCTTTTACCTTAGTGCCACTGCCACCCGTGTGATGGAATAACCAGATTTCGCCGGCTGCAATCGAACGAGATGACATAACACCGCGAGTCACAGCGATATATTGGCCGTCAGGACTCCACTGAGGTGTGTGAATCGTATGGCTTTTCTCTTTGGTGATTTGAACTGGGTTGGTACCGTCAGCATTCATAACCCACAGGTTCATCATTCCATCGCGGTCGCTCAAAAATGCAATCTTGCTTCCATCTGGGCTGTATGTTGCTTGCATATTCCAGTCATAGCCCAACACCAAAGGTGTCGCTTGGCCACCCGAAATAGGCATGGTGTAAAGATCGCCCAGCATATCGAAGATTATGGTTTTACCGTTAGGATGAACATCTAGGTTAGACCAAGTTGATTCGTCCGTGTTGATAGTAATGGCTTTCATTTCACCTTGAGGTTTTGTGACATCCCATTTAGCTTCTGAGTCTTTTGACTCAAGCGCTAAAGTAGGCGCACTCAAAAAACACGCGATTGACGCACTTAAAAGCGTTCGCTTTAGTTGATTTTTCATAAGATTCCTTGCTGTTATAAACAAAACTCTTGATGGTTTTTCTCCACTAAGAGTGTACTGAGGTTTGTCGTAAAGATCATCACTGGAACAGGGGATTGCGATGAAAGGTCAAAAAAGGTGGTCCATTGCTCTATATAAACAACCAGAACTCTCTAAAATAGACGGCTTTTAGTATAAAAATTCTAAATATTACTGGATTTCTATTAACTTTTATTAAGGAGGCGTTGTGACCGTGAATAAGGCTCTAACATGGATTGCAATTTCGTTTTTCACTTTTGTATTAATGTCTTGGTCTGGTGTTACTGCGGCAGAAACAACAGAACTTAAAAAAGGCCCATCACCAGAAATGCAAGCTGCGATGCAAGCAATGGCTCAACAACAGGCTGACAGTGATGGGCTAACGTCAGGGGAGCGGATTGTAAAATACGTTAAATCCGGCTTTGTGCACATTTTGCCACTGGGGCTTGACCACATTCTTTTTGTGCTGGCTTTATTCTTTTCTACGACGGTTTTTTCAAAGCTTTTTTGGCAGGTTACAGCCTTTACTCTTGCTCATTCAGTGACCCTTGCTCTTTCAAGCTTGGGCTTCATTAATTTGAGTGGCGCCATTGTCGAGCCTCTTATTGCTTTGAGTATTGTTTGGATGGCAGTAGATAACATTCGTTTTGAAAACGCCAAATCTCATCGAATCTGGGTGATTGTTTTATTTGGCTTATTACACGGTATGGGATTTGCGTCTGTATTAAGTGAGTTTGGCTTGCCTCAAGACGCGTTTTTGACAGCACTGTTTTCTTTTAATATTGGTGTTGAGCTTGGTCAGCTGGCCGTGCTGGTTATGGCGTTTTTGGTGTTCTTTAAATTGAGTGATAAGCCTTCTTATAGAGCTTTTGTACAGGTGCCTTTATCTGCTGTAATTGGCGCTGTTGGATTGTACTGGTTTATTGAGCGAGTATTTGGACTTTAATAAATTTGCAAAAACTATCCCAAAGGCTGTTGAAAACAATTTGTGAATTATTTAGACTGGTTTTGTTGGTTTATTAACCAGTAATCATTGTTTCCACAAATAAAAAGAACAAAGGAAATGCGAATGTTTTCATCTCCGCAAAGTAAAGGTGTTGGCTTGGGTTATATTTGTATAGCGGTCGCAGTTTTGGCTGTGGTTACATTTGCAACACAACTTTAATACTCGCTAAAGGTTATGTCTTTTTAGCGATTTAGAAAAAAGCTCGGTTTATCCGAGCTTTTTTTATGGATTCGAGATAACCTTATACATCTAACCCTACGGCATTTAACGATAAATATTGTGAGAATTTATGTCTGAAATACTCGTATCTAAATCGAATGGTGTAATGACCATAACGATTAATCGCCTAGCGCAAAAAAATGCGTTGTCTTTAGCGATGTATCAAGCCATGACTGAAGCATTAGTTGATCTTGAGCGCAGTGATGACTTACACGCTGCCGTTATTACTGGTTCAGCAGAATGTTTTACGGCGGGTAATGATCTCAATGACTTTTTAAAAGGTGGAGCTTTGACCGAAGCACATCCGACGGTCATTTTTTTGAGAACCTTGGTGGGATTAACCAAGCCATTAATTGCTGCCGTAGCTGGCCCAGCTATCGGTATCGGTACAACAATGCTGATGCATTGTGATCTTGTATATGCGGCTAATAACACCGTGTTTCAATTGCCATTCTCTAAGTTAGGACTTTGTCCTGAAGCTGGCTCAAGTCATATTTTACCGGCTCAAGTTGGTCGTGTTAAAGCATTCGAGCTATTGGTGTTGGGCGATAAGTTTGATGCCGATGAGGCACTGAGGTTAAACCTAATAAATCAGGTTGTGGATGCTGAGGAAGTTCTTACTATCGCAACCAAACGAGCAGAGCAACTGGCTCAATTACCGAGCCAATCAGTGAAAGCGTCAAAAGGGCTGATTGTGGATTCGAACAAAACGCAACTAAACGAAGTGATAAGTGCAGAATTAAAGTACTTTGAACACCTATTAGGAAGTGAAGAGTCGAAGCAAATCATCGCTAGTTTCTTCAAAAAATAAAAAGCGTTGGCGTCACAGCAAAGTACTTCTGCTGTGACGTTTCATCAACCTAACTCTTCAAAACTAACCATTTGCCCCGCGTTTTTGATGACGCTCCTTGTTGGTCAGGCGTGCCTCTTCACTTTTTTTGAGTAATACGTATACCGAACCTGAACCCCCGTGAAAAGGTTGAGCAGAATGAAATGCTTTCACCTCGTCTAACTGTCTTAACCATTGATTAACATAGCTTTTTAGTAACCCCGGATGAGGTTTGCTGTGGAGTCCTTTGCCGTGCTGGATTAACAGGGACCGCATATCGCTTTTGTGGCTGTCCTGAATAAATTGATACAGGTTTTGGCGGGCTTGTTTGATAGACTGGCCTTGAATGTTTAAAACAGTGTGAATTTCGTATTTTCCCAACCTTAGATTTTTGAATACGCCGTCTTGGACACCTGATTTTTTGTACGACAATAATTCATCTGGATCAACGAGTTGTACATTTTCTGTAGCGAGTGGATTAGGATCAAAAGCGGCTGAACGCTCGGCATTCTCTCTTCTTTGCTGAGCCTGTTCCTCTGTGAGTGTATTTTTTTTCTGAGTTGCAGTGTATGTAGGTGATGACTTTAGAGGCTTTACGCCACCGAGTTCTTCCAAAAATAAATCAAACTCACTCATTTTTACCTCCTAAACTAACTTCCATCATTTTAATACGAAATCGAAGAACAAAAAGCTTTATCTTTAATGCAAAATTCGTTTGCTCAACGAATCAGCATTGACTCAAATAGATCGAGTGTCAATTGTTCAACTCGTGGTCTTGAACTACACTTTGAATTGCGATGTAAGCGATTAGGGACAAGACAAAACAAAGTAAAACCGCTTTGTTTTATAGCGTGTTATCAAATCCTTTTCACATGGGGAGGAGTTATGTTTCCTAAATTAATATACGAATCATTGCCTTATGCGTACATGTCGATTGGGGTTGTTGAGATTAATTACTTTGAAACAATCTTGGCGACCATGTCAGGTGTGCTTTTCTTTTTTGCTGGCGCCTTGGTGTGGGTTATGCGCTCTAATGCGAGACGTACAGATCCCGAAAAAACGAGAAAGCACAAAGAGTCTGGGCAATTTTTTTATGAATTAAAGCCTTTCTTGCTGATTTTCCTTGGTGTGATGGTGCTGGCTTATGTGAATAATTGGTTGGTATACCCTTTGGCAGGTATTGTCTGTTTGTTTGGCGTTTATATTATGCTCATTCGTAACATGCACAGACAAAAAAGAATAAAATTACGCAATAGCTAAACCCTTTGGTACTGTGTTTAACTATGCAAGTACGGTATTATTTAAGACATATTTATCGGTACTGGAGCTACAAGTTTGGTTAATTTTCCAATCCGCCTGGTCCAAACTAGAGAATTTGAGAAGGCTAAAACTTAATGTCAGACATTAAAGAGAAATCGTTTCTTATTGTCGATGATGTCGCGTCAGTGAGAAGCTTTTTGCAACAAACACTTAATCAACTTGGTGGCACAGATATCTCTCATGCATCATCAGGGCGAGAAGCATTAGAGCAATTCACTAAGAATATGCCAGATGTAGTGTTTTTGGATATTGAATTACCAGACTCTGACGGGCAAACTATTCTCAAAGAGCTAAAAGCGGCCAAACACAACGTTGAAGTGGTAATGGTGTCAGCACATAGCAGTATTGAAAACGTGAAAGCATCGATAGCCAGTGGGGCATCTGCATTTATAGTAAAACCGTTTTCTCCTAAAAAAGTAAGCTCGGTCCTTAAGAGTCTAGATATCCAAATATGAACATAGATCAAATGCGCCAATGTGCGCCCAAAGCGATGGCATTACTGAAGGTCATGGCAAACGAAAATCGTTTGTTTATTCTGTGTAATTTACTTGAAGGTGAAGCTTCGGTAAATGAGTTAGCTGAACGAGTTCGCTTAGGGCAATCAGCATTATCTCAACATCTTGCTTTATTGCGAAAAGAGGGGTTTGTACAAACTCGAAAAGAGTCTCAAACTGTTTACTATTCGCTAAGTAGTCCAAACGTTAAACAAATGATGATGTTGTTAAAGGACATGTACGCAACCGAATCTGCCTAAATAAAGCAATAGCGTTTTAATAATAATTGATGACAAAAAAAAGGAGCCGAAGCTCCTTTTTTACTGAGTAACATTTGATTAACCGGCGGTGTTGGCCGCTAATACAGCTTCAGCTTCTGCTTTTAATTCAGGTAAGCCTAACTTGTCATATGCCTCAACCATGATCTCTAATGCTGGAACAACGGCGTTGCTGTCTTTGTAGTACTCTAGAACGTACTTACAACGGCTTACTGCGGCAACATAGGCTGAGCGAGACATATAGTACTCGGCAATATGCAGCTCGTATTTAGCCAGACGGTTCAATACCTCAACCATGCGGCTTTTGGCATCTTCGACGTGGACAGATTCAGGGTAACGATTGATCATTCGTTTGAAATCACCAAACGCTTCACGAGCTGCTTCTAAATCTTTGTCAGCGTTAGACATGCCAAAAAACTCTTGGAATGCATTTAAGCCTTTTTCCATATTCACTAAGCCGCGTAAATAGGTCACAAAGTCTAAACGTGGGTGATTTGGGTTTAATTTTATAAAGCGGTCAATCGCTGGTAGTGCTTCTTCGTAACGACCAGACTTGTATAGTGCAAACATCAAGTCTAATTGTACTTGACGTGATAGTGGACCATACGGAAATTGATTTTCTAAATCGTTAAGGATTGTGATAGCACGATTATAAAGTTTTGAATTTAATAAATCTTTTGCTGCTTCGTAACGCGCTTGTGGTGATAAATCAGAGACTCTCTCAAGTTCATCGTTTGAGGAACATGCCGCAAGGGCAGAAGACAACAAGACAATAAAACTCAAATGACGGACAAACTTAAAATTCAACATTATTTTCAACCTGGGAAGTTTTCTTTTTCGTTAAGTAAAAATTCGAGTAGAATGGTTACATTAACTGCATTCTATCTCAGTCAGTTGCCTCATGCACTGGCAAAATTCAAAAATTCAAATGATAAATCATGAACAAAGAACTTATTGAACTACAAGCTCAAGCAAATGAACAGCATTTTGGTAAACGATTAGATCAGGTAATCGCCGATTTGTTCCCGGAATATTCAAGAAGTCGACTAAAAGAGTGGATTTTAGCCGAAAAAGTCTTGGTAAACGGCAAACCTGTAACTAAAGCCCGTGAAAAAATGCTGGGTAATGAAGATATTACAATCTATGCCGAGCTAGAAGTTGAGGTTCATCATCAACCTGAGGCGATTGATCTTGATATCGTTTACGAAGATGAACACCTCATGGTTATCAACAAGCCCGACAATTTAGTTGTTCACCCAGGTGCGGGTAATCAATCAGGTACGTTACTAAACGCCTTGTTGCATCACTTCCCTGCGATTGATTTGGTACCACGAGCGGGTATTGTCCACCGTTTGGATAAAGATACCACTGGCTTAATGGTTGTAGCCAAGACCGTTCCAGCTCAAACGCAACTTGTAGCGGATATGCAAGAGCGTTTGATCACTCGAGAATATGAAGCTGTGTGTTTGGGGCGTCTAACAGCGGGCGGTACAATTGATAAAGCGATTGGTCGCCATCCAACAAAGCGTACTTCAATGGCGGTGAGTGAAGTCGGTCGCGAATCAGTGACACACTACCGAGTGATCAGTAAATTTAGAGCACACACACATATTCGACTTAGATTGGAAACCGGTCGAACTCACCAGATCCGTGTTCATATGTCGCATATTCGTCATCCACTAGTAGGCGATATTCAATACGGTGGTCGAGTTCAGACACCTAAAGGTGCATCAGAAAAAGTATTGGCGACATTGAGAGGCTTTAAGCGACAAGCTCTTCATGCAGCTATGTTGAGATTCGAACATCCAATTACTGGAGAAGAACTAGAGTTTCATGCACCGTTACCAGAAGACTTTACAAACTTGGTAAAAGTGCTGAAAGAAGATGTCAAAGAGAACCAAGATGATATGGACTTCGGCTACCTTTAAAGGATTAGACCCTGACTTACTAGAGCGGCTCAAGGCTGGTACCACTAGGCGTTGTATCGGTGTTGATGCAGGTTCTAGTGAGCAGAGAATAGGTGTGAGCTTGGGTGTTTATGACAGCCTCAACATCGCCACTCACGTTGGTGATGACCTAACAGCGGTCATGACTAACCGAGCTATATTGCGCGAACAACTGAGGTTGCCGTCAGAACCCTATTGGTTAAATCAAACTCATACAATACGGGTTGTAGAGCTACCATATGAATATCGCTCACATATGGAGGCCGATGCCTGTTTCACCCAGTTAACGAATACCATTTGTACGGTAATGACGGCCGATTGTTTGCCAATTTTAATGGTGGATGTCCAAGGTCGTGTAGTCTCGGCTGTTCACGCAGGTTGGCGTGGATTGTTAAATGGCATTGTTGCAAACACCATTAGAGCACTGCCGGTTAATGCCGATGAGCTTAGTGTTTGGATCGGGCCAGCCATCTCTAAAGCCGCATTTGAAGTGGGTTCTGAAGTACGTCAGAGTTTTGTCGATAAATGGCCGCAATCAGCAGATATGTTTGTGACGAGCACACTCAGTGATAATGCCGACAACAAATATATGTGTGATTTGCCCGGCATCGCTGTGCTTGTATTGCAAGAGCTTGGGGTCAGTTTAATTAGCTTGTCTAATGAATGCAGTTATCAAAACCAGCAATATTATTATTCGTATCGCCGTGATGGACAGTGCGGTCGAATGGCAAGTATGATTTGGTTAGAAGATAAATAAGCCCAAAAATCTGTGACTTAGATCAAAGTTTGTAATAAATATTGATCTTCTAACATTGAAAAAAACGCATCTAGACCTAATTTTGATAGTAATTAAATTTATTTATCGAGGTAAACGATGCGTTTAGACAGATTCACCAACAAATTTCAGCAGGCTATCGCTGACGCGCAATCGTTAGCGGTCGGTCGCGACCATCAATACATAGAACCAGTTCATATCCTGCATTCTCTTTTGAATCAGGACAACAGTTCTATCATTACTATTTTAAATCACGCCAGTATCAGTGTGTCTGAGCTGCGTTCTAAGATTTCACGCGAACTAGAAAAAGTCCCAACGGTTACAGGTATCGCCGGTGATGTGCAACTATCCAGAGCGACGGCTGCGACACTCAATATATGTGACAAAATTGCTCAAAAACGCAAAGACAAGTTTATTAGCAGTGAAATCTTTTTGTTAGCACTGCTTGAAGACAAAGGCGCAGTGGGCTCAATTTTAAAACTGATTGGCCTCACTGAAGACAAAATCGAAAAAGCCATTGAAAACTTACGCGGTGGTCAAAAAGTTGAAAGCCAAAACGCTGAAGATACGCGACAAGCACTTGAAAAGTATACGGTCGATTTAACCGAGCGTGCAGAACAAGGCAAACTCGATCCGGTTATTGGCCGTGACGAAGAGATCCGTCGAACCGTTCAAGTATTGCAACGCAGAACCAAAAACAACCCGGTTTTAATCGGTGAGCCTGGTGTAGGTAAAACCGCGATTGTCGAAGGATTAGCGCAACGAATCATCAACGGTGAAGTGCCTGAAGGTTTAAAAAGCAAACGCGTACTGTCATTAGATTTAGGTGCGTTAGTGGCAGGAGCTAAATATCGCGGTGAATTTGAAGAGCGACTAAAGTCAGTCCTCAATGAGCTCGCGAAAGAAGAAGGTCAGGTTATTCTATTTATCGATGAAATCCACACTATGGTCGGCGCGGGTAAAACCGACGGTGCCATGGATGCGGGTAACATGTTAAAGCCGGCTTTAGCGAGAGGTGAGTTGCACTGCGTTGGCGCAACTACTTTGGATGAGTATCGCCAGTACATTGAGAAAGACGCGGCGCTAGAACGTCGTTTCCAAAAAGTACAAGTTGATGAGCCAAACGTTGAAGACACGATCGCAATCCTACGTGGTTTAAAAGAGCGTTACGAAATTCACCACTCAGTGGATATTACCGACCCTGCGATTGTGGCGGCGGCGAGTTTATCTAACCGTTATATCAGTGACCGACAATTACCTGACAAAGCAATTGACCTTATTGATGAGGCGGCTTCTAGTATCCGTATGCAAATTGACTCAAAGCCGGAAGAATTAGAAAAGCTAGAACGTAAAATCATTCAGCTAAAATTGGAAGACAATGCATTGGTAAAAGAGACGGATGAAGCGAGTAAAAACCGTCAGATGCTGATCCGCGACCAAATAAATGAACTGGATAAAAAGTACAACGAACTTGAAGAAGTGTGGAATTCTGAAAAAGCCGCATTATCTGGTACGCAAACTATCAAAGAGCAGCTAGAACAAGCTCGTTTGGACTTGGACGTCGCACGTCGCGCGAGTGACTTACAGCGCATGTCTGAGTTGCAATACGGCCGAATTCCGGAGCTAGAAAAGCAGTTGGACTTGGCGTCACAAGCTGAAATGCATGATATGGAATTGCTGCGCAACAAAGTGACAGAGTCTGAAATTGCCGAGGTCTTATCTCGTTGGACAGGTATTCCGGTCAACAAGATGTTAGAGAGTGAACGCGATAAATTGTTACAAATGGAACAACAGCTCCATACTCGAGTTGTTGGCCAAGGTGAAGCCGTTGATGCTGTATCTAATGCAATTAGACGTTCTCGAGCGGGTCTTGCGGATCCAAATCGTCCAAACGGTTCGTTTTTATTCTTAGGTCCTACGGGTGTAGGTAAAACAGAATTGACCAAAGCACTTGCTCATTTCTTGTTTGACTCTGAAGACAATATGGTTCGCATTGATATGTCTGAGTTTATGGAAAAACATTCTGTTGCCAGATTAATTGGTGCGCCTCCGGGTTACGTAGGTTATGAAGAGGGTGGTTATTTGACCGAAGCCGTTCGACGTAAGCCTTACTCAGTTATTTTGTTAGATGAGGTCGAAAAAGCCCACCCGGATGTGTTTAATATTTTATTACAAGTATTAGACGAGGGTCGATTGACTGACGGCCAAGGGCGTACCGTCGACTTTAGAAACACTGTGATCATTATGACGTCTAACTTGGGTTCTGACTTGATTCAGTCGAGCTATGCAAAGGACCAAGATCACAGCTATGAGACAATGAAGGCTATGGTGATGGAAGTGGTAGGCCAGCATTTTAGACCTGAGTTTATCAACCGTATTGACGATACTGTGGTCTTCCACCCTCTGGATAACAAAGAAATCCAAGAGATTGCTAAGATTCAGTTGAAAGGCCTAGAGCGTCGACTTGCTGAGCAAGACGTCGAACTAGAAATTTCAGAGGCTGCGATGGCACAAATTGCTGAGGCTGGCTTTGATCCTGTGTTTGGTGCTCGACCATTAAAACGAGCAATCCAACAACACGTCGAAAACACCCTGGCACAGTCATTGTTATCGGGTGAGATAAAACCAAAGGACAAAGTCAACTTGGACGTTGTTGATGGTAATTTTGTCGTTCGTACTTATTAACCAACGATAAATCACCAATTTAGTTGAAATTTGAGGGTGGTCATGGGTTAATATTGGGCTCTTACAGAAACGTAAAAGTTTGATATTGTGCCGACGCCCTCTTTTTCATTTGAGCTGACCAACCTGTGCTGGCAAGTACGGGAAAACGGTGTGCCCAAAACAATCCTATCAAACTTAAACCTATCAATTCCGTCAGGCCAGGTCGTTGGTATTATTGGTCCTAATGGCGCAGGAAAAACCAGCTTACTCAATATACTTCAAGGCCGCATTAAACCCAGTTCGGGGGATGTTAAGGTTCTAGGTCAAGCGCTTGGCAATATGTCTTTGCAGGAGAGGGCACAGTGTATTGCTTATGTGTCTCAACACCCTCCTCATGTTTTTGATCTAACGGTATTGGATGTCGTTAAATTTGGACGATTGCCGCACATTCAAATGTTTGCCTTTGGGCAACAGGATGCGCAGCAAGACTTGGTTAAAAAAGCATTACACCGATTTCACCTTGAAGATATTAAAGACCGTTCTTTTGACGCTTTGTCGGGGGGAGAGCAGCAACGTGCTTATTTAGCCCAAGCCATGGTACAAGACGCGTGCATTTTGTTGATGGATGAGCCGATTAATCACCTAGATATTAAACATCAACTGGAATTGTTGTCTCAACTTCGAGACTTACCACAAGATGTAATCTTGACATTGCATGACTTAAATTTAGCCGCGTCCTATTGTGATCACTTGATATTGATGAAAAATGGTCAAGTCGTAGCTCAGGGAACACCTAGAGAAGTACTCACAACGAATTTAATTCAGTCTACTTATGGTATCGATGTAACTTTCCATCCGGCTTGTCAACATGTCGATGACCTTGTTGGTGGTAAAGGGGATTTAAGCTCTGAGTCTGTACCATTCATGTCTTATCATCAAAAGGCCCCAAAGCATGACTAATTTATCGCTGCGTTTTTTGATGGTGTTGTTTGGCGTTGTTGTCATTTTAATGGCAGGGTTGGCAGTTGGCTCTGTGACAATATCACCCGATGAAATTTGGCAATGCGTTACAGCAGAATGTCAGCAACCTATAAATGACATCATTTTATGGGACCTGAGATTGCCAAGAGTGTTAATGGCTTTTGTCGCTGGTGGAGGACTTGCCGTTGCAGGCGCTATGTTACAAAACGCCACCAATAATCAATTGGCTGACCCGTATTTATTCGGTATCGTATCTGGAGCTGGACTGGGCGCGGTGATTTTCTCAGTGTTGGCACAATCGTCAGATAGCATAGGCACTCCCATATCCGCATCTATAGGTGCGATTGCGGCGATTGTCTTAGTTATGACGGTAGTCATGAAAAACCGCTTATTTAGACCTGAGCATATCATTTTAGCCGGTGTGGCTGTGTCATTTATGTTAGCGGCTGTTCTTCATTTTGTCTTATTTGTTGCTGAGCCATTAGCTGCAAACCGGATCATATTTTGGTTGATGGGAAGTGTAGCAACGGCATCTTATGAGAGTGTGTTAATAGTCTTTGTACCCTTGTTGATTTGTGTATCAGTTTTGTTGTTACTTCGACATCAAATCGACGCCTTATTATTAGGCGATGTCCAAGCCGAAACACTTGGTGTTAATGTTAACCGCATGCGTTTTTTATTACTGTTGATCACGGCGATTGTTACAGCCGTGACGGTTGCTTTTTGTGGTGGTATTGGATTTATCGGATTAATGGTCCCTCATATAGTACGAAACTTTGCTAAAGGAAATACAGGTACTCTAGTCCCTCTGAGTCTAGTTGTCGGCGGTTGCTTTTTAGTGGTGGTGGATTTAATCGCTAGGACCGCAATGGTTGGTCAAGAAATGCCTTTGGGTGTTATTACCTCAGCACTGGGAAGCGTATTCTTTTTATTAGTTTTAAAAAGGAGTCGACATGGTTAGGTCTAGTGTGTTTCTACAAAGAACTAAATGGCTAAGTGGAACACTTGCGCTTTGGCTTTTAATTGGCTCTGCGTTTGTTGCACAGGCGGATGAAACAAATAAAAGTCCCCAGCCAGATAAAATAATGGCGTTAGCACCTAATCTAGTAGAAATTTTGTTTGAGCTTGGAGTAGGCCACAAAATTATCGGAGTATCGGAGCACACAGACTTCCCTGAAAAAGCCAGGCAAATACCCATTGTTGCTAACTACTTAGGGGTGCAATTAGAACGTGTCATCGAAAAGCAGCCTGACTTAATCTTAGTTTGGCATGGCACCACACCACAAAATGACATTAATAAATTAACGTCATTAGGCATAAAAATAGAGACGTTTTATGCCGAGTCAGTCCCAGATTTAGTGACGGAAATTACTAGGATGGGTCAGCTAATCGGCACGCCGCAAAGGGCGAAGCAGCTTGCGTCTCAAATTCAGCAAGAATATCAGCAAATTTTGTCAACTCGTGAATTAACATCAGGTACTGAGTCATCGACTTGGCCAATCGGCTTTATAGAGATTTGGCCTGAGCCCCTGACCACTGCTGGAAGTCAAACTATTGTTGGCATGAGTATTGAGTTATGCGGATTGAACAACATGTATTCTGAAGCAGGACCACAGTACCCGCAGGCATCGCTAGAAAAAGTGTTAACCACGCAACCAGACGTTATTATTCAACCAGTATCATTTAGCAATCCGACCAAAACCAAAGATTGGTCGTCTTATTCATTTTTAAATGCAGTAAAAAAACAAGCGATTATTTCACCAAATGCCGATGCATTATTTCGATGGGGCCCGAGGCTTACCGCTGAAATTAGTGCCCTTTGTGCAGATATTCAAAAGGTTATAAAAAATTAAAGTGCATAATACAGTAACAATGTATAGACTATGCGCTTCATTGGACGTTTAGATGTCCAAATTGTGAAGAGGATGTTCAGGAAGTTGGTGTAAATCCAACGCTGCCCCCGCAACGGTATATTGAAGCCCGGAACTGTCATCCTCTTTGAATCCAATCGCCAATAGGCAAATTAAGGTGCGGAGGGCACCTGAGGAAAGAGGTCAATGAAACCAACTAAAATAACGGCTGCTATTGCCGTATGTTTTGCTGCCCAAGCTGCAGCGAATAGCCAAGCGTCTGACAATATTGTCAATCTAACTTCTCCAACCGCAACCGAGCTTGAAGTTATAAGCATAACCGCGAATCGACACGTTAACGAAGTCTATCCATCGATCGCCAATCAAACAGTAATTACTGCCAGTGATATCCAAGCGCTAAATGCGTCCTCATTAGGAGAGGTGTTAGCAACCATCGCCGGTTTTGATTTATCGTCAAACGGCGGTAGAGGTCAAACTGCATCTGTATTCTTACGTGGCAACAATGCAGGACATACACTGTTTTTGTTAAATGGCGTTAAGCTATCATCTGCGACATTAGGACTGACAGATTTTCAAAAAGTATCGGTCGCAAATATAGAGCGCATAGAAATCGTTAAAGGCCCACGTGCTGCTTTGTGGGGATCGGAGGCGATTGGTGGTGTGGTTAACATCATTACTAAGTCTGGCGAAAATGGTACAGAGATAGGTGCAAAGATTGCGAGTTTCAACACTCAGCAATTGACACTATCGACACGTGTGGAACACGGCGAAGGGCAAACTAATATCTTGCTAGATCACGAACGCAGTGACGGCTATCACGTTTTAGAGTTCGCTGCTCCAGATGATGATGGTTTTAGATACAACTCATTGTCAGTGAATGGCCAACAAACACTGTCATCATCATTATCTTTAAATTGGTTATTGAACTTTGACCGTGGCCAAAATGACTATGACAGCGCCTTTGGAGGTGCTGATCAGTCTAAACATAATAATCAGCAACTTGCCCTAGGTGCCGATTATGCCATTGGTGCTCAAGTAGTCAGTGTTGATCTTTCCCGTATGGTTGAAGACACGACAACTTACGATACTGTGTCTACGTTTGCTAGCCGCCTAATTACTCAACGAGAAGGTCTTACTATTACAGATGCGATTGAGCTAGATGGAAATCTTGATTTATTTGTAGGTGCAGAGATTGGTAAAGAAACCGTTTCGGGTGATCAAAACTTTGCAAAGACTGAGCGTGATACGAGTGCGTTGTTTGTGCAATCTACTTATGTCGTTGGCCAAGCTCAGTTTGAAGGCGCTGCGCGTTATGATGATATTGATGGCGTAGACTCTGAGCTGACCTACAACTTAGGAATAGGTTACGCCGTTGATAAAAACGTAAATGTGACTGTAAATTTAGGTACTGGCTTTAAAGTGCCAACGTTCAATGATTTGTACTGGCCGACAGACCTTTATTCTATGGGTAATCCAAATCTAGAATCAGAGCGTTCAAAAAACCTTGAAGTTGCAGCTTATGTTCAACAAGACAACGCAAACTTAAAAGTTAGTTTGTTCCGAAATGCAATTGAAAACCTGATTGAATGGACGCCTAATGCCAACTTTGTTTATCAACCAAATAACGTCGACTCTGCGACGATAAAAGGTTTTGAAGTTGAGTTTGGTTTGAATTTAGAACGCAGTCATCATCATATAAATGCGAGCTTTATTATTCCAACCAATGACTTAACGGGTGAGACACTCACGCTTCGAGCAAAACGTCGTGTCAATTATGTGTTTGGTTTTGATATAAACGAGCATTGGTCAACGACGACGCATGTAAGTTATGTCTCCGAACGAGAGCAAAAGGCGTGGGATGGCAATATCAATAAAATTGGTAGCTACGTGCAATTTGACTTAAATGGCCATTATCAATTAAATACCAACACTCGCTTTTCATTTGGAGTTAAAGATGCCTTTGAACAGCAAGAGCCTTCAGCTTGGGGGTATTTAGTGCCTGGGCGCCGACTGGAGCTACAAGCAAAATACCTTTTCTAAAAGAAAAAACTAAAAAAGTGAGCCTTGGCTCACTTTTTTTATGACTACCACTGACTCAGAAGTTGTCGTTTTATTGATTCTTGCTGATTTATTCGCTCTGATGATAAACCTATTTGAAGCATAACTTCTTCTGAAATATCAACAATATCAACGACGCCAATAATACTCCACAGTTCTCCCTCAAGCTCTTTGGCTTTGTGCATCGCATAGTGATGAATATATTTTATTTCGTTACTGACAAAGTTCATGTCAGGGCGACCGGTTTTAGATAAAAATAGCCTGAATGCCAAAAACACGTCTTTTTTTGATGAAGCATCAACAAAGCTATGTAACATGTCATGCGCTAAAAACTGATCGCCAAAGTAACAAACAAAACTACGCTCTACCGAGTCTTGATTTGGTCGATAGCGCACAAACAAATCAATCTCACGAGGTCTGTGAGTCCGCTCAATTTCATTGATGATTGGCGCATAGGTGTTGTTAACAGCATTGTCTTTGACTAATGGGTATAAATTGACCTTGCCTTTTTCGGGCGGGAATTGACGCATCAAATGGTGCAATAAGTTTGGCTGTGGGCCTTTACCAACGATATTCACACTAAATTTACCGTGGTCTTTGTTGATATACATCGCCATGTTTTTGCTGTGTTTTGCAAAAATGTTACGCAATGCTTTTGATAGACCAGGGTACTTACTTTCAATCTTAGTAGGGGTCAGCTTATTGATGTTTTGTCTGATAAGCTTGTAAAAGAAACGTCGGCCTTGATGTCCACCACGAGGATCATAAACCTTTAAGTTCATAATGGTCTTGTCACGGGAAATCGCCATGACTTCATAGGCGAGCTTATCGAGCTTAAACTTTTGAGTGACCTTTTGAAAATCAGGTAACCCCAAGACAATAATATCGCCTTTTTTAAAAGGAGCTTCAGTGTCCGTTACGACCTGTAGGCCATACGTTGAAATGTCACGACTAGATCCAGAAATTTGTCCTGAGTCATCAGGCAAATCGACAACCACGGAGGTTTTATAGAGGTAACGCTCTTCGCTTCGTAAATTAACGTAATCTATCGTCTCAACTTCGATATTGATGTATTGCTTGAGTTTTGGGTGACTAAATGGTTTTAGTAGGCTCAATTGAGTGCGATCGTATTGGTAAGTCGCTTGGTAATTTTGCGTCGATTGTTCATTTTTTAATGGCGTAAAAACTACTACATAGCTAAGCCCTTTAAGCAATCCTTGTACTTTTGGGGAAGGCGGACGATTGAGCTTTTGAATTTCTTTACTTGCTGTATCAGGAATGGACAACGGCAAGTGCGCGTCATCCGCGTTTGCTTCCGCTAATTGAAGTTTAAATACGTTCCAACTGTCTTTGCGGCTACCAAATCCAATAAACAAACTTCTCAGCTTGGGGTGAGCGTTGAGTTCTTCTGAGGTCGCACTATAAAAATATAATTTACCACCCTTAGCGTGAGTAAATGAATACAACAGAGTTTGTTTAATAGGGCTGTCTTGGCGAGCTAATCGAGCGATTCGTTTTTGGCTAAGTATTTGTTGAAATACTAAGTTTTTATTTTCATCACTAAAGTGACCTAATACACTGCGATTGTTTTCTGTCGCCAAGGCTAAAGTAGGCAAAAAGCGCTCATTGGCGTGACGTAAAAATACCGGTAGAGACGTTACGCGCGGTAAATAATATTGCTCAAACCCTTTGACGGTAACGGCTTCAAGTGTGTTGTCAAAGTTCACTTTGTAACGGCGTTTGTTGCCATTGATAAAGTTTCCCAAAAACTCATCAAACGTAGCTATGTCTTCTTTAAACGTCCGTTTGGCACGAATGTATTTGTGGGTATCACTGACTTCGTCAATGCCGACGATTTCGTACTGAATTCCGTCTTTCAATCCTAGCTCAAACTCTTGTTCAAGGCCGGTTAAATAAATCGCTATTTTTTGACCGACACTTGCGGGTTTGGAATTGGGGATTTTTACCTTTATGCCGCCAACTGATAAGTCACTACTGACGGCCTTTAGCACGTTACCCAGGCCAAACTGTATTTCGACCGCTATGCTAAAATTCATTCGCTCTTCAGTGCGAATACCATAGTGAGTAAACTCGATGGTGCGACCGCTAAGTGACTTACTTGCTGACTCTGACGTCTTATTTTTAATGGCATCAGGTTTGTCAGGTTGGTTTTTTTCTTTGAGTCGCTGCTGTTGCTCTTTTTTGTGGATGACACGGTTGTTATTTTCCGCATTCATTACCGCTTCATAGACACCGACAGTATATTGACCAAATTTCTTGGTTTGATCTTCAAAAATTTGACGGCCAATTTCATCAAGATAATGGGTTTTGTCTTGATATTCATATTCAACGGGATCACCTTTGACGTGGCCTCTCAAATCGAGCAAACGACCACTTGGCTGAGCCAGTCTTTTCAACTCCATTTTGATCAAGAACTGCTTCGCCTTCGGCACATCTGCTGCCTTCGACTTAAAGACTTTATCAAAATTTGGTTGATTGATGACTGATTTAAGATCTTCAATTAGGTCATTGAATTCTTGTAGTTCAGCTGACATAAATGGGTGTTATCCCTCTTACAAAATTAATACTTAAAAGCGAGCGACGGCTCATTTATAATCTGTATTTCTCATTGAGTATAAGACAGATTTCGTCAATTAGTCAGTTAGTTAAGCAACATGTGTGCCACGGTTGGTACTAAGAAGGGGTAATGGCAAAAAGTAAAACAGCGTATGTGTGTAACGAGTGTGGCGCAGAGTTTCCTCGATGGCAAGGCCAATGCGGAGAATGCCGCGAGTGGAATACCATTACCGAAATTAAACTAGCTCCTAAGAGTACAAAGTCGGGGTCTCGTTACGAAGGTTACGCTGGTCGAGTTGAAAACAAGGTTCAAACGTTGGATAAGATAGATCTGCAAGAGCTACCTAGGTTTAGCAGTGGTTATAAAGAGTTTGACCGTGTACTCGGTGGTGGTGTTGTTCCGGGTTCGGCTATTTTGATTGGCGGCAGTCCTGGTGCCGGCAAAAGTACCTTGTTATTACAAACTATGTGTTATTTGTCGGAACACATGAATACTTTGTACGTAACGGGTGAAGAAAGTTTGCAACAAGTCGCGATGCGAGCTCACCGATTGGGCCTTCCGACGAATAAACTCAATGTGTTAGCCGAGACGAGTGTTGAGGCGATTTGCACTCATGCCGAAAACTTAAAACCGCAAATTATCGTCGTTGACTCGATTCAAGTAATGCATGTCGCAGATATTAGCTCAGCGCCGGGAAGTGTGTCACAAGTACGAGAAGGGGCGGCGTTTTTAACTCGGTTCGCTAAGCAAAATAACATCGCAGTGTTAATGGTTGGTCACGTAACAAAAGACGGAACCTTGGCAGGACCCAAAGTACTAGAACACTGTATCGATGCCAGTGTAATGCTCGATGGCGATGCTGATGGGCGTTACAGAACAATGCGCGGTCACAAAAACCGCTTTGGTGCAGTAAACGAACTCGGTGTCTTTGCTATGACGGACAAAGGTTTAAGAGAGGTGAGTAACCCTTCGGCAATCTTTTTAAACAGAGCCGATGGAGACTCTTCGGGTAGCTCTGTGACTGTTTTGTGGGAAGGTACACGGCCGCTATTGGTTGAGATCCAAGCTTTGGTTGATGCTTCTCAATTAGGTAATCCACGTCGTGTTGCTGTTGGTTTGGAACAAAACAGATTGGCTATGTTACTGGCCGTATTACATCGTCATGGCGGTTTGATGTTAGGTGATCAGGACGTGTTTGTGAATGTAGTTGGCGGTGTAAAAGTCACCGAAACCAGTGTTGACCTAGCGTTATTACTGGCGATGGTTTCAAGCTTTCGAGACAATCCACTTGAACGAGAACTTGTGGTGTTTGGTGAAGTTGGCTTGGCAGGTGAAATTCGTCCAGTACCAAGTGGTCAGGAGCGATTGAAAGAAGCTGCGAAACACGGTTTTAAAAAGGCCATAGTGCCAAAAGCCAATATGCCGAAAGAGCCAATTGATGGAATGAGAGTTATTGGCATAACCCGTCTTAGTGAAGCTCTAGAACACCTTTAAATAAAAAAGAGGGCGTTAGCCCTCTAATGTCAAATGCTCGAGTTGGCGCTCGAGCAACTCAGCGTCACCAGAGTTTAGCTCTATTAAGCGACGTAAATGAGTCATGCTTTCTATGTCTATTTTTTCCCATTTAATGCCAATGCTGTGTGGCTCGCAGTGGGCAACTTCACCAACCATGTCAATGTGAACATCTGAGCCTTGCAGTAAAAAGTCTACCGTAGCAGTCTTACCTACACAGTCTCCAAGTGAATCAGGGGTAGAAATCAGCGCGCCTTTTAATGACAAATCTAATATGCTTGTATCAAATGATTGTTGACCAACCGAGAGTGTCGCTGGAGTAGAAAAAAGAACTCGTGTGTAGTAACGCTTATTTTCCATGCTTTGCCCGTTAAAAACTGCTTTTACTTTATATATTAATAGCACGTTGAAATCAGATTACAAAATAAACAAAGACAAACCAAAAGAAAGCCACAACCTCACAAATAAGTAATAAAAAAACGCTGCCAGAGCAGCGTTTTTTTAGTTGTATCATTTTAACGTGAAAAGGTAATACTATTTCAAACGCTTGTACTTGATACGATGAGGCTCAGCAGCATCGGCGCCGTAGGTTTGTTTTAACCAAGCTTCATATTCAGTGTAGTTACCTTCGAAGAACTCAATTTTACCTTCATCTCGGTAATCAAGAATATGTGTTGCAATTCGGTCTAAGAACCAACGGTCGTGCGAGATAACCATGGCACTACCAGGGAATGCCAACAAGGCATTCTCTAACGCTCGTAACGTCTCAACGTCTAGGTCATTGGTTGGTTCATCGAGCAGTAGTACGTTGCCACCGGCTTTAAGAAGCTTGGCTAGATGGACACGGTTGCGCTCACCACCTGATAGTTCACCAATGCGCTTTTGTTGGTCCGAACCTTTGAAGTTAAAACGAGAAACATAAGCACGTGACTGTACTTCGTAATTGCCCACTTGAATGATGTCTGAGCCTTCAGAAATCTCTTCAAATACAGTGTTGTTATCATTCATATTGTCACGGAACTGATCAACCGAAGACAAGCTAACGGTTTCACCTACAGTAATGGTGCCTGAATTTGGCTGTTCTGTGCCGCTTAACAATTTGAATAAAGTCGATTTACCCGCACCGTTTGGACCAATAATCCCAACAATACCACCTTTTGGAATAGTGAAGCTCAAATCGTCGATTAATACTCTATCGCCGAAGCTCTTAGAAATGTTTTCAACTTCGATGACTTTATCACCTAAGCGAGGACCTGGTGGAATATAAAGTTCGTTTGTTTCGTTACGCTTTTGGAAATCTTGATTTTGCATTTCTTCAAAACGCGCCATACGAGCTTTAGATTTTGACTGACGGCCTTTTGGATTTTGACGAACCCACTCAAGCTCTTGCTGAATTGATTTTTGACGAGATTTTTCTGCGCGTTCTTCTTGAGCCAAACGAGCTTCTTTTTGTTCAAGCCAGCTCGAATAATTACCTTCCCATGGAATTCCTTCACCACGGTCTAGCTCCAAAATCCAACCTGCTACATTATCTAGGAAGTAACGGTCGTGGGTAATGGCAACTACGGTACCTTCATACTCGTGTAAGAATCGCTCTAACCAAGCCACTGATTCTGCGTCTAAGTGGTTGGTAGGTTCGTCGAGTAGCAACATGTCTGGCTTATCAAGCAGTAAACGACAAATGGCAACACGGCGGCGCTCACCACCTGATAAGTGTTCAATTTTGGCATCCCACTCAGGTAAACGCAGGGCATCAGCCGCAACTTCTAGTTGGTTATCTAAGTTATGACCGTCTTTGGCTTGAATGATCGCTTCTAATTCGCCTTGTTCTTTCGCTAAAGCATCAAAATCGGCGTCTTCCATTGCATATTCGGCATACACTTCGTCTAAGCGTTGTAATGCGTTTTTGACATCGGATACAGCTTCTTCAACCACTTCACGAACGGTTTTTGATTCGTCCAAAACCGGCTCTTGAGGAAGGTAGCCAATGTTGATACCCGGCATAGGGCGCGCTTCACCTTCGATCTCTGTATCGATGCCGGCCATGATGCGTAATAGGGTTGATTTACCCGCACCATTCAGACCTAAAACACCGATTTTTGCACCCGGAAAAAAGCTAAGAGAAATATCTTTTAAAATAGTTTTCTTTGGAGGAACCACCTTGCTCACACGAGACATGGTGTAGATAAATTGGGCCATTGTTTTTATATTGCCTATTTTTGTCTAAGTTGTTGGCTATTGTAGTTTAGACGTCAGATTAATGTCTACATTGACCCCAAAAATCCTACAAGTATTTAATAGTTTGCAGAATTTCATTTCGTGTCTAACCTTTTTTTTAGGGCCTTTGTAAAATGAGAGATAAAACTGGTGCAGCAAAAGAAAACGATTTTAGTCGCTGATGATGACGCTAGCATTAATCAATTACTGACTAACGCACTTGCGTCCAAATTCGAAGTAGCATCTTCAAGTTCAGGTGCTGATACATTGGCGTATTGTCAGCAGCAAAAGCCAGATTTGATTTTGTTAGACGTAAACCTTGGCGATATAGATGGCAAGGAAATATGTAAACAAATCAAGCAAGATTACGCGCCACAAGCGCCTCTGATCATTTTTATTTCTGCGGATGACGGTCAAGAAAATATCATTAGCTGTTTTGAAAACGGCGCAGACGACTTTATTGGTAAACCTTTTTCTCCGGCTCAGGTGGTAGGAAAGGTAGATGCACTAATAAAACACAACATATTGGTTGAGAGTTTACAGAGTCAGAGCCAAGAGTTGACTAACTTAGTCAGTACGACGATGTCGCAAGCTTCTAGTTATGGTCAGTCTTTGCAGATGGTCAAGCAGCTCAATCACGCAAACTCAGAAGAAGAAATTGCTAACGTCGTGTTTAGTTACCTGGCAACTCAGGGGTTGCACGCCGCGATTTATTTTGTGAAAGGAGAAGAGTCGGTCTGTTTCGATCAAAAATCGAAAGTGTGTTCTCCAATTGTCAAAGAGGTATTTGAACTCGCACACAACAAACAGCGAATTAAAAAGCTTGGTGGAAGGCTGCTGGTCTCGGATGAGCATTGCTCTGTTCTGGTGATGAACCCGCCAGCAGATGAGAGTGACGAATATAGTATTTTTATCGATATTATTGCCGTTATTATCGAAGCGCTTGAAGCTAGGTACATCGGATATTTGCGAGAGCGAGAACTACAGTCGGTGAATACTGAGTTGTCAAAAGTTATTACCCAACTGAGTGTCGATGTTGAGAAGGTCAGACAGGATCGGCAAAAGTTGATGGATGACATCGTTATGCAAATTGGTTTGAGTTTCCATCAACTCGATTTAACCATTGAACAAGAAGAATACTTCACTAAGCTAATGGAAGATACATTGTTGAATCACGATGAAAACAACAATGTTTTAATGGACTTACAAGACAAGCTACAACACCTTGTAAACGAGATGAAGTCATTGTTGGGTTAGTAATTTGCCTTTATAAAAGTAATTCGAACATGTTAGAAATTCTCATTGTTTAGTGGTGGGCTTTTTTTTAATAAGTGCGTATTATAAGCGACTCATTCGTTTGTATTAATCAGTACTGAGGTGCACTTATGTTAACTCGTGATATGAATATCGCAGATTTCGACCCTGAATTATGGGCGTCAATTGAACAAGAAACTCGCCGTCAAGAACAACACATTGAATTGATTGCTTCTGAGAACTACGCCAGTCCACGAGTTATGCAAGCGCAAGGCTCACAGTTAACAAACAAATACGCTGAAGGTTACCCAGGTAAGCGCTACTACGGTGGTTGTGAGTACGTTGACGTGACTGAGCAGCTAGCTATCGATCGCGCAAACGAGCTTTTCGGTACTGACTATGCAAACGTTCAACCTCACTCAGGTTCACAAGCTAACTCAGCTGTTTTCCAAGCGTTATTAAATGCAGGTGATACGGTTTTAGGTATGAGTTTAGCGCACGGTGGTCACTTGACTCACGGTTCTCATGTTAACTTCTCGGGCAAAACATACAATGCAATTCAGTATGGCCTTGACGAAGCGACGGGCGAAATTGACTACATACAAGTTGAAGAGCTAGCCGTAGAGCACAAACCTAAAATGATTATCGCTGGCTTCTCAGCATACTCTGGTATCGTTGACTGGGCTAAATTCCGTGAAATCGCTGACAAAGTTGGTGCTTACTTGTTTGTTGATATGGCTCACGTTGCAGGTTTAATTGCCGCAGGTGTTTATCCTTCACCAGTTCCTTTTGCACACGTAATCACAACAACCACGCATAAAACGCTTGCTGGTCCTCGTGGTGGTTTGATCATCTCTGGTGCCAAAGACGAAGAACTATACAAAAAACTAAACAGCGCTGTTTTCCCAGGTGGCCAAGGTGGTCCTTTGTGTCACGTTATTGCGGCTAAAGCGGTTGCGTTTAAAGAAGCGCTTCAACCTGAGTTTAAAGAGTACCAACAGCAAGTGGTTAAAAATGCCAAAAAGATGTGTGCTGTTTTACAACAACGCGGTTACAAAATTGTTTCTAACGGTACTGAGAACCACTTGTTCTTAGTTGATTTAATCGACAAAGACATTACTGGTAAAGACGCGGATGCGGCTTTAGGTAAAGCGTTCATTACAGTAAACAAAAACTCTGTACCAAACGATCCTCGCTCGCCGTTTGTTACATCTGGTTTGCGTTTAGGTACACCAGCCGTAACTCGTCGTGGAATGAAAGAAGCTGAAATGGAAGAGTTATCAAACTTGATTTGTGATGTATTAGACAACATCGAAAGCGAAGATAACCTTGCACAAGTTAAAGAGAAAGTTATCGCATTGTGCGAACGCTTCCCTGTTTACGCGTAAGCTATTTATTCCCACAAAAGCTGTGGTAAACTCAAGAGCCGTGTTAATACACGGCTTTTTTGTAAGTACAGGAAATCGATATGCATTGTCCATTTTGTTCAGCGACAGAAACTAAAGTCATCGACTCTCGACTAGTCGGAGGCGGTTCTCAAGTGCGCCGTCGACGAGAGTGCAACCTGTGCAACGAACGTTTTACCACATTTGAAGGCGCTGAATTGGTTATGCCCAAAGTCGTTAAAAGGGACAAAAAACGAGAGCCTTTTAACGAAGACAAAATGTCGGCCGGTATCCTAAGAGCTATAGAGAAACGACCTGTCAGTACAGAGCAGGTTGATCAACTTATTCTCACCATTAAAAAAGAAATTCGTAATACCGGTGAGCGCGAAATTACCTCTGAGTTTATCGGTAATTTAATAATGGATGGCTTGGTACTTTTAGACAAAGTGGCCTATGTTAGATTTGCGTCCGTATATCGCTCTTTCGAGGATATCCGAGAGTTTGGTGAAGAAATTGCCAAAATTGGCCAACAAGCCGAAAGCAAACAAGAAATCAAAAGCCGCCAATCGAAGTTATTCGAATAACCCACGTCAAAAGCGTTGTTATGATCACATCAACCGATTTAGCCTATATGGCCGAAGCCGTGCAACTTGCCAAGCGCGGCCAATATACTACGACCCCCAACCCCAATGTCGGGTGCGTCATTGTTAAAAACCAACAAATCATTGGTAAAGGCTGGCACAAGAAAGCAGGAACTGGACACGCAGAAGTTAATGCTTTGGCTAACTTAACAAAGGCAGCGTCCTCTGGTGCCACCGCATATGTCACGCTAGAACCATGTAGTCATTATGGCAGAACACCTCCTTGCGCCCTGCGTTTAGTGGAAGCAGGCGTCAGTCGAGTGGTCGTTGGTATGTTAGATACCAATCCGCAGGTCAGTGGTAATGGAATAAAAATTCTTGAAGAGGCTGGTATTGAAGTCGAAGTTGGGGTTTTAGAAGCCGAGTGTCGCGCTCTAAACCCAGGATTTTTCTCGATAATGGAGCGCCAAAGGCCATTTGTCCAAATCAAACTAGCGGCTTCTTTAGATGGTAAAACTGCGCTTCACAATGGTGAAAGTAAGTGGATAACAGGCCCTGCCGCGAGGGCCGATGTACAAACATACCGAGCTAAGGCTTCGGCGATTTTAACCAGTGCATCAACGGTGTTGCAAGACGACGCAAGTATGAATGTCAGGCAGGAACAGTTAAATTTTAATTATCCACTAGACGAAACCAATACCAACATTCGCCAACCTCACGTCGTAGTTCTTGATGGTAGGGCGCGTCTAAAACCAGAAGTGGCGACTTCTCTAAAACTGTTTAATACCGGCGCCCATGTAATTTTAATTCAAAATAAAAATAGCGAATATTCTGAACAAGCGTTTTCAGAAAAGGGTTTTGATCAAGTAACCGTTGAAAAACTGGAATATGACCCAACATCAGGATTCGATTTGAATGATGTCATGTCCGTCTGCACACAGCTGCAGTTTAATACAGTTTGGGTTGAGGCTGGTGGACGTTTAGCGGCTTCTTTTATACACGAAAAAATAGCAGACGAGCTAATTGTGTATATCGCACCTAAAATTATGGGGCAGGGTGGTTTTGATGTTATACCCCTTGGCCCTTTTAGCGAGATGAACCAAACCGTGTCTTTAACGACAAAAGATATGAGACAAGTCGGCGAAGATATTCGTTTGACTTATACACTTTCAAACAAAAACGATTAAAAAAGAGAACCCAACGTGTTTACTGGCATTATTGAAGCAACCGGTCACTTATCAAATATCACTCGTCTAGGGGATGATTATCAGGTTGAAGTGACCTCGACCGAACTCGACTTTTCAGATGTTCATCTAGGTGACAGTATCGCTACCAACGGCGTTTGTTTGACGGTTGTGTCCTTTACAGAACAGAGCTTCAAGGCTGATGTTTCGTTAGAAACGATAAACAATACCGGCTTTAAGCATTACGCGGCAGGACAGACGGTCAATTTAGAAAAAGCTATGCTGCCAACTACTCGGTTTGGCGGCCATATGGTCAGTGGCCACGTAGATGCGGTCAGTCACGTACAAAGTGTATATGACAATGGTCGTGCTAAAGATGTATGGATCAGTGTCCCCGCTGAGCTTCAAAAATATTTTGTCAAAAAAGGTTCTGTTACTGTCGATGGCATTAGTCTTACCGTAAATGATGTGACGGACGGTCAAATAAAGTTGACGATTGTCCCTCATACTTTTGCACAAACGACCCTTGCTAAAGTTCGCACTGGTGATGCAGTAAACCTTGAAGTTGATATAATAGCCCGATACGTAGAAAATTTTGTCAGCCAGAACAGTGGCTCATCGGGTGTCGATATGTCCCTGTTGGCTCGCTCTGGCTACCTTAAAAAATAACCCACCCAAAAGATTGGTATTTGTATGAAATTAAACACACCAGAAGAAATTATTGAAGATATTCGTCACGGTAAGATGGTCATTCTTATGGATGATGAAGATCGTGAAAATGAAGGTGATTTGATCATGGCGGCAGATATGCTTACGCCTGAGCACATTAATTTCATGGTTACGCATGCTCGTGGATTGGTTTGTTTACCTATGACGGAAGAGCGAGCTCGCTCATTAAACTTGGGTTTGATGGTTGATAACAACAACGCCCAGTTTGCAACCAACTTTACCGTGTCTATTGAGGCGGCAGAAGGTGTTACAACAGGTATCAGCGCAGCAGATCGCGCGCGTACGATTCAAGCTGCAGTTGCGCCAAATGCTAAGCCTGCGGATATTGTTCAGCCTGGTCATATTTTTCCTCTAATCGCTAAGCAAGGTGGGGTACTAACCCGCGCTGGTCATACAGAAGCGGCGGTTGATCTTGCTCGATTAGCAGGTCGCACCGATGCAGGTGTAATCGTAGAGATTTTGAATGAAGATGGCACAATGGCTCGTCGCCCAGACCTAGAAGTGTTTGCCGAAAAGCACGGACTAAAAATTGGCACCATTGCCGATTTAATTGAATACCGCAATCTTAATGAAACAACAGTCGAGCGCATTGCTAAGTGTAAAATCCCTACTAAATATGGCGAGTTTGACTTAGTTACGTTCAAAGACACGATTGATCAACAATTACATTTTGCGATGGTGAAAGGTGACATTAAAGAGCAAGAAGCGCCTTTGGTTCGTGTTCATCTGCAAAATACGTTTAGTGACCTATTATTATCAGACCGCTCTGTAAGTCGCAGTTTTGCGATCGATGATGCACTTGAAAAAATTGCCAATGAAGGCGGTGTGTTTGTGTTATTAGGTAAACAAGAATCAACTCATGATCTAGAGACTCTGGTTAAACGCTTTGAGGCAGAAGATACAGGCGATAACCTACCACCGGCTAAGTGGTCTGGTACGTCTCGTAACGTTGGGGTTGGCTCACAAATTTTAGCTCAATTAGGCGTTCACAAAATGCGTCTACTAAGCTCGCCTAAAAAGTACCACGCACTTTCTGGCTTTGGCTTAGAAGTTGTCGAGTACGTCAGCGAGTAATTGAAGATCGCGCGATCTGCTAACACCATTTCGAATGTTGTGGTATTATCGCGCACAATTTTTTAAAGAATAGAAATAAGGTTTACGAATGAACGTCATCGAAGGCAATTTTCGTGCGACAGGAAAAAAATTCGCAATAGTTGTGTCTCGTTTTAATCACTTTGTTGTAGATAGCCTACTAGAAGGCGCGGTAGATGCGCTTGAGCGTCACGGTGAAGTTAACTCTGACGATATCACCATTGTTTATGTGCCAGGTGCGTATGAGCTGCCACTAGCAGCTAAGAAAATTGCAAAGCGTGGTGACGTTGACGCCATTATTGCTATTGGCGCGGTAATCCGTGGTGGAACACCTCACTTTGACTTTGTTGCTGGTGAATGTAACAAGGGCCTTGCTGCGGTTTCTTTAGAGACAGATATTCCAGTATCTTTTGGTGTTATTACAACCGACAGTATCGAACAAGCGATTGAGCGTTCTGGTACTAAAGCTGGCAACAAGGGCGGCGAAGCAGCACTTGGCGCACTAGAAATGGTTAACGTACTGGATCAGATTTAAGGCTTAATCATGAAACCTGCAGCGAGAAGAAAAGCACGTGGTTTAGCCGTGCAAGCCATTTACTCTTGGCAAATAAGTCAAAACCACGTTAGTGACATTGAACAGCAGTTCTTGTTGGACAATGATGTTAACAAGATTGACGTAGAGTTTTTCAAAGAAGCAATCCGTGGTGTAGCAGCTCACTACAAAGAGTTAGATACAGCGTTAATGCCTTACACGGAACGCCCGTATGAAGAAGTGGATCAAATTGAAAAAGCCATCATGCGTTTATCAGCGTATGAATTAAAGTTTAGATTGGACGTCCCTTATAAAGTCGCAATCAACGAAGGCATTGAGTTAGCAAAAAAATTCGGTGCAGATGATAGCCACCGCTTTGTTAACGGTGTTCTAGATCGCGCATGTAAAGATCTTCGTATTCCACTTCAATAACCTAAGTAGTATTTCAAGGAATTGGTTATGAAAGAGTTTGAGCTTATTCAAACTTATTTTAGTGGCCGTGGTCCGCAACGAAAGGATGTTGTGCTTGGCGTCGGAGACGACGCAGCATTGACAAAAATGCCGCAAGATATGCTGCTAGTCGTTGCGACTGACACCATGGTCGAAAACACTCACTTTTTTAAAGATGCCTGCCCAAGGTCTATTGGTCATCGATGTATGGCGGTAAACCTCAGTGACTTTGCTGCAATGGGTGCAGAGCCTGCCTGGGCTTCTATTGCATTAACGCTACCTTCAGTTGATGAAGAGTGGGTCAAAGAATTTACTGAAGGCTTGTTTGAAATTGCTGAGTATTACAATGTTCAAATCATTGGCGGTGATACAACACAAGGTCCTCTCGCGGTTAGCGTTAGCTTGAAGGGCTTTGTCGCAGAAGGCAAAGCACTATTGCGAAGCGGTGCTAAAGCAGGTGACTGGTTATTTGTCACAGGTCAGTTAGGTGATTCAGCATTGGCCGTTGAGGCTAAATTAGGCAAAGAATCAATTTCTGAAGACGCGCTAAAAAAGGTTCAGCAACGCTTTGACTATCCAGCAGCCAGAATTGCCGCCGGTCATGTACTACGTCATGCGGCGACGTCGGCGCTGGATGTGAGTGACGGACTTGTACAGGATTTGGGGCACATTTTAAAAGCCTCTGGCGTTTCTGCAGAAATCGACGTAGACAAAGTCCCTGTATCACCGGTTGTCGTCGAAGCAGTCGGTGAAGAGCGTGCACTAGAGCTTGCACTGATGGGCGGTGAAGACTATGAATTACTCTTTACTGTACCTGAGGAGCAAAAGGGGTATCTAGAGCTCAACGCAACAGCGATGGGCATTAACTACACCTGTATTGGCCAAATCAAAGGTGGCGACTCAGGCGTTTCGTTACGTCGCAAGGGCAAACCTTATGTTCTGTCCAATAACAAAGGCTTCCAGCACTTTTCGGAATAATTATGTCGAACCAACAAGCTGTTCCTGTCAGTCGATTTAACTTATGTGATCCCGTTCACTTGTTAGCTACCGGATTCGGTAGTGGTCTTGCACCCGTTGCACCGGGAACGTTCGGTACGGTAGCCGCTATTCCACTGTATTTAGCTTTTGTCTTTAGCCCACTGTACGTTTTTATCGTCTTCACTTTATTAACGTGTATTGTAGGGCCTTACATTTGTGGTAAGGCAGCATCGGACATAGGCGTTCACGATCACAAAGCGATTGTTTGGGACGAATTTGCTGGTATGTTTATTACCCTGTGCTTTGTTCCATTTAGTTGGACGGCAGTTGGACTTGGTTTTGTTCTGTTTCGCTTTTTTGACATTATTAAGCCTTGGCCTATTAGCTATTTAGACAAGCACGTCCACGGTGGGCTAGGGATCATGGTAGACGATATTGCTGCGGGTTTAGCAGCAGGTGTTTGCTTATGGGCGATAATGCCGTTTTTAAGCTAAGGCAGCCTGCTGTTCTTGGCTAAAGAGCCGCTTGGTTTCAATGATCAAGCTGTGTTTTTTGTCGAGCTGAATTAACCCTTTCATCATTCTGCTGGTTTCCGGGTCAAGTTCGAATCCAGTCGCCGTGACGGCATCTAGAGATTTTATATCTTCCTCTTCGACGTGAATGCTATCTTTTACTTTATCAACTAAAAGACCTATGTGAGGTTCACGACCGTCAATAGTCGTGAAGACTATGATGGGTTTGTAACCTATTTCAACTTGCTCAATGGCAGAATCGAACAGTCGCTCTAACCGGCTAGCAGCTGTTGCTTTTTTGGATGGCCATTTTGCATCATCAAGTTCGCTGAATTCTTCATAGGTAGCAGTTAAAGTCTCTTTGACGCGCAAAAGTAAGGTGCTTAAGTCTTCATCGTCACACTCAAATTCATTCAGCCATTTACTAAACTCTATATGCTGGTGCTCCTGCGTTGCGTCCTTTCCTTGTAATTCAGAACTAAGTGAACTCAGCCATATCTTACTTTGTTGTTTTAGGTTTTTTAATTGTTTGATGACTTCTTTATTTTGACTATTAGTGGAGTGGCGGTTGAGGATTAATCCTAGGTCAAAAATAGGTACGGGGGTTCCCATAAACTCCCGAACACCAATAAAGTTCGGGTTGTTGTTAGGAACCTCAGTTAGGTCGTTGTTGTATTGCTCTGTTAATAATATATCTAAAATAGGCAACGAAATTGTTTTTGCACCTACTTGAAAATTAACTAAATCCATTAAAGACAACCCTCTTTTGCAACGATACTTTAGAGTTTAGTCGAGCATTAGAATTCAACAAGGAAGAGTGACTAGCTAATCTTTTGGTTTTGTATCGTCTGTATCATCAAAATCAGCGTCTTTGTTATTGTCGATTATGTTTTCAAGCTTCATTGTTTTAAACCCAAGTACAGGGCCACTTAAGCCATAGATCGCAAATACAATAAACAGCACTTCTGCGGGGCGAGCTGCAACAAGGACAAAAGCCAATACTAGTAGTAATAGACTTAAGAACGTATTTGTGTTTTTCCAATCAATCTGTTTAAACGCACTGTATCTAAAGTTACTGACCATGAATAAACCCATCAAAACAGTTATTACAGATAAAGCGTAATTAATCATCCCGCCTGACAAATCGAACTCTACAAGTACCCAAATTCCACTGGCGATAATGGCAGCCGCTGCAGGTGAGGCAAGACCTTGGAAGTAATTTTTGGGACCATCACCAGTTTGTGTATTGAATCGAGCAAGGCGAAGTGCTGCACATGCGACGTAAATAAACGCAGATAGCCATCCTAATTTACCCAACTCTTGTAACCCATAGTTGTACGCTAGTAGAGCCGGTGCAATACCAAAAGAGACGATGTCAGCCATACTGTCATATTCAGCTCCGAATGCACTCTGAGTATTGGTCAAACGGGCCACTCGGCCGTCAAGGCCATCAAAAATCATTGCGATGAAAATGGCAATCGCGGCAGCTTCGAACTTGCCATTGGTCGCTGCTATGATGGCGTAAAACCCCGAAAAAAGTCCCGCTGTTGTTAATAAGTTAGGTAATAAATAAAACTTTTCTTGTTGCTTTTTCGGCAACGAATTTTCATCAGACATAAAATTTTCTTTTATTTTCTAGCCAAATAAGGATATAAAAGGACAATAACACAAAAAAATAGCGATACAAAAAGGCAACCGGATGAGGGTTCTCACTACTTTTACATTGATTTGTTTGATGGCTTCAAGCGCTGCATTGGCGAAGGTCGAAAAAATCAAAGTATATAGATGGATAGATGAAAAGGGAGTGGTCACTTTTAGTGAATATCGCCCTAAAAACATGGATTATGTTGAACTAGAAGTAGAAGGTGACCGAGTCCGAACAACAACCCACAAGCAAGGCGATGAAGCTGGACAGTCCGAAAATTTGGGTATCAATGTTAACGGAGTTGGCAACAACCCTATCCAAGAATTAAACAGCCAAGCGACTCAATATTGCCAAAAAGCCCAACATAATTTAAAGGTTTTAGACTCATTTAAAAATGTACGAGTTTTAGATGACAATGGGAATCCAAAAGTATTGACCAAGGAAGACGTGGCCCAACAAAAAACCTTAGCCAACAGACAAATTGAGCTCTTTTGTAAAAAACCTGAGTAAAAACATTTTTCTCTTACTCAGGTAACTATAAGCTGAATTCGCCCAATGACGGGCTTGCCACGGCATTTGTTGTTGTGGTCAGTATCCAAGCTCGATAAGATCGTGCTTTGTAATTCAAGGAAGTTTTGTAAAGCGATGATAGACTATGTAGTTTCTCTGTTTTCTATTCCCTCAGACAGTATTCTCATTCAAGGCTTCTATAGCATAAGCATGATCACAATATCTGTGTTCATTGCAATATTTTCCTCTTTTATGGGCCTCCAAGTTGCGGTTCAGGCGGCAGATGTACTAAGTACTAACCGTCGTAAACTCATGTTACTAGTGGGTAGCATTGCCCTTGGTGGCGGCATATGGAGTATGCACTTTATTGGTATGTTGGCCTTTGAGTTGTGTACTCAAGTCGATTACGGGTGGGTACTTACTTCTGCGTCTCTCATTCCCGGAATTGCAGCTTCTTGGGTCGCATTAAACCACATCGTCACTAAACCCAAAGGTGCTATTCCATTAGTCACTGCAGGTGTTTTAGTTGGTGCTGGTATAGGCACAATGCATTATAGCGGTATGGCAGCGATGGAGATGGCTCCATTATTGCGTTATGACTTAGCGATATTTGCCTTATCTATTATAGTCGCGGTGAGCTTAGCAATATTATCCTTATGGATTCGATTTGGCCTGACAAAAGCCTTTTCGCGTAGCTTTTCTGAACTCCAATTAAATATGGCGTCAGCTTTGGTTATGGGCTGTGCCATTGCTGGTATGCATTACACGGGAATGGCGGCCGCGAGATTTGTAAGACCTCCTGGTTTTGAATTCAGTGATCAACCTCCTGAAACATCTATGTACCTTGCCTTTGGCGTCACCGTAATTACTCTTGTTATCATCAGTTTGGTGCTGGGTTTAAATCTAATTTTGAGATACAGAGATATCTCCAATAGAGCAATTGCTAGTGAACAGCGACTCAGTGCAACGATGGAAACCGCGATTGATTCTATTATTGTTATCGATAAAAACGGTGCAATAACAAGCGCCAACAAAGCAACAGAAAAACTGCTTGGTTGGTCTATTGAGGACTTGGTCAATCAAAATGTAAACGTGTTAATCCCTGAGCACTTGAGGTCTGATCAAAAAGGTCTTTTACAGCGCTATTTACAGGGCGATGACACTAGTTTAGTAGGACGAAGTCAAGAAGTACAAGCGGTACATAAGGACGGAAGTTTAGTTGAGATCCGGTTGGCATTGGGTCACGTTAGCCACAGTGATTCTGACTTTTTTGTTGCATTTATGTCAGATATTCGCGATCGCCTCAAGATGGAAAAAGCATTGCGTGACAACGAGGCAAGACTTCGCTCACTCGTCACTAATATTCCTGGTGTTGTTTATCGATGTAAAGACGACAATGACTGGGGAATGATGTTTGTTAATGACGCAGTTGAAAAGATCACGGGTTATTCTAAAGAGGACTTTTTATTACCTAATCACAAAATTAGTTTTGCCGATATTATTCACCAAGACGATTTAGCCAGGGTTATTCTAGAGTCGGGTAAAAATGACGTATTTAATGTCGAGTACAGAATTAAACGAAAAGACGGCGAAATCAGGTGGATGCTCGAGTTTGGTACCAGAATAATTGACCCAGTTAGCAAAGAGGTTTGGCTAGACGGTTTTATTATGGATATTACTGAGCGTCACCAGATGGTCAATGAATTAACAATTGCTAAGGATAAAGCAGAGCAAGCGGCCGCAAGTAGAGCAACATTTTTAGCCAATATGTCCCACGAGATCCGCACACCAATGAATGCCATTATTGGTTTTAGTGAGATTCTATTAGAAGAGCAGTTAAAACCAGATCAAAGGCGCCACTTGAGTACAATTAATAACTCTGCTAAGTCTCTTTTGCACCTTCTTAATGATGTGCTCGACAGTGCTAAGTTAGATAAGGGCAAACTTGAGCTGGAAAAGCGTAGCTTTTCATTGATTGAGGAAATCGATGCTGTCATTTCGACACTTTGGATACAAGCTAAAAACAAAGGACTGAAACTAGAAACAAAAATCGACTCGGCGATTTTACCATTTTATAAAGGCGCACCAGAGAGAATCAGGCAGGTATTAACGAACATAGTCAATAATGCGATAAAGTTTACTCAAGAAGGAGAGGTAGTTGTTTCTGTAAAGCCAGTGACAAATGAACACATCGAGTTTGTCGTAAAGGACACTGGTATTGGCATGAGCGAAGACCAACTGAGTCGCATATTTGAAGCCTTCACTCAAGCCGACGAATCTATGAGCCGACGTTTTGGTGGAACGGGACTCGGAACCACTATAAGTAAACAGCTTGTTGAGTTGATGGGTGGCTCTATCTCTGCGACGAGTACAAAGGGAGAGGGCAGCGAATTTAAGTTCACTTTACCATTAGAACCAGCAACGTCAGTAAAAAAACAGGTACAGCACAAAATTAAACTTCCCAAATTTAAGATTTTGGTCGTTGATGACATATCTCAAAACGTCGAACTTTTAGAGGAGTTGTTAACTCGATTGGGGCACGACGTCATAATCGCAAGAGATGGTCAACAAGCTTTGATCAGGATGGAAACGTGTGATGATATCGACGTCGTATTAATGGATGTGCAAATGCCGGTGATGGATGGTTTGACAGCAGCGACTCAGAGGCGAGCGTTTGAGCGGGCCAATCAGTTAAAGCGAACTCCTATTATTGCGCTGACGGCCAGTGTACTAGAAGACGATAGACTAGCAGCACAAAAAGCTGGGATGGAAGGATTTGCCAATAAACCGATCGAAATCCAATCCCTGTTGAGAGAAATTGCCAAAGTCACAGGCATTGAAACGGCGTCTGGACACGTCGAGCAAGGCTTTAGTAAAAAACAACTAGAGAATACCAAAGTGTATACAGATCTAGGCATAGACACTCATGCCGCCTTATCTCTTTGGGGAAGCTTTGATAAATACGAAAAACAACTTAGTCGATTTTTAGATCAACACAGCAAGGATTTCGAATACCTGTATGCGTTAGTCGAGCAACAAAATATAGAGGCTGTCAGCACTGAGCTACACAAGCTTAAAGGGTTAACAGCGAATTTGTCCTTGACCAGAATGGCGGCGCTGTTGGCAGAGTTAGAACATCAAATCGAATTGCGGCAATCGTTGCAAAACAGCCAACAGCTGACAAATCAAATAGCCACAAACGTAGTACAACTGCATCAGTACTTTTCGAATCAAAAGAGTGCCTCTGATAACTTAATAAAACCAGTTTCTGACTTTGATCAAGACGCACTCGCTTCGATACTAAAAGAGATTCAGATAGCCGTACAAGCCAATGAATTTGACGAACATAATTTAACTAAGCTTGAGTCACTTGGGTTGGGGCCTTATCAAGACGAAATTAACCAAGTGACAATCGCAATCGATGACTTTGAGTTTGAACAAGCGAACACATTGATCGAAAGGATTTTAACCAGCTTACAGACGATGAAGGGCGAGTAAAAGTGAATCTAGAATCTAAACCTAGCTTATTAATTGTCGATGATGAGCCTGCAAATCTGCGGGTCATGAAACAAATTTTGCAAGACGAATACCATTTAGTATTTGCGAAAAGCGGTGAAGAGGCTTTGCGACTGGCGGAGCAAAGTCAACCTAATTTAATCCTACTTGATATTATGATGCCGGGTATGACGGGGCTTGAAGTCTGTCAGTCTCTTAAGTCAAATCCAGTGACAAATCATATCCCTGTGATTTTTGTGACGGCACTTGATGATGATGCAGACGAGGCTACGGGGTTTGATTTAGGAGCTGTGGACTACATTAGCAAACCAGTTTCACCACCAAGAGTTAGGGCACGGGTCAAAAACCACCTATCGTTAGTACAAGCTGAGTTACTTAGAGCGACTCGGTTACAAGTCATACAACGCCTAGGTCGAGCCGCTGAATACAAAGATAATGAAACTGGCATGCATGTTATGCGCATGAGTCACTTTGCTGCAGTAATAGCCAGAGCTTATGGCTTAGATGAAGAGCGCGTCGATAATTTATTACACGCAGCGCCAATGCATGACATAGGCAAAATAGGCATACCCGATAGCATAATGTTAAAGCCAGGTAAGTTGACAGAAGAAGAGTTCTCTATAATGAAAACCCACCCACAAATCGGTGCGGAAATTTTAGGCGATGACGACTCTGAATTGATTAAACTTGCCAAGACAGTATCACTTACTCACCACGAAAAATGGGATGGCACAGGTTACCCCAATGGTCTTAAAGGGGAAGAGATTCCGATTGAGGGCAGAATTACCGCACTCGCGGATGTATTCGATGCTTTGACAAGTAAACGCCCTTACAAAGAGGCTTGGAGCGTCGAAGACACATTGGCATATTTGAAAGCCCAAAGTGGCAAACACTTTGAGCCTAAATTAGTCGAGTTGTTAGAGCTCGAATTGGAGCAAATTTTACAAATTAAAGCTCAGTTTAAAGACGAATAAACTTGGTTTGTCTCATTTAGACTGAGCTTACGACGATTTTGTCTCTTGCTGCTCTGCTTCTTGCTCAGGCAGAGGCCAACCGCCCAAAGCTTTATAACGATTTACCATGTAACAAAATAGATCTGCGGTTTTTTCGGTGTCGTATTTGGCCGAGTGAGCTTCTTTGTTATCGAATCCCAATCCTGCGCGCCTACATGCTTCTGCAAGCACAGTATGACCCAAACTTAATGCTGCGAATGAGGCCGTATCAAAAGTCACGAAAGGATGAAACGGAACACGCTTATACTTGGCGCGTTCTATGGCTGCCATGAAGAAGCCATGGTCAAAGGCAGCATTATGAGCAACAATGACAGAACGGGAGCAACCCGCCGCTTTTTGGCCTTTGCGCACGGCTTTACAAATCTCTTTAACCATATCGGATTCAGGCACGGCACCACGTAAAGGGTTGAACGGGTCTATACCGTTAAACTCAATAGCTGCTTGCTCGATATTAGCACCTTCAAACGGCTCAACGTGAAAGTGGAAAGTTTCATCACGCTCTAAAACACCGTCTTCATTCATTTTTAGGGTAGTGGCAGCAATTTCAAGTAAGGCGTCTGTCTTAGCATTAAACCCAGCGGTTTCGACATCAATAACAACGGGATAAAAACCACGAAAACGACTGCTCAATAGGTTTGGATCTTTGATGTTTTCAGATTTTTTTAAATCGTTTTCTTGTTCTGCCACAGCTATACTACCTCATGTCGATTGGGTTGTTATTATCACATGGTCGCGCTCAACTTTCATGTGTTTCAATAGATTTTGAACCGAAAATTTCATCGCCTACTCATTAGAAGTAATCAAATGATAGGGCACTGGTACAAGATTTGCTTATTTAACCTCAGCAAATGAAATAGATGAATTAAGCAGACAAGATGTCGACACTGAAAAGGGTGTTCTGGCTGATTTGGGTTATTCGTTAGGTTGATTAAGAGTTAGGGTTAGTTTATGAGTTCGAAAATGGCATCTTTGGTCATATCTACATTGATATTGTTGATGTTTTTTAGTTCGGCTACAGATGCGAGTCGCCGAAGCTACGTAGCAACGCTCGAAAACTCGGTTTGGCAACTTGCATCTGAATCACGCTTACAGTGTCAATTAACTCATACTATTCCAAATTACGGTACGGCAATATTTAGCAGTGCGGCAAGCAAAGTTAATAATATGTCTTTTGAGCTAGATGTGATGCGTTTGCCAGCTGATTATTCGTTGGCACTTATTGAGTCAGTACCTCCTACTTGGCGCCCTGGACAAGGTGCGATGAAAGTAGCTGAAATGCAATGGCGTAAGCAATTCAATGGTGACGTCGATGAGACAACCGCTTGGATTATGCTTACTGAATTAGAAAAAGGCTATTTTCCGACGCTGTATTACGCTGACTGGCATAATCAGAACGACCGAGTCAAAGTAGCCTTAGCCGCAACAAATTTTAGACCTGCGTATTACGACTTTTTAAATTGTGTAGATGGGCTATTGCCATACAGCTTTGAAGATCTGTCTTACACCGTATTAAACTTCGAGAAAAACAGTACGGAATTAGATCGGGCGTCTAAAAAGAAACTTCAGCAAATTGAAGAGTACCTCAAACACGACAAAAACATCGATAAGATAAGTGTTAAAGCTTATTCGAGCTCTTGGGGCGGCCGCTACACTAACTTAAAAGTTTCACAACGCAGAGCCAATGAAATTAAAGACGTATTCGAACAATTTGGTATCCCGGGCGATAAAATTAGTGTTGAAGGCTTTGGTGAAAAACGTCATATAGCGTCTAACCAAACTATTTTAGGTCGGGCCGAAAACCGTCGAGTCGTTATCGAAATGGTTAAACCTTAGGTTATACACTTGGGTTATAAACTTTGCGGAACCCGTTTGGTTCGTTTGTACTCTCTTAATTTATATCTCACTGGCGCAACAGTGCTTTGCACCCATTGAAATATGTCAGGGTCCAACTCACTCGTTTGATTGAGCAACATAGAACTCAATAACTCGGCAATTATAGGGGCAGACGTCAATCCGCGGGCCCCGAGTCCACTCATGACAAACAAACCAGACCAAAGGTTATTCAACTCACCTTTGATTTTATCTGAACGCTTAAATCGCCCATTGTTTTTATCTACATAATGACTAATCCAAGACCAGTCTATAATTTCACCCGCAAGCGGAAGATGATCTGCAGTCGTTGCTCTAAATGCTGCATTGGCACCTATGATGTTTGCTTTATTTAACTCTTGAGACCATGTTTCATCGGGGTAGGCCTTTTGAATTTGTTCTAGGTTTTTTTGATCTGATTGTGTTTTGCATTCAGCAGTAGCTTGACCTTTTTCAAATGTCGCCCCAAAGGATTGATACTGACTGGTTGCAGGAGTCATATAACCTTTGTGACATAACACGGTCTTTAGCTCGGCGGCACTAGTATCATGCGTTAATTTTGACACTTGGCCCAACACCGGCGTAATTGGCAAGTCATTAGAGAGGTCAAAGTCGATTGAGTCGACACCAGCACAAATAATAATCTGATGGTATAGCTCTTGGTGCTCTGATAGTTTTGGTGACTCTGATTCACAGTCTTGACTGATCCGTGTTGGCTCGGCACCAATCCTAACTGGATGCCATAGGTTTAGGTTAGAGCTTGGCTTGGGTTGAACAGAAACAACGGGACTATCAAAGAAAAAGCGCACTCGCTTTGACGCAAGCAGATTTTTTTTAAGCCAAAAACAATATTGTTGAGGGTTAAGCCAGCCACCGTCGGGATAAAACAAACTACTATAGGGAAGTGACAGTCCAGCAAGGGATGAAGATTCTTCTTTAGTACAGCGTTGAACTAACGGTGCCCATAATTCAGCTACGGTATCAAACTTAGAGTCTAATTCCGCAGTTATTGCTTGTTGTAATACGCCGCACCATTGATGAGGCACTTGTTGCTGACTCGGTAGTACACGGCGATAATACTGACAAGCAAACTGGTAAGCGTGCGCGTAAAATTGGGCTATGACGCTTTTTTCGGCTTGTAATAAGGGGTAAATAGCACCTTGTTGGTTACTCGAACCGGCCTGTGCCACGTCATGGTCTGCGCAATATATACTGACTAAGGTATCAGGGTCTTTACGGATAAGTTCACTTGCTAATGTGAGCCCAGATATGCCAGCACCTATAATCGCTATTTGACGCGGTGTATGATCTACTTCGATAGATGTAAAAAACTGCTCTGGGGTCTTGGTGTTAAGCACGGGCTTTCCTATCCAATTGTTTCGTTTGTTAACTGGGCTGATAACATCTCTCGCTTGTGACCAAACCCTTTAACTTTTTTGACTTCAAATCCAACTGCTTGCAATCCTCGTCTGACGGCTCCAGCAGCTGTAAAGGTTGCTAAGGTAGCGCCTGGAGCAGATAAGCGAGCCATATTTTTATACAAATTGTCTGTCCACATGTCTGGGTTTTTACTCGGCGCAAAACCATCCAAAAACCACGCATGAATACCGTCATTACCGCTCAAACTTGGTAATTCTTTAATGCGTTGATTGACATCACCTATGATCAAGTTTAATTCTACCAAACCGTCTTGAAGCGTAATCACGTGTTCATCAGTAAACGCAACTGGGTAGCTTTGGATCAATGCGTCCGCCAATTCTTTAAGTTGCGGCCAGGCCGATAGGGCTTGTTTTAAGTCTTGTTGGGTAACTGGGTATTTTTCAAAACTAGTGAACTTGAGCTTTAATGGCGTATTTCGAGTTTGATTAACTTGATTGAGAAGTTGCCAAGCGACTAAAAAGTTTAAGCCAGTACCAAAGCCTGTTTCGCCAATATGAAACTGGTCTGAGATCACTGGCCAACGGTCCTGAAGCTGGTTATGTTTGATAAATACATACTCAGTTTCTGCAATACCGTCGTGTTTAGAAAAATAAATGTCGTCGAAGGCAGATGAAATCGGTGTACCGTTTTCATCAAAATTTAATTTAGCGTGCTCAATCAATGTGAGTAGCTCCAAATGTCGTCTAATGTTCTAATTTTACGGGTAATAGCATTAAAAAGTAACATCAAGCGTCACGAAAGATTCATTATACTGTACTCGGCTAACACTTGTTCGCTGAAATTAGACCAGTTAAGCTTGAAAAGTACGTAGAATACTGGCAAAAATTTATTCATAACTTCAATTATTGGGATATTTATGAGAAGAGCGGTTATTACTGGTTTAGGTATCGTATCGAGTATCGGTAACGATAAAAATGAAGTATTAGCAAGCCTGAAGGCGGGCAAGTCTGGGATCAGTGCATCTGAGCAGTTTAAAGAGTACAACTTGCGCTCTCAAGTTTGGGGCAACATTGACATTGATATTTCTGAGCATATTGACCGCAAAGCAATTCGCTTTATGGGTGAAGCGTCTGCTTATGCATACATAGCGATGAAAGAAGCGATTGCCGATGCGGGTTTAACAGATGAGCAGGTTTCAAACCCAAGAACAGGTCTTCTTGCTGGTTCAGGAGGCGCTTCTTCTAAAAACCAAATTATTGCTTGTGACACCTTGAGAGAAAAGGGCGTAAAACGCGTAGGTCCATACCAGGTTCCACGTACTATGAGCAGTACTTGCTCTGCAACACTGGCGACACCATTCAAAATCAAAGGGGTTAACTACTCAATCAGTAGTGCTTGTGCAACCTCAGCTCACTGTATAGGCCACGCTTTAGAACAAATCCAACTTGGTAAACAAGATATCGTTTTTGCTGGTGGTGGTGAAGAAGTTGATTGGACTCTAGCAGGTATGTTTGATGCGATGGGCGCGTTATCGACTAAATACAATGAAACACCTGAATTGGCTTCTCGTACCTATGACGCTGATCGTGATGGATTTGTTATTTCTGGCGGTGGCGGTATGGTCGTTGTCGAAGAATACGAACATGCAAAGGCTCGTGGTGCAAAGATTTATGCAGAAATCGTCGGTTACGGTGCGACATCAGATGGTTTTGACATGGTAGCACCATCAGGTGAAGGTGCTGAGCGCTGCATGAAGATGGCTTTAGAAACTGTTGAAGGACAAATTGACTATCTCAACACTCATGGTACGAGTACACCAGTTGGTGACGTCAAAGAGCTAGGCGCTATTCAAAACGTATTTGCAGGTCAATCTCCAATGATTTCTGCGACTAAGGCAATGACAGGTCATGCACTTGGAGCGGCTGGTGTTCACGAAGCAATTTATAGCTTATTGATGATGGAGAATAACTTTGTTGCACCATCTATCAACATCCAAAATTTAGATGAGCAAGCAGAAGGTTTAAACATTGTTAAAGAGTTTAAACCAGCAGACATCAATTTAGCTATGTCGAACAGCTTTGGTTTTGGTGGCACTAATGCAACATTAGTGTTCAAAAAACTGTAACAGCCCTTTAAACTAAAATTAGATAAAAGCTATTCCATATAGTTATTGACTATATTTAATTTTAGGATGTTTATAGGCCCCGTTTAGCGTTAAACTAAACGGGGTTTTTTATTGCCTTAACTCCAGTAACAACAGAGTGTTAACGCTAAACTCTTGGTCAGCAATTGCTTTCCAATCAATTCAGTGTATGTGACAAGCCAAATGAAAATATTGATAGATGAAAATATTCCGTACGCCGAATCGTTTTTTTGCGATTTAGGTGAAGTCGAACGTTTTGCCGGGAGAGGATTAAATCCAGCTCAGTTAGTCGATGTTGATGTTTTGTTGGTTCGCTCAATAACTAAGGTTAATGCTGAACTTCTCACTCAAGCAAATCGTCTCAAGTTTGTCGGTACGGCAACAATAGGCGAAGATCACATAGACAAACAATTATTGGCCCAAAAGGGTATCTACTTTACTTCTGCTCCTGGTTGTAATGCCAATTCTGTGGCTGAGTTTGTCATCAACGTAATGCTGGTATTAGCAGAAACCCACCAATTGAGCTTGAGTGACAAAGTCGTGTCTATCATCGGTGTTGGCAATATCGGAAGTCGTCTTAAGGCAAAGCTAGATGTTTTGAATATAGAACTGCGACTTTGTGATCCGTATAAGTCAGGCCCCGAATTTACATCTTTGGAAAAGGCATTAAAAGAAGGCGATATCATTAGCTTTCATACGCCACTCACAAAAGAGGGCGAACATCCTACTTTTCATTTATTAAATGAACACAATTTAGCCTTGTTAAAAGACGATGTGTGCCTAATAAACGCAAGTAGAGGAGAAGTTATCGATAATAAGGCACTTTTGGCCCATATTGAGCAACGAAAGACTTCTAATCGTCCTGCAATTAAGTTAGCGTTAGACGTATGGGAAGGTGAGCCAGAGCCCATGGTAGAGCTGATACCTCATAGTACACTTTGTAGTGCCCATATTGCCGGATACAGTCTAGAAGGAAAAGCCAAAGGCACTGAAATTTTGTATCGCCACGTGTGTGAACAATTTGGGTTCGAAGCCAGTCATCAACTTCAACATTTTTTACCTGAAGCGGATATAACCGAAGTGAGTTTGAGAAGCTCTGGTGGTAATGGCGGTAGTGCTGGTAACTCAGAGCAATTGGCTGAACAGAGTATTAGACTGGAGCCACAAGCATTACTAAAAACACTCATCCACCTTGTGTTTGATGTTAGAAGGGATGATGCGCTTTTCCATCGTCACTTGGCAAACCAAGGTTTTGACTGGATCAGAAAAAATTATCCAGTTAGACGTGAATGGTCATCGCTGACCGTAAAAAGCGATAATCCGAACCTATCGGAAAAATTAACCCAGCTCGGTTTTAACACCGAGTCAATTGTTTAACGATCTTTACCAGAGAAATTAGTAGAACATCATGTCAGAACAAAAAATCAATGTTGCGGTGCTTGGCGCAACTGGTCTTGTAGGCCAAAACATCATAGAAATTTTAGAAGAGAGAAACTTTCCGGTTGGGCAGTTATTTCCTCTAGCTAGTAAACGTTCGGCGGGCACCACGATTTCTTTTAAAGGCAAAGAGATTGAAGTCATTGACGTTGATACGTTTGATTGGACTCAGGTTCAAATTGGTTTGTTTAGCGCAGGCTCAGCGGTTTCTGAGAAATATGCGCCTATCGCAGCTGATGAAGGTGTGGTAGTTATCGACAATACATCGTTCTATCGATACGAACCAGAAATTCCACTCGTTATTCCAGAGGTGAACCCTGGCGCGCTAGTGGATTTTAGAAATCGCAACATTATCGCCAACCCAAATTGTTCAACCATTCAGATGTTGGTAGCGTTAAAGCCGATTCATGACGCTTACGGTATAGATCGAATTAACGTTTCAACTTATCAATCAGTCAGTGGTGCAGGTAAAGAGGCAATCGACGAATTAGTTGCTCAAACTGCGCAGTTAATGAATGGCCGACCTGTAGAAACAGAAAACTTCCCAGTTCAAATGGCGTTTAACGTAATTCCTCAAATTGATGTATTCCAAGACAATGGTTACACCAAAGAAGAAATGAAAATGGTGTGGGAAACGCACAAAATAATGGGTGATGAGAGTATTCGAGTAAATCCAACTGCGGTACGCGTGCCTGTATTCTATGGCCATGCAGAGGCAATTCACCTTGAATTGCGTCAGCCTGTCAGCGCCGAAGACATTAAAAATATTTTAGCTGATGCTCCTGGTGTTACTATGTTAGCTGAGGACAAGGACTATCCTACTCAAGTTACCCACGCTAGCGGCAACGACCAAACTTATGTTGGTCGTATTCGAGAAGATATTTCTCATCCAAATGGCATTAATTTGTGGGTTGTTGCAGACAATGTACGCAAGGGTGCCGCGACAAATAGCGTGCAAATTGCAGAGCTACTTGTTCGAGATTACCTGTAAGCCCTGATGCGTTAAAAATAACAGCCTCGCTTTTTGCGGGGCTTTTTTTTGTTTGGCTATAATTAACTGGCATAAAGTTGACACAATTAACTGGTACAAGCTTTGCTTTACTTTTTTAAAGTGGTTAAATGACAGTACAAAAATAAATATTGAGTCTAATGAAATCAGCACTTTAGGCCGATAGAGTATTTGTTATCACCAAAACAGACTTTGCCGCGCGGCATTTTTTTGCGAATTTGGAATTTATCGATGCGTTCAAGCTTTAAATTATTTGCCTTGTTTTTTCTTTTGCTGTCATTCTCGACCGCTCATATTGCTATTGCCGACAATAAACTAAAAGGCCCCAAAGGGGTCGACTATGGTGAACTTGGCGAAACTTACGGCCCTATTACCAGCCGCGATACCATGTGGAAACTCGGTAACAAGTTTCGCCATCGAAATAATGTTTCAGTCTACCAAGTCATGGTTGCCACGCTGAAAAAGAACCCAAACGCGTTTGATTTTGACAACTTAAATGGTTTGCGCAATGGCGTGATCCTAAAAATCCCTAGCCATAAAGAAGTTATGGCAATCGACCCAATTTACGCGAAAGAACGCGCCGACGCCGATGATGAGCTATGGGCCAAACGCCTGCGGGGTGAACTTGATGTTGCTGAGATTGATTCAACCTTAGCGCCGATTGAAGCGGCTAAAGTCATTGATGTCGATACCGCCAAAAAAGAAATTTCAGAAAAAATCCAGCAGGTAGAGAAAAAGCAACTCGAAGCTTTTGAAACGATTCAAGAGCAGCTGGACAGCGCGAAAGAAGTTAACCAGTCATTAAAATCAGAAAACGAATTATTACAAGAAAAGTTATCAGCCCTGACTGAAAAGTTATCAAACGTCGAGCAAGCTCTTGGTAATGAAAGTCAATTACGCGGTGAGACTCAACAAATTCTATCTAAGGTTGAGGAGTTGTTAGCTCAGCAACAAGCTGAACTACAAGCTAAACAAGCAGCGGCAGAACAAAAATCTGCATTAGACGAAATTGGTGAATTTTTTAGTTCAACTCTAGGCATGGTGTTGATTTCATCATTGTTGACGATTGGCGCATTAGTTGGTCTAGCTGTTTTCTTGAAGAATAAAAACAAGGAAGAACCTAACCCGCTGACTGATCCATCAATGGCACCACAAAAGCCATTGTCGACCGATTCGTTTGCAGCGATGGACCAGCCGTTAGAAGCAGCTCCTGATTTAGGTATTGATGATCCACTTGATGTCGATGATAGTCTTGATGCTCTAGACCCATTTGACGATGAACTTGGCAGTTTAGATGACTCTTTAGATGATGAGTTAGACGCCTTAGATATGGGTGACGACTTATTGGATGACGACGTTCAGCTTGATGTAGATGATAGCCTCGACGATGAGTTGTTATCAGACGACACTGCCTTTGATGACAGCTTAGACGATCAGTTACTCGATGACAGCAGCGAAGTTGAAGAAATTGATCTGGCCGATGACGACGATGGCCAAATTGTTAGTGCAGAAGACATTGACGCGTTACTCGACGGCGACGATAGTGATCTTGATGAACCATTAGACGACCCGCTTGATGATGTGGGTGATGACTTGTCAGAAGAGATAGAGCTAGAGGTTGAAGATGAGGCGGACGGTGAAGATGACGTTGACGCCCTATTAGATGAAGTAGCGAGCGATGTCGCATCAGATGATGTTGATGACGTATTGAATGAGTTCACTCCTCCATCGGATGACGTGGAGCAGCTTGCAGCGGACGTGGGCATGGAATCAGAAGAAGAAACTCCTGCCTTACCACCAGAAGAAGATATGGAAACTGGGGTTGACGATATTGAAGACGAGCTGGGACTGGATGACGAAGACTTTGACGACGAAGATTTTGACATAGACGCGTTAATCGATGGTACCGACGAAGAACTAGACGATTCAGCCGCAATTATGGACGAAGATTTAGACGAGGCTGAACTTGAACCGACAGCAGAATCTAGTGCTTCAGCAGACGTTCAGGACGATATTGATGATTTACTTGACGAAGCAGACGAAACTCCAGACCTTGAGTCAGTAGAAAATACCGAACAAGATTCGGAAGCTGAAACAGCAGATCCAGATTTAATTGAAGAGTCTTACGAGGAAGAAGACTTTGATATTGACTCGATTCTAGAAAACACCAATGAGGATACCTCAGAAGCTGACACTAGTTCTTTAGGCGTAAGTAATGATGCTACCGAAATTTGGGACGATTTCTTAGAAGAAGAGACAGAACAAGCGCTTGAAGAAGCCGCAGAGGAAGAGGGCGAAACGCCGGAGCAACAAGACGAACCTGAATTAACTGAGGAGGAAGTGCCTTCGGAAGAGCAAGCAGCTCCAGAGGAGGATACTCTAGAAGAAGACGATCTAGAGCAAGATCTTTCAGAGGAAACACCTAACGCCGACGAACCAGAAGATTCTGAACAAAATGAAGTTGAACCTGAAAAACCGGAAATGGATCACAGCTCAGATCAAGATTTAGATGAGCCGGAATTAGATGCGTCGGATCTTGAAGAGTCTATTGCCGATGAAATAGAAGCAGAAGACCCTGATTCAGAACAATTAGACTCAGATGAGCCGAGTATCGAGCAAGCCGAACTTGAGGAAGATGAGACTCCACACATTGATGAATCTGATTTACTAGATCCCCCAGTTGGTGAGCAAGTCAATGATGTTGAAGACTTAGTGGATGTCGACCTCTTTGAAATGGAAGAAGACCACTCAGAAGATGAGCTACACGAAGAGTCTGAGCATCACGACATTGACCTCTCTGCAGGTGAACAAGAACACGACAAGCCGATAAGCGATGTTGAGGCTAGTACTGAACTTGACGAATACCCTGATTTAGAAATGGAAGACGATTTAGACGATCATGAAAGTCTAGATGATGAGCTAGCTGACGAAGAAATCGAGCATCAAGAAGAGGTGGTGTCTGAGCCGGAAGAGGAAGACACTCAAGAGAGCGATAACGTTGATATTGATGAATTAGGTGATGATCTTGGTGATGGCGTTGAGTTAGAGCCAGAAGACTTTGGTGAAGAAGACATTGCTAGCTTATTGTCTGAGACTGCAGAGCCAGATACTCCACTTTTAGATGAAGAGTTGCTGAACACTAGTTTTGATGAGTCTGACATTGAGAGCTTGTTGCAAGATGACGAGTTATCTGAAGAGTTTTCACAAGAACCTGGACAAGAACTTACCCAAGATTCGAATGAGCACTCTATTGATGATTTAGGTGATAATGTAGAGCCTGATTCAGATTTAGAAAGCGATTTACCAGAAGACGATTTATCAGAAGAGGATGAACTCGAAGATGATCTATTCGAAGACGATCTATTCGAAGATGACGAAGAGTTCGAATCTGAAAGTGACAAATCAACCGAATCATTTGAAATCGACGAGCTAGAACAAGCAGATTTTGATGACTTATTAGCTGAACTCTCGGAGCCGATGGAGACAGCTCAATCGTCATCAACGAATACTGATGATGACGAGATGGACATCGCTGATTTAGGTGCTGATTTAGGTAATGATATCGGTGACAGTTTAGACGATGACCTAATCGAAGGTATCGATGATGAAATGCTAGTCGAAGACTTCGCTGAATTAGATAAAGAATTTGTTAGCGTCGACAACCTGATAGACGAACTTGATGATGGTGAAGAAGTCGACATTCCGGATGACTTGGATATTGATGTGGGACTTGATGACTTTGACGAGTTGTCTGAAGATCGAGGTTCTGTTGACGTAGATAAGGAAGCCGGTGGTATGGCTAATCAGCTAGATTTAGCCAATACCTACATCGAAATGGAAGATGAAGAAAACGCTAAATTAATATTGCAAGAAATCATAGATAGCGATAATGAAGAAGCCAAAACAGAAGCTTTGGCGATGTTAGAGAAGCTAAACGGCGAGTAACTGAGATTTCAACTGTGAAGTCTCATTAAAAGCCATGTATAATGCGCCAATTAATTTATGCATTATATTTGGTGGGTTTAAGCGACTATGCGAATTGCTTTAGGAATAGAATACGACGGGGCTCAATTTTTTGGTTGGCAGCGCCAACGAGAAGTAGAAACCGTTCAAGAATGTTTAGAAAAAGCATTGAGCAAAATCGCTAACCACCCAGTCGATGTGTTTTGTGCAGGTCGGACTGACGCCGGAGTTCATGGCACAGGTCAAGTTGTTCACTTTGATACTGATGCTGTTCGTCCTGATAAGGGCTGGACAATGGGCGTCAATGCAAACTTACCAGATGCAATCGCAGTCACTTGGGTCAAACATGTGCCCGATGATTTCCACGCTCGGTTTTCTGCGACGGCACGACGTTATCGTTATGTGATTTATAATGAACGACTAAGACCTGGTATTCTTAACCATGGCTTAAGTCACTATCACTCACCACTCGATGCTGACAAAATGCATCAAGCCGCACAAAGCCTATTGGGCGAAAATGACTTTTCGTCGTTTCGTGCAGCACAATGCCAATCAAATTCACCAAATCGCTTCGTTCATCATGTAAATGTTACTAGAACAGGTTCTTTTGTTGTCATCGACATCAAAGCTAATGCTTTTGTCCACCATATGGTTCGCAACATCGCTGGGAGTTTAATCGCGATAGGAAAAGGAGAACAACCCGTCGAGTGGATGGCCGAACTTCTTGCCCTCAAAGATCGCACTCAAGCGGCTGAAACCGCCAAGCCACATGGCCTCTATTTAATTGATGTCGATTACCCAGAAGAATTTGGCTTGCCAAAGTCAAAATTGGGTCCTCTATTTCTGTAGTGATTTTTAAATATTGCTGTTATTTTGAACACAAAGCTGACTAATAAGACCAGTTTAAGCGAGTTTTTACGAATTTGTTGTGTTTTAATACGGTTTCAATTTTCAGCGTAAAGAATGAAAGCGGATAACTTTTTTATAGGGCAGTAATCAATGAGCTGGATAGAAAAAATTCTACCAAAGACAAATACCTCTACCAAACGTAACATTCCTGAAGGGGTATGGACTAAGTGTACTAGCTGCGACGCTATTCTGTATAAAAATGACTTAGAAAAAGAGCAAGGCGTTTGTCCTAAGTGCGACCACCATATGCGTTTGACCGGTCGTAAACGTCTAGAGCTATTTTTGGATTCAGGTGAAAAAACCGAAATCGCAGCGGATTTAGAACCACAAGATGTATTGTCTTTCAAAGACAGTAAAAAATATAAAGACCGAATTTCGGCAGCACAAAAGCAGACTAAAGAAAAAGACGCTATGGTCGTCATGAAAGGTCGAGTTAAGGGTGTACCATGTGTTGCAGCGGCATTCGAGTTTGAATATATGGGTGGTTCAATGGCTACGGTCGTTGGCGAAAAGTTTGTTCAAGCAGTTAATGTTTGTATTAATGAAAATATCCCACTGATTTGTTTTTCGGCATCAGGTGGCGCGCGAATGCAAGAAGCCTTGTTCTCTTTGATGCAAATGGCTAAAACCAGTGCGGCGTTGGCAAAATTGAGTGAAAAAGGCTTGCCTTTCATCTCTGTGTTGACCGACCCGACCATGGGCGGTGTATCAGCAAGTTTAGCAATGCTAGGTGACATCAATATCGGTGAGCCTAAAGCGCTAATCGGCTTTGCTGGACCTCGTGTTATCGAGCAAACCGTTCGCGAAAAACTACCTGAAGGATTCCAACGCAGTGAGTTCTTATTAGAGCACGGTGCGATAGATATGATCGTCGACCGCAGAGAAATGCGCAATACAGTGGCGCGTTTGTTCGCAAAAATGTGTAAACTACCTTCATTGGAAAAAGAGCACAGAACGGCATAGGTCAACATGACGACTAACCCATTTCAAAGCCAGTCTCTTAATGACTGGCTTTTTTATTTAGAACAACAACATCCAACCGAAATAGAACTTGGCTTAGAACGTATAAATCAGGTCGCAGAGCGAGCAAAAGTAAAAGACTTAGGTGCCAAAAAAACGGTACTCGTCGCTGGAACAAATGGCAAAGGCACAACGATTCGTTTTATCGAACATGCCTTGATCAGTATGGGTTATTCGGTGGGGGTTTTCAGTTCTCCTCATATCCACAAATACAATGAGCGTGTTCGAATTAATGGCGAAATGTTGTCAGATGATGCTCACATAGAGGCATTTGACTACATAGAGCAATATAAAGCTGGCACCTCACTAACGTACTTTGAATTTTCAACACTGGCTTCGTATCGAATTTTTCAAACCCAACAATTGGATTTTGTTCTGATTGAGGTAGGGTTAGGTGGACGTTTGGACTCCACTAATATTGTTGAGCAGGATATTTCAGTAATCACCAGTATTGGCTTGGATCACACTGATTGGCTTGGCGACACTAAAGAGCAAATTGCTTTTGAGAAGGCTGGTATTTTCAAACCCAATACTACCTCTGTAATTGGTGAGCCGATTCGTTATAACTCTATTCAACAGCAAGCAGAACAGCACCAAGTTGCACAAGTATTGTGGGCCGGTCGAGATTATCACTACGAAGTATGTGGTCAAGTCGCTAGCGCAGAGCCCATCTGGCAATATGACAATGGCGTAATAAAGTTTGAATCGCTTAAATCAAACTATGTACCAACTCAAAATATTGCCACGGCGATCACGGTACTTCTAGAAATGGGGTTGTCACTAGAACAAGCCCAGTTAAATGAGTTAATCGCTAACTTTAGCCTACCTGGACGTATGCAGTTGTTGTCTGAAAAGCCTATTCGACTTGTTGATGTAGCGCACAACCCGCATGCGGTAGAGTATTTAATAAAGGTTTTGCGTACCAGAACGCCGTTTAATCAATGCAATAAAATCATAGCGGTCGTTGCTATGATGCGTGACAAAGACATAACTCAAACACTGCAGTTAATTGCCCCGTATGTGTCAGAGTGGCACCTTGGTGCGTTGCCTAAAAATCAAAGAGCGGCGTCAACCGAATCGATAAAAGCCATTCTAGAAGGGATGGGCGAATATAACATTACCACCTATCCGGATATAAAAATGGCGTGGGCCGGTGCAGAGCAAAATCAACCCGATGAAACCCTTTTACTTGGGTTCGGATCGTTTTACACTGTGGCAGATATTTTAGACTCTCAATAATAAAAATTAACCGGAGCAAAACTTTGACTGAATTAATCAAACAACGCTTAGTCGGAATGTTGATTGTGGTAATTGCTGGTATCGTGTTCATCCCAGATTTATTAGATGGCCAAAAGCAAACCAGTAAGTCGGATTTTAAAAAGATCCCTGAACAGCCAGATTTTGATGGTCGTCCAATGATCAAAGACTTTCCAAGTCAGCAAGTAGATAGAATGATTGCTCAGGTACCAAATAGCGATGATGTAGCTAGTGATGATGAGGATGAAAGTACCAGCGAACACGACGGCTATGAAGAGGTCAATAACTTAGCCGGTGAAACCGCTGGACTTTCTTCTCAAAAAGGTAAGTTGAGTGTCAAAAATAATCCTAATACGACAACTCTACCTAAAAATAGTGAAACAGACGCAGCGCCTAGTAGCGACTTACCAAGTGGTTCAACCGAGGCTGTAACCGTATCTCAATCATCAGTAAACAGTGACCAGAAAAAGCCTGGCGAGCATCAGTCGGCAACGGACAAACCGCAATCAAATCAAACTGCACAGGTAGAAGCTAAAGCTACGAACCAATCAACAAATACTTCGCGTTTTACCAAGCCTCTTTATATTTTGCAGTTGGGCAGCTTTAAACATAAAGAAAACGTAACCACGTTGCGAGAAAAATTAAAAAGCGCTGGATATGAGACGTACATAAAGCCAGTAAAAACCAAGTCCGCTGTGCTTTCTAAGGTATATATTGGACCTGAATCTGATCGTCAAAAATTAAAAGAAGCGCAAATAAAAGCGCGAGAACTAACCGGGTTAGAAGGTAAGATCACTCGCTTTCAACCAACAAACTAGTGGCGGGTAGGGAAGAGTTTTGTTAGACTTCGCGCCGAAATTTCAGCAGTGGAAAGTGCAACCGAATGGTTTGGATTGATTACGCGATAATTGCTGTTATCGCTATTTCAGGCATGATTAGCCTAGTGCGAGGATTTGTCAAAGAAGCCGTTTCTTTGGCGGTTTGGATTGCGGCATTTTTTGTGGCAAGTCGTTTTTATCTCGACTTGTCTGTCTATCTTACTGGTATCGAAAAAGAGTTGTTTCGCAATGGAGCAGCGATTGCCATCCTATTTGTTATTACCTTAATTCTCGGCGCACTTATTAACCATCTCCTTTCTGAAATTGTCCAATTTACCGGCCTATCAGGTACCGATAAAATGCTTGGTATGGTTTTTGGTGGTCTGCGCGGCGTGCTTATCGTTGCAGCGACATTACTATTCTTAGATACACTCACGCCAGCCAGTGATGCAAACTGGTGGCAGCAATCTTTACTTATTCCAGAATTTTCATTCATCGTTGAATGGTTTTTCGAATTGTTAAAAGAAAACTCAAGTTTACTCTCTACACAACATTGATGGAGACCAAATCATGTGTGGTATTGTTGGTATAGTTGGCAAAGCGCCGGTTAATCAAATTATTTATGATGGATTAACGGTGTTACAGCATCGTGGCCAAGATGCAGCAGGTATTGTGACGATAGATAACGGTCACTTCCGCTTAAGAAAAGCCAACGGTTTTGTCCGTGATGTGTTTCAAGAGCGACACATGCAAAGACTTCAAGGCAATATGGGAATAGGGCACGTTAGATACCCCACCGCCGGAAGCTCAAGCTCTGCAGAAGCACAACCATTCTACGTAAACTCTCCTTTTGGTATCTCCCTCGCCCACAACGGCAACCTCACCAACGCAACTGAACTCAAAGAAATATTATTCAAAGAAGCTAGACGTCATATCAACACCACGTCTGATTCTGAGTTGTTGTTAAATGTATTAGCACACGAGTTATGTGAATCTAATTTAATGGAGTTAACTCCGGCAGATATGTTCAGTGCGGTACGCCGAGTTCACCACAAAGTTCGCGGTGCTTACGCGGTTGTTTCCATGATTATCGGTCACGGTATGTTGGCGTTTAGAGACCCTAACGGCATTCGCCCTCTTGTTTTGGGTCAGCGCGAGACCGAGCAAGGTACTGAGTACATGGTTGCCTCAGAGAGTGTTGCTTTGGATATTGATGGCTTTAAATTAGTCAGAGATGTTGCACCTGGTGAAGCCATATATATCACCGAGCAAGGTGAATTACACACTAAACAATGTCACCCGGACCCTAAATGCGTTCCTTGTATTTTTGAATATGTTTATTTTGCACGACCTGATTCGAGACTAAATGATGTTTCTGTTTATGGTTCACGAGTCAAAATGGGTGAGTACTTAGGTCGTAAAATCAAAAAAGAATGGGCCGATCTGGATATTGATGTGGTTATTCCAGTACCGGAAACCAGCTGTGATATCGCTCTTCAAATTGCCCATGAGTTAGATCTGCCATATCGCCAAGGGTTTGTTAAAAACCGCTATGTGGGCCGTACCTTCATTATGCCGGGTCAGGCACAGCGTAAAAAGTCAGTCCGTCGTAAGCTCAATGCCATTAGCCAAGAGTTTAAAGGCAAAAATGTCCTGTTAGTAGACGATTCGATTGTCCGCGGTACAACGTCTGAGCAAATTATAGAGATGGCTAGAGATGCAGGTGCTAATAAGGTGTTTTTTGCGTCAGCTGCTCCAGAGATTCGTTTCCCTAATGTTTATGGTATTGATATGCCATCTCCAAATGAATTAATTGCATATGGAAGAGAAGCGGATGAAGTCGCGGCCATGATTGGTGCAGATGAGTTGATTTATCAATCATTGGACGATTTGGTCAATGCTGTTAAGGACGAAAACCCGTCTATTTTAGGTTTTGAAACGTCGGTTTTTGACGGCAATTACGTCACTAAAGACATAGATCAAACCTATTTAGAGTCACTAGAAACGGCCCGTTCCGATTCTGCCAAATCAAAATCAACACCAAATGAAACAGGATTAGAACTTCACAACGAAGAAAATTAACCAAGGATTAGGGAAAAACTATGTCAGCGCTGAGTCCAATTGAACAGGCTAAAAAGGCGGCTAATTGTGCACATCAACACGATCGGCAAGGCTTTAAATCAACTCTAAGTGAAATGCTTAAAGACCAATTGGCACTCGGCGTAAACTGGTTTCCTATGGCTCAGTTTGCTTCAGTACTTGGCGAAATAAATTTAGCAAAGCAGGCGCTGGACTTATTGTTGAGCCAAAGCCCACAGCTAGGTCACTTTATTCAAGCTGCAGGTATGTATGCGGAGTGGGGCGATGTCAACAATGCTGAGTCGATCTTAAACAAAGTACCAGAGGCGCAAAGAGACAACCGTTGGTATCACCTCAATGGCGTATTGCTAAGTCAAAAAGGGGAGTTACAGCCAGCTGTAGAGGCTTTTTCGGTCGCATTACAAAAAGCCCCATTGAGTATGCCTACTTGGATGTCTTTAGCTAAAATACAGCCGCTTTCTGAACCACAGCTCGCACAATTGAAAGCGGTTAATCCAGAGCACTTTGATTTGCTAACTCAAGCGCAGTTTTATACGACTCTAGTCGAACACCACGAAGGAAAAGGTGAAAAAGATCTGGCAGATAGTCATCTCGAACAAGCAAATCAGCGTATGGCGTCGATGTACGCAAATAATGGCTTTTCGATGTCTGCACAGTTATCGGATAACTTGAAAATAAAGCAGGTATTTTCTTCCTTAACTTCTCAATCCAATAGCCAGTATGAGCATTATGCGCCAGTATTTATCGTCGGTCTGCCTAGGTCTGGGACCACACTACTGGCGAGGATTTTGACTTCTCATTCAGATTTTGATGGTGGCCACGAATACGCATTGTCTCGTAAGGCTTTGTTACCTCAAGAAATACACCAAGATAACCTAGATAAAGCTCGTTTTGCGGATCAGTATTTGGATTTATTAGCCCAGCGGGGTTTGGATACAAAGCTTCGTATCGTTGACAAAACTGTCGACTTACATAGATATGTTGGTCTTTTGGCAGAAGTATTTCCTAAAGCTAAATTTATTTTCATCGACAGGGACGAACAGGATAACAAGTGGTCGTGCTACCGAAACTTTTTTGCCACGGGTGTGCCTTGGAGTTATAAGGTGGAAGAAATTAATGATTACTTTGATAACTTTTATCAAATGACTTCTCATTGGAAGTCCTTGTTAGGTGAGCGTGGCATTTCAATATCTTATGAAGATTTAGTACGTGAGCCTCAAGAGGTTCTGGAGTCTCTGTTTGAGGCACTTGGAGTTGAGTTTGATGATAGCGTTCTTAGTTTTTATCAACGCAAAGATGACCTAGTTAATACGGTGAGCTTTAAGCAAGTTCGCAGTCCGCTAAATGACAATTCTATAAATTCTGCTCGCAGAAATTTTTAATAGTTCGAACACTATATAAGCAATCAAAAAAACCGGCCTATTGGCCGGTTTTTGTTTTGACAAGATTATCTAATCAAAAGATTAGAAACGGTATGACGCACTTAAGCGAACATAACGCGGAGTTTGCCAGTTTGTAGCTTTACCGAAGTTAGGGTTAAGCTCTGCTGCTGCAGGGTTGCTAGCATCGTAGTCTTGACCGTCTCTATCGTGTATTTCATCAACTTCTGTAACTGTGTCAGAGTTGAATACGTTGAACACGTCAGCTCGGAACGTAACAGTCGACTCACCTACTGGCACAGTGTAGCTAGCAGAAAGGTCTAATTGCATTACCGAGTCAGTGCGGCCGTATGAGCCACGTGGCGCAAGTTTACCCGCTGCGTAGAATGACTCAGAGCCGTAGGCCTGGGCAAATACGTCAGTTGGGTGATAACCAAATGCATTTTTAGGACGACCAGATTGGTAAGAGAAGTTCGCACCTACGTTGAAGTTCTCAGTGATCTGGTATGTACCGTATGCTTTGATTTGGTGAGTACGGTCATTTGGAAGTAAACCATATGCACCATCTAGTAGACCTGGTTGGTCAAATAGTGTTGTCAAACCAGCATCGTCCTGACCATTATCTGAACGGATATAACCTTCGTTGTTACCTTCAGATTTAGACCATGTATATGCTGCGTTCATAAACCAAACACCATCCCAAGCTTTTTCTACTGAGATGTCGATTGCAGTGTACTTACGAATTGACTCTGGGTAGTTTAAGTCCGCTGCAGGGATGGTATAAGCTTGCTTAGCTAGAGGGCCATCGCCATCAGGGTCTGTTGTAATTGTCATCTCTGTGCCTGGGTTACCCAATACATAGTAATGGAAACCAGTACATTCAGTACAGCTAGAACCGAACTCACGCTCTAAGTACTTATTCAAGCCAAAGTCTACTGCAACGTCTTCGATAGTTACACCTAGCTCACGGTAGTTAGCTTGAATTGCCATGCTCCACTCATCGTTTAACTGGAATTGGTAACCAAGAATAAACTCGTCAGAGTACATTGGGTCAATACCTGCATCTACGATTGCACTTGTGTCAGGCACGTCACCGTCAGAGAAGATTTGGTCTTGACGAGTTTTATTGCCAGAGATAACTGGAATACCTAGTGCTTCGTCTTCATAACCATTAAATGCCCAGAACTCTTGGATATAAGTCTCAGCACCTGATAGACGAATGTTAGTATTTGCAGCTACTGGTAGGTAGTAACGACCAAAGCTCGCCCAAATTTTAGACTCACCATCGCCATTAACATCGTAAACTGCACCAAGACGTGGCGCCCACTGGTTGTCTAACTTAACAAACGGTTCACCGTTACCGTTTAAGTTTTCAAACGAGTCGTTACGTAGACCAAGGTTAAGTACCAATTGGTCAGTCACTTGCCACGTATCTTGGATGTAGTAAGCAAAGTTATTTGATTCAAACGAACCACCTGCAGAATAAGTTCTACGACGAACTTCTTCTTCAAATACGTTGTTTGGATCATCATCGTTTAGGTAGTAAAGATAATACGCACCGCCAGAGTTAACCGTAACTTGGTTTGCCGTGAGTTTTTCGGTATCGACACCCACGCGAATTTCGTGGTCGCCTACGTAAATGTCAGCATCAATACGGAACACTTGACGTTCGTCATCACCTTCGCCGATAGAGAAGTTTGCAAAATTACCACCCGGTACAAAGCTACCACTAGTTGGATAGTAATAGTAAACCGCTGGGTTTGCATCTAGTGCACTTTGCTGTGTACGGTCAGACTCATTCACACCGTATTGCGCAGAGATAGATAGGTTGTCATTGATGACAGAAGTGTATTTAAGTGTCCAGTTAAGACCACCTTCTTTTACGAAGCCTAACTTTTCTGTATCTCTAGGTTCTCCGTTTCTCATATCTAAACGAGATGTATCTGTCGTGCTCTTATCCGAGAAAGAGGTAAACTCTAGAATGTTGTCATCATTGATGTACCAGTCTAGTTTAAGACCCCAGAACGCATCTTCGTCAACGCTTTCATAGTCAGAGCGAAGAATATCACCGCTGTTAACGCTTTCGCTACCTTGCGATTCAAATACGTCTGAACGCGGGTTGTAAAGTGTGTAGAAGAATAGTTTGTCTTCGATGATCGCACCAGAAGCCCAAATGTTTACATCCCAGAAAGTATTTGCATCTTGAGAGTTGTTGATACGGTATGTACCATCTTCACGAATTTGTGATGGCTTGTCTTCACGAAGTGCATCAGGCTCCCACTGTGCGTTAACGCCCCATTTGAATTCGTTAGTACCTGACTTAGTTTTGGCGTTGATAACACCACCCATAGCACGACCAAACTCAGCAGAATAACCACCTGTTTTAACTTCAAATGATTCGTACATTTCGAATGGAGGGTTTGATGAACCAACACCTGTACGGAAGTTTGTAAGGTTAAGACCGTTAACGAAATACGCGTTTTCTGCAACTGACGCACCACCAATTGATGGTAAGTTACCAAATGCGCTGTCACCTTTGGTTGTACCTGGTGCTAATAACGCAACACCTGTTAAGTCACGAGGTACTGGTACTTTGTCAATAGTTAAGCTATCAACAACGATACCTGTGTTAGAGCTAGTAACATCAACTAGTGAGATAGCGCTGCCACTTACCGCAATGCGCTCAATACCTTGCTCTTGAAGTGCAAGGTTAACGGTTACCTTACCTGAAATACCAACAGCAACATTTTCTTGAACTGTTGGTGCAAAACCGTCTTTACTTGCGACGACCTTATAAGTACCCGCCGGTAGTAGAGGGAACCTAAAGTTACCCGAAGCATCTGATACAACTGTACGCTTAAGACCAGTGTCAACATTTTCGATGGTAATGGTTACCGCGCCTAATGTCGTCCCTGCAGCACTACTTGAGCTACCTTGGATGGCACCTGAGTTTGCCATTGCTGGCATAGCAGTACCTAACGCTGCTGCTACGGTTAGCGCAGCTAAGCTTAGTTTGTAGTTTTTCATTGTTCTTCCCGAAATAATTTTATTATTTTGTCATTTGTCGCAACAATTTATTTTGAATCAGCTAATTAACTGCTGTATCAAAATGGTTTGTCGCTAGTTCTATTGGTAAGTGATTTGTGTTTAAAGATCAAGCAGCTTTTAACTTTATGAGTATAAATAAAATTATTTTCTAGAATTGAGGTGGTTTTTTATTTTCGATGATTGGTAGTGAAGGGATTATTTTTCCAACTTGGAGGATTTAAATGTGTCGTTTGGCGGTATTTTGAACAGTTATTTAGGTTTCTGTTTTTTCTTTATAAAAAAGGCACATACAAATAATGTTTGTGCCTTATTTAGGTAAAAGTCTCGGTAGGTGAAGGGTTTTAGCTGTTAACTGTGAAATTTCTCACACGCTTCCAAGGTGTTTTCGACCAATGAAGCTACTGTCATAGGCCCAACGCCACCAGGAACTGGCGTAATCCAAGACGCACGTTCAGCTGCCTCGTCAAACTGAATGTCACCAACTAGTCTGCCGTCTTCTAATCTATTTATACCAACATCGATTACAATGGCACCGGGTTTAACCCAATCGCCAGGAATAAATTCGGGTTTACCCACTGCAACAACTAAAATATCTGCCTGTCTAACTTGTGCCTCAAGATCTTGAGTAAACTTGTGACAAACAGTTGTCGTACAACCTGCGAGCAATAGTTCTAATGACATAGGGCGACCTACAATGTTAGAAGCACCAACAATGACCGCGTGTTTTCCTTTATAGAAGACATGAGTATTGTCTAATAATGTCATTATGCCTTTGGGCGTACATGGGCGCAGGGCCGGGACGCGTTGTGCTAGGCGACCGATATTGTAAGGATGAAAGCCATCAACATCTTTGTGCGGATGGATGCGCTCTAGTATACGCTCTGGATTCAAGCCGTGAGGTAACGGCAGTTGCACTAATATCCCATCAATTTCTTTATTTTCATTTAGTTCATCGACAAGTGCCAGGAGTTCTTGTTCTGTTGTAGTTGCAGGCAAGTCGTAAGACTTTGAAACTAACCCGACTTCTTCACAAGCTTTCTTCTTATTTCCTACATATACCTGAGAGGCAGGATCTTGGCCGACAAGGATAACGGCTAAACCAGGCGCACGGCGGTTTGCTTTGAGTCTGGCACTTACACCGGTTTTTACTTTATCTCTTACGGTTTGGGCGATGGCTTTACCATCTATCAATCTGGCAGTCATTGAACACTCGTTTAATCATAGTGGTGGTTAAAAATCTGTAGCACTACTTATATAGGCATATAAATAACAAGCACTACCTAAATAACGACTCTATTGTAAACCCATGCAAAACAAATCTCATTGAGAAATAGCGTTTATTTAAAATTAATTTAAAAAAAACACCTTGATATTGAGTGAATAACGACCAAAATTAGCTATTATTGGTTAAAACGAAACCGAGTTGCACTAAATTTCACCAAACGATAAAAATCTTTGCAAAAAGTGTTTGACTGGATCGGGGGTTATCCGTAATATGCCGCCCTGTCGCGAGGCAACAAGTTCTCAAAGATTCAAAGTCGGTGTTTAGCGCAGCTTGGTAGCGCACTTCGTTTGGGTCGAAGGGGTCGCAGGTTCAAATCCTGCAACACCGACCACTTTGAATATTTGGGTAGCCCGTAGGTGAAGCGCCCGTAGCTCAGCTGGATAGAGCAACGCCCTTCTAAGGCGTCGGTCGTAGGTTCGAATCCTACCGGGTGCGCCATGTTTCGTGACAAAGTCTTATTGCGGTGATTGTAGCTCAGTTGGTAGAGCCCTGGATTGTGATTCCGGTTGTCGTGGGTTCGAGTCCCATCAGTCACCCCATCTTTTGCGGAAGTGGCGGAATTGGTAGACGCGCTGGATTTAGGTTCCAGTATCTTCGGGTGTGAGAGTTCAAGTCTCTCCTTCCGCACCATATCTCTTTAGTCGGTGTTTAGCGCAGCTTGGTAGCGCACTTCGTTTGGGTCGAAGGGGTCGCAGGTTCAAATCCTGCAACACCGACCATTTTCCGGTCTTAGTTCAAAATCTTCAAAAAATCCATTTTTATTGTTTAATTGCTCATAATTTCTGCCTTTTATGGTGCTTTTGCGTGGACGATTGCAAATTCCATGGCTATAATGCCGCGTCATTTTAAGAACAAAAATTTGGGCCCTACGAATTTAGGTCGGCCACAAAAATTAATTAATTGAGGTTAGAACATGCAAGTTTCTTTAGAAACGACTCAAGGTTTAGAGCGTAAAGTTACAATCACGCTTCCTGCAGAATCGATTGAAAATCAAGTAAAAGCACGTCTACGTGAAATTGGTAAAACAACTCGTATCGATGGTTTCCGTAAAGGCAAAGTACCAGTTTCAATTCTAGAGAAGCGTTTTGGTCAGTCTGCGTTTGCTGAAGTTGCTCAAGAGCAAATGCAACAAAACTACATCCAAGCAATTATTCAAGAAAAAGTTAACCCAGCTGGCGCACCTTACTTCGAGCCTAAAAACATGAAGCGTGGTGAAGACTTAGAGTTCACAGCGACTTTCGAAGTATATCCAGAAGTAGAATTATCAAACGTTGAAAAAATCGAAGTTGAACGTCCAGTTGCAGAAGTAACAGACGCAGACTTAGACAACATGATGGAAACATTACAGAAGCAACAAGCTTCTTGGGTTGAGTCTAAGGACGCAGCTGCTGAAGGTAGCCGTGTAAACATCGACTTCTTAGGCACAATTGACGGTGAAGAATTTGAAGGCGGTAAAGCTGAAGGTTTTGATCTGGAGTTAGGTCAAGGTCGTATGATCCCAGGCTTTGAAGATGACATCATCGGCAAAAAAGCGGGTGAAGAAGTAACAGTTAAAGTTACGTTCCCTGAAGAATACCACGCAGAAAACCTTAAAGGTAAAGATGCAGAATTCGCAGTTAAGGTAAACAAAGTAGAAGTACAAGAGTTACCAGAATTAAACGACGAGTTCGTATCTAAGTTCGGTATCACTGAGGGTGGCGTTGACGCACTTAAAGCTGAAGTTAAAGCAAACATGACTCGCGAATTAGGCCAAGCGTTAAAAGCGAAGGTTAAAGAGCAAGTTATTAAAGGTCTTTTAGACGCTCACGAACTAGAAGTTCCTAAAGCGCTTATCGACCAAGAAGTAAACGTACTACGTCAGCAAGCTATGCAACGTTTTGGCGGTCAATTCGACGCTAGCAACATGCCTGAGCTACCGGCTGAGTTATTCGAGCAACAAGCGAAAGATCGCGTACGCACTGGTTTGTTACTAGGTGAGTTCATCCGCACTAACGAAATCAAAGCGGACGACGCAAAAGTTAAAGAAATTATCGAGACTCAAGCGTCTGCATACGAAGATCCAACTGAAGTTGTTAACTACTACTACGGTGACGAGAAACTTCTTGAAAACGTACGTAACCTAGCAACTGAAGATCAAGCTATCGAATTGATCCTTGAAAAAGCCAAAGTTGAAGAAAAATCAGTCAGCTTTGACGAAATTATGAACCCTAAGCAAGCGTAATTTAAAATCGCATTGACTTAAGGGTTGAACAAAGGGTTAAATGGCTCGATATACGTGTAAGTATGTCGAGCCATTTTTGTTTAAGGAAGCTATATGATTAACCACAAAAATAATGTGGCTGCAGGGTTTGATACAGATCCTAGCAATGCATTAGTCCCAATGGTCGTAGAACAAACGGCAAAAGGGGAACGTTCTTACGATATCTATTCACGCCTTTTAAAAGAGCGCGTTATTTTCTTAACGGGTCAAGTTGAAGACCAAATGGCCAACTTAATCTGTGCTCAATTATTATTCTTAGAGTCAGAAAACCCAGATAAAGATATCTATTTATATATTAACTCACCAGGTGGCTCTGTTACGGCGGGTATGTCAATTTATGACACGATGAACTTTATCAAGCCAGACATCTCTACAGTATGTATGGGCCAAGCGGCGAGTATGGGTGCATTTTTATTGTCAGGCGGTGCTAAGGGCAAGCGTCATTGCTTACCTAATTCTCGAGTTATGATTCACCAACCACTAGGTGGATTCCAAGGTCAGGCTTCTGACATCGAAATTCACGCCAAAGAAATCATCGCAATCAAAGAAAAATTAAATACTTTGATGGCAGAGCACTCTGGTCAGCCATATGAAAAAGTTGCGAAAGACACAGATCGCGACAATTTCTTAACGCCAGAAGATGCACTTGAGTACGGTTTAATCGATTCGATTTTGGACCGTCGCGAAATCAAGTAATTGAGAAATTAGCCGATTAATAGGCTAATAAGAATTTTTTTACTAACATTAGTTAGTAGAGCTAGCAAAGTGAGGTGACTGAATGTCAGAGCATACAGAAAACGACAGTAAATTACTGTATTGTTCATTTTGCGGCAAGAGTCAACATGAAGTACGTAAACTGATTGCGGGCCCTTCTGTATATATTTGTGATGAGTGTGTTGATTTGTGCAACGACATCATCCGTGAAGAAATCAAAGAGATTTCACCAAAGCGCGACGCAGATTCATTGCCAACGCCAAGAGATATTCGCGCGCACCTTGATGACTATGTAATTGGTCAACAACACGCGAAAAAAGTGTTGAGCGTAGCGGTATATAACCACTATAAGCGCTTGAGAAATGGCGACACTAACGGTGACGTTGAACTAGGTAAAAGTAATATCTTGCTAATTGGTCCGACGGGCAGTGGTAAAACACTACTTGCTGAGACTTTAGCGCGCTTTTTAGATGTGCCATTTACAATGGCCGATGCGACTACATTAACCGAAGCGGGTTATGTGGGTGAAGACGTCGAAAACATCATTCAAAAACTATTGCAAAAGTGCGACTACGATGTAGAAAAAGCCCAGCGCGGTATTGTTTACATTGATGAAATCGATAAGATTTCTCGTAAGTCTGACAACCCATCCATTACCCGAGATGTATCGGGTGAGGGCGTACAGCAAGCACTTCTTAAACTCATCGAAGGAACGGTTGCATCGATTCCACCACAAGGTGGTCGTAAACATCCTCAACAAGAGTTTTTGCAAGTAGATACCTCTAAAATCTTATTTATCTGTGGTGGTGCGTTTGCTGGTTTAGACAAAGTCGTAGCAGCACGTTCTGAAAAGGGCACATCAATAGGCTTTGGTGCGGAAGTTAAGTCCAGTAAAGATGCTGTGACATTGACTGAGCACTTCGCTAATGTTGAGCCTGAAGACTTAGTTAAATACGGTTTGATCCCTGAGTTTATTGGTCGTCTTCCAGTGGTTGCGACACTTGGAGAGCTGGACTTAGACGCGTTAGTCCAAATCCTAAGTGAACCTAAAAACGCATTAACTAAACAGTACGGCGCTTTATTTGATTTAGAAGGCGTTGAGCTAGAGTTTAGAGAAGATGCGTTAAAAGCAATTGGCGCAAAAGCCATGGCTCGTAAAACCGGTGCTCGTGGTCTTCGTTCAATCATCGAAGCGACTTTACTTGATACTATGTATGAGCTTCCATCTATGGAAGATGTATCAAAAGTAGTTATTGATGAATCAGTTATCGAAGGTCAATCAGAACCGATTTTGATTTATGACAATCAAAAAAATAAAGCGGTGCCTGAGCAATAATTCACCATAAAACGAAAAAAAGGAGTCAATTGACTCCTTTTTTGTTATCAGCAATTGAACTTTTTACGAGTCACCCCATATACTCTTAGACTACTAATTAGAATTCAGAGAACTTTCGAATATGACGCATGACGCAGAATACTCTAACATTCCTATTTTAGCTTTACGGGATGTTGTCGTTTATCCACATATGGTCATTCCCCTTTTTGTCGGTCGGGAAAAGTCTATTGCGTGTCTAGAACAAGCGATGGAAAAGGATAAAAAGATATTTTTGGTTGCTCAAACCGATCCTGCCAATGATGATCCACAACCAGATGACATGTACTCAGTCGGTACGGTCGCGACTATTTTGCAATTGTTAAAACTACCAGACGGTACTGTAAAGGTTCTTGTTGAAGGTAATGAGCGCGGTAAGATTGTTCAATTCACTGAAACAGAAGAGTTTTTTGAAGGTCAAATTGAGCTAATTCAGCCGCCTCAAGCAGACGAGAGGGAAGAAGAAGTATTAATTCGCTCTGCAATTAACCAATTTGAAGGTTACATCAAGTTAAACAAAAAAATCCCACCAGAGGTTTTGACTTCCGTAACAGGGATTGACGATGCTGATCGTTTAGCGGATACCATGGCGTCACATATGCCATTAAAAGTAGACGAAAAGCAAAAAGCATTAGAAATTGAGGACGTAAGAGAGCGCCTCGAATATTTGATGGCGCTAATGGAAGGCGAAATTGACCTGCTTCAAGTGGAGAAAAAAATCCGCAGCCGCGTCAAAAAGCAAATGGAAAAGAGTCAGCGTGAATACTATTTGAATGAGCAAATGAAAGCCATTCAAAAAGAGCTTGGCGAATCTGAAGATGGCGTTGATGAGTTTGAAGCGCTTGAGAAAAAGATCGAAGAAGCCAGCATGCCAGAAGAAGCTGAGCAAAAGACGCGTGCTGAACTTAAAAAATTAAAAATGATGTCTGCCATGTCAGCCGAAGCCACTGTCGTTCGTGGTTATATTGATTGGATGACCGGTGTACCTTGGAAAAAGCGCAGTAAAGTTAAGCGCGACTTAAACAAAGCACAAGAAATACTCGATGCTGATCATTATGGTTTAGACAAGGTTAAAGAGCGCATTATTGAGTACCTTGCTGTACAACAGCGTATTAGTAAGCTCAAAGGGCCAATTTTATGTTTAGTTGGTCCTCCAGGTGTTGGTAAGACATCACTAGGTCAATCAATTGCTAAAGCAACAGGTCGTAAATATGTGCGTATGGCATTAGGTGGCGTTCGTGATGAAGCTGAAATTCGTGGTCATCGCCGTACCTATATTGGCTCCATGCCAGGCAAGATTATTCAAAAAATGAGTAAAGTAGGGGTGAAAAACCCGCTGTTCTTATTGGATGAAATTGACAAAATGAGCTCTGACATGCGCGGTGATCCATCTTCGGCTCTACTAGAAGTGTTAGACCCAGAGCAAAATGCCGCGTTTAACGACCACTATTTAGAAGTCGACTATGACTTATCTGACATCATGTTTGTTGCGACCTCGAATAGCATGGATATTCCTGGTCCTTTATTAGACCGTATGGAAGTCATTCGTTTAGCGGGTTATACCGAAGACGAAAAGCTGAATATTGCTAACCAGCATTTACTAAGCAAACAGAAAAAGCGCAACGGATTAAAAGACAATGAGCTAACGTTAACCGACGGAGCAATAATTAATATTGTACGTTACTACACGCGTGAAGCGGGTGTACGTAGCTTAGAACGAGAGATCTCTAAGATTTGTCGTAAAGTTGTTACCCAAATTTTAACCGATAAGAATGTTAAGTCGGTGACAGTTGATGAGAATAATCTCGCTGAGTACTTAGGTGTTCAACGCCATGATTACGGTAAAGCCGACGAAGACGACCGAATCGGTCAAGTGACAGGTCTAGCATGGACTCAAGTTGGTGGTGATTTGCTAACGATTGAATGTGCGACGGTTCCGGGTAAAGGTAAGCTTGTTTATACGGGTTCACTCGGTGATGTAATGAAAGAGTCGATTCAAGCGGCGATGACAGTAGTCAAAAGCCGAGCTGAGGTTCTTCGTATTAATGAAGACTTTTCTGAAAAACGCGACATTCATATTCACGTACCAGAGGGGGCTACTCCAAAAGACGGCCCAAGTGCGGGTATCGCAATGGTAACGTCTTTAGTTTCAAGCTTGACCGGTAACCCTGTTAAAGCTGATGTAGCAATGACAGGTGAAATTACGTTACGTGGTGAAGTCTTGGCGATTGGTGGCTTAAAAGAGAAGTTACTTGCAGCTCACCGAGGTGGCATTAAGACGGTACTTATTCCTCATGAGAATGAGCGTGACTTGGAAGAAATTCCAGATAATGTCAAAAAGGACATAACGATCAAGCCTGTGAAGTGGATTGACGAAGTGCTAGAAGTCGCATTAAGTCAGCCAATTGAGCGAATTTCGACGGAAAATTGTGCATAAATGCATATTTTTTTCGAAAATTTGTAAAAAAGGCTTTTCAAAACCGCCGACTGTGCTAGTTTATTGGGGCTAGGAGGGTTGGCGAGCCTACCTTCACTAATAAAATTAACGTCTAGCGTTCAATAGGGACGCAAAGATAATGAGTCAAAAAAAAATAAAGAACGACTCTAAAAAAATAAAAAAACAATATAGGGGATGAAATTGTGAACAAGTCTCAATTAATCGAAAAAATCGCTGAAGGCGCTGACATTTCTAAAGCTTCTGCGGGCCGTGCACTAGACTCTTTCATTGAGTCAGTAACAGGTGCTCTTAAGGAAGGTGATTCTGTTGCTCTAGTAGGTTTCGGTACATTTACTGTTCGTGAGCGTGCAGCTCGCACAGGTCGTAACCCACAAACTGGTGCGACTATCGAAATCGCTGCAGCTAAAGTTCCAGCATTCAAAGCGGGTAAAGCGCTTAAAGACGCTTGTAACTAATTAATCAATTTTATGGGGAGCGGTAGTTCAGTTGGTTAGAATACCGGCCTGTCACGCCGGGGGTCGCGAGTTCGAGTCTCGTCCGTTCCGCCAATAAAAGAGTTCAAGCATTAAAGCGCATCTGATAAGATGCGTTTTTTTTTACAAGAAACATTCAACTCAGCAAAGAGAAGTAACAATGCTAGAAAGAATTAGAGAAGGTTCTCAAGGAATCGCAGCCAAAATTATTCTTGGCTTGGTGATACTCACCTTTGCCATTAGTGGTATTGGTAGTTACATCAACAGCAAAGCTGACACAGCATTAGCAACGGTTAACGGTGTAGAAATCACACAATCTGCAGTCGAAGAAGCATACCAAAACGAGACAAATCGTATGAAGTCTCAGTTTGGTGAAGTAATTGACCAACTATTGGCTGACGAAAACTACGTTGCAAACTTGCGCCAGGGTGTTTTGGACCGCTTGATTGTTCAAGAGCTTCAACGCCAACAAGCCAAGGACCTAGGTATTCGCGTAAGTGACGAGCAAATCAAAAAAGCCATCGTCGCAATGCCAAACTTCCAACGCGCGGGTCAATTTGACAACGATATTTATTTAGCGGTTTTACGTCAGGCAGGTTTCCAACCTAGTCAGTTCCGTGATTATCTTCGCGAAGAAATGGTTCGCTCACAATACAACAGCGCAATCATGGGTTCAGAGTTTGTATTGAACCACGAAAAGAATTACTACTCAGAGCTAGCGAATCAAGTACGCACATTCAAGCAACTGACTGTATCAGCGTCAGAGTTGGTAAGCCAAGTAAACGTAGAACAAGCTGACCTAGAAGCGTACTTTGAGGCAAACAAAGACAACTTCAAAACTCAAGAAAAAATCGCTCTTGAGTACATCATGATTGATGCTGATTTATTAGCTGACAAAGTTGCTGTTACTGAGTCGGACTTAAATGATTACTACGAATTAAATATCAATGAGTACACGACTCCAGAGCGTCGTCGTATTTCACATATCTTAGTTGAAGCGGCAGATGATGCCGAGCAACGTATCAAAGAAATCAAAGCTAAGCTAGACAATGGGTCAAGCTTTGAAGAGCTTGCAAAAGAGTACTCAGAGGATAGCTTTAGTGCCGAAAACGGCGGTGACCTTGAATGGTTTGAAGCAGGCTTATTTGGCGAAGCATTTGACAATGCTGTTGCCGGTTTAGAAAACGTAGGTGATGTCTCAAATGCATTTGAATCTGAATCAGGCTTCCACATTGTTAAGCTTACAGAATTCCAAGAATCTGTTGTTCAGAACTTCGCAGACGTAAAGGATTCTATTGAAGAGCAATTTAAGCAGTCTAAAATTGACGAGCTTTATATTGAAGCGCAAACCAAAGTTAGCCAGTTAGCTTTCGAAATGCCTGATACTCTTGTTGAAGCTGCAGAAGAAGCTGGCTTAGAGCTTAAAACAACTGCAAAGATCACTTATAACGAAATTCAATCGTTGTTGTCTAACCCTGTTGCTGTAAACAAAGCGTTTGACGAAGAGTTTATCGGTGAAGGTCTAAATAGTGATCTGATTGAAATTGATGACACGCGCTCAGTTGTGTTCCGTGTAACAGAGCACGAACCAGCCCGCTCACAATCTTTAGATGAAGTTAAAGAAATGGTAACTGCAGCGGTAACTCGTGAAAAAGCGGCTGAATTAGCAGTAGCAAAAGCGAACGAACTAGCTGAGTCGATCAAAGCGGGTACAGCAGTAGATTCACTTGCAAGTGACAACGTGGTAACAGTAGCGTCATTTGATGAAGTAGGTCGTTTTGATAGCCAAGTTAACGCGCAAGTTCGCGATGCTGTTTTTGACCTTCATAAGCCAGTAGATGGTGTAGTAGTTGATACTGTAGAACTTAGCACAGGTGATGCAGTAGTGATTGCACTATCAAGTGTTGCGACTAAGGACGCTGCGGTTGAAGAGCCTATGGCCAACCAACTATTGTCAGTTGTTTCCCGTCAAGCTACAGCAGCACTGATCGAAGCGAGCAAAGCAAACGCTGACATCACTAAATAATCATTTTTGATTATGATAGAGAAAAGCGCCTTTTGGGCGCTTTTTTTGTTTTCCTAGCCCTGTTGTGGCTAATGGCCGTAGCTCACTACGCGGTAAAGGCGCCAGCCATCCTCTGTCTGCTTCCAGATATGAGTAAAATCAAATGTCCCGCAGTCGTTTACCCCGTTCACTTCGTGACAGAATGTGTGCTCTCCAACTTGAATGGCACCAAAATTTTTGACGGGAAATACACGATGGCTGTCTTCATTTAATGTTCGGGTAAGTCCTAAATTACGAGCGCATAACTCTTTTGTTGCTATTATGTTTTCTTCATAACCTTTAAGTCCTGATATATCGTGATAAAACTCCAGATCTTTTGAGAAAAGGTTGGCAATTTTCTCGATATCACACGAATTAAAAGCACTAAAAAAGGCATTGTCTGCGGCCTTAATTTCTTCGTTTAGTTTTGGTGTGGACGCCGTTGATGATCCACTAAACAGTATTGCTGCTGTCGTAGAAAGTGATAAAAATGTAGAACGTAACCTCATGGTTTGACCTTCTTTTGGTTTATTTTGTAATAAGTTAGGAATGCAGACCAAATAAAGTGGCTGCAACCACTTTGAAGTAGGAAAATTGCAAAGTGAGTGCCACGTTCAAAGATAGAAAGAGGTTTCACGCCATACAAAGTTACATGTCGAGGGACTTGAGTAATTTTTGTGTTTTTGCGTGTTGAGGGTTTTCAAATACGTCTTCGACCTTGCCGTGTTCTACGATTTGGCCTTGGTCCATAATAAAGATTCGGTCACTTAAATGACGAACCAATGATATTTGATGGGAAATAAGGATATATGTGAGCTGTAACGTCTCTTGCAGGTCCAAAAGAAGATTAATGACCTGTGCCCTCAAAGATGGGTCCAAAGGCGCCAGGGCTTCATCTATGATAACGATTTGGGGATCTAATATAAGTGCTCGGGCTATTCCGATCCGCTGTGCTTGACCACCAGAAAACATATGAGGGTAATAGCTCGCGTGCTCGGGTAACAAGCCAACTTTGCGCAAGGCGTCATAAATTCGCTCTAAGCGCTGATGTTTATCAAGTCTGGTATTAAATAACAGAGGTTGCTCAAGCTGATCGCCAATACGAACCGTTGGGTTGAGAGACTTTTGCGCGTCTTGAAATATCATTCGAATATTTTGACAAAAGAATTTGGAGTCATGCCAATTTACTTCATCGTCACCGATAAATAGTTTTCCAGTGTCTGGTAATTCTGCACCGGCCAATAATCGAGCTATAGTACTTTTACCTGAACCCGCGTCTCCAACTATGGCGATAGTCTCACCACGGTGCATATCAAAGCTGACAGGGCCAATGGTGACGTCACGACCTTTTTTAAACCAATTAGATTTGTCAGTGTAGGTTTTAGACAGCTCTTTAACTGAGAATAGGGCGATGGATTCCATTACTTAGTTAACTCCTGTAATGGGTAGTGACATCTAAATTGTTGGCCTCTCACTTTGCGTTGTTCAGGCATTTTTACACAGGCTTTTTGGGCATTAGGACATCTCGGTCCGAGTCGACACCCTGCAGGGAGGTGCTGTAAGGTCGGAATTGTCCCTTTTAAGGTATAGAGCCGTTCTTTTTTATCGATGTCGCCACTTTTGAAGTCAGGTTCACTATCAAACAGGGCTTTTGTGTAAGGGTGCATTGGAGCACTCAATATTTTTTGTGTCTTACCGCTCTCAATAAGCTGACCGCAATACATTACGTTAATAGTGTCAGCCCAGCTTGTTATAGTATTTAAGTTGTGAGTGATAAATATAACCGCCATATCCTTAAGTTGATTTAGGCTTTTTAACAACTTAATGACCTGCAAGGATGTTGTACTCTCCAGCGCCGTTGTTGGCTCGTCAGCAATCAAAAGCTTAGGCTCTTTCGCAATTGCCATGGCAATCATGATCTTTTGACACACACCTTCCGACAACATATGCGGGTAGGATTCAAATATCGCTCGGTGGTCTTTGACGCCGACTTTGTGTAAAAGGTTAGAACATAGTTTTACGCGTTGCGATTTACGGCTGCCAAACCAACCTGAAAACTCGCGGTCAGGAAGAGATTCTTCAAGTTGTGAGAATATATTTGCGGTCGGATCCAAACAGCGACGCGGCTCTTGATAAATCATAGAAACGTCACGACTAATTATTTTTCGGCGCTCTTTGTCACTCTTGCGATTAAGGTCTTCACCCATGAAATGAAGTCGATCCGCGGTCACTTCCCAGCGATTATTTAATACACCTACAAGTGCTTTGGCTATTAGACTTTTACCTGAACCCGATTCGCCAATGAGGGCACTGACTTCACCTTCTTTCATCGAAAAGTTGGCCGATTCAACGGCGCGGATTCGATCGTCGTTGGTCAATAACTCAATGTTTAAGTTTCTGATATCTAATAATTTCATCGAGTTACAAATCCCTTCTGTCTTTTAACGCACGACGCAAACCATCGCCAACAATGTTAACTGACAATATACACACAAACAAAACGACACCAGGTAACATAACGGTCCAAGGGCTCAAATAAAATACATCGAGGCTTTCAGCAATCATGGTGCCTAGTTCAGGCTCGGGACTCTGAGCACCAAGGCCAATAAAGCCTAGCACGACAATATCTAAAATCGCTGAGGACATTGCCATTGCCGAAAATATGACGATTCCTTCGAACATGTTGGGTAATAGCGCATAACGAAATAGCTGCCAGTTGTTTGCGCCATCTAAACGATAGGCGATTACAAAGTCCTTGTTCAACAGCTCTGCCACTTCTGTTCTTACATGGTGAATAAACTGCGGCAACATGGCTAAAACGACAGCCCAAAATGTATTGTCGATGCCAGGTCCAAGAATTGCCACTATAACAATCGCGATTAACAACGATGGCATGATAAGCGCGACGTCTAAAATATGGTTGAGAATACTCGAACGAATGCCCTTGCTAAAGCCCGCTAATGTTCCAATCAGTAGACCTATGCTCAACGCTAAGATAACCGCTACTAAAGCGAGACCAAACGAAAAGCTAATTCCGAGTAACAACCGAGATAAAATATCTCGACCTAACCCGTCAGTGCCAAATAGATAGGTAATACTGCCTGACGATTCCCAAGCAGGGGCAATCAAAAGTTGCTCTGCATGCTGTTCATAAGGCGAATATGGCGCAATCAAAGGACCAAAAATTGAAATTAAGATGAGTCCCAAAAACACCCAAAACGCAACGAGAGCAAAATGGTTGCGCTGGAAAAAACGCCACAACTGACGTAGCGGCGATGAGTTAGTCGGTGAGGTGAAAATCCTAAATTTTGCCATAACCGCGCCTTCTGGCTAATGGATCAAAGGCCATATATAAAATATCGAACAATATTGTGGCGATAAACACCATTCCAGACATGACCATTAAGCCACCTTGAATTGCAGGGTAGTCGCGTTGGTGAATCGCATCGACCAACCAAGAGCCCAACCCAGGCCAAGAGAAAATGACTTCTGTCACCATTGCCAGGGTTATCAGGGTACCAAAGTGGGTGCCTAACATTTGAATTACTGGTAAAAGACCATTGCGAAGAGCATGGCGAGTAAGCACTTGTAAATTACTCAAACCTTTGGCTTTTGCTGCTTTGACATAGCTAGTATCTAATACATTGTGCATTGCTTGACGCGTTGTTCTTATCAATACTGTGGTTGGGTATGCCGCAAGTACCAAGGTTGGCATTGCAAGGTGTTTAAAGGCATCGTAAAGCGCTTCGTTTTTGTAACTGACATCAGATAACAAAATATCTACCAATATAAATCCAGTTACCGTCGGAATTTCATAAATCAAACTCAACCGGCCTGATATGGGCAACCAACCTAAATTAATTGAAAAAATCAAAATCAAGATAAGTGCAAACCAGAAGATTGGCATGGAAAAGCCGATTAATGACAACGCCAATATTGGTTTGTCTAACCAAGGTTTTCTTACATCAGAAGCTAGGATACCAAGAGGAATCGCGACGATAAAACTATACAGCAAGGCATAGAAAGCCAACTCGATAGTAGCAGGAAGGACATTGAAGACTTGCGAATAAACGCCCATGCCATTGGTAAAAGAAACGCCCCAGTTACCGTCTAACAGTCGCCCTATGTAGGCCCAATACTGAAACACCACATTGCTGTCTAATTTGTAGATTTTAGATAACTCGGCTGCCAAGGCAGGTTCAATGTTCTGTAACCCTGTCATATTGCTAAGGGCGTCACCGGGAAATAAAAAGTTTAATGAAAATGCGAAAATTGTCACACCCACAGTAACAAATACCAGTAGGTAGGCCTTTCTCAGTAAATATCCACCCATTATTTGAGGTCCTTTTCTGTTACAGAAAAGTCGATACCACCGTAGGGGTTGATATTCACTTTTTTAATATAATCTCTATGAACTTTATAACGAGAAGCATGGGCAATAGGGATCAAAGGTACTTGGTTGCTAATGATGCTTTCTGCACTTTGATAACTCACCTTGCGTTGATTAGTGTCAGTAATACTCAGTGCTTTTTTGACAAAGCCATCAAAGTCTCTGTTACACCACAAGCTTCGGTTTGAGCCTGCAAGGGCAGCGGCACAACTCAACAGCGGACGGAAAAAGTTATCTGGATCAGAATTATCCGCTAGCCAGCCAATTAACACGGAGTCGTGTTCGCCCGCTGCGAGTTTTTTTCTAAACGTTCCCCAGTCATAGGTCACAATATTGACCTCAATGTCCAATTCAGCCAAGTTTTGTTGAATGATCTCGGCCATTTTTCCTGCATTAGGGTTGTATACCCTTTGTACTGGCATCGCCCAGATGTCCATCTCGAACCCGTCTGGATAACCCGCCTCTGACAGTAATTCTTTGGCTTTTTCTAAGTTAAACTCGTTTACATACGAAGTATCACTGTATGCCCATGATGTTGGAGGTAATAAGCTCGTAGCTGGCTGAGCCAAGCCAAAATAGACAGCGTCAATAATAGCCTTACGGTCGACAGCATAAGATAATGCTTGGCGAACCTTTGGGTTATTAAATGGTTCAACTTCGGTATTAAAAGCCCAATAACTGACATTCATTGAGGTGCTTTCAATCATATTGATTTCCGGTCTTCCTCTTAAAAATCCAACGTCAGATGCCGACGGATAGCCCAATACGTCACACTCTTTGGTCAATAACTTAGCTAGTCGGGTTGAGTTATCAGGAGTAATGTCAAATATGATCTGCTGGAGCGCCGAGTCGTGTTGCCAATACTTTTCGTGTTTTACATAACGAATATAGTGATCACGTTTGTACTCAGAAAACTTAAAAGGGCCAGTGCCAATAGGCTGAGTATCAATAGCTTCGGGGCGGCCTTGTTCAACTAAATATTGTCCGTATTCTTCCGACAATATAACCGCAAAGTCAGTTGCCAAATTAGCAAGAAACGACGCTTGTGGATCACTTAATCTAAATTCTATCGTTAGGTCATCAACGACAATAATTTGCTCGATTAAATCGTCAAGACCGATACCTTCAAAAAACGGGTATTGTCCACCACCGACCTTGTGGAAGACATTATCTTCATGTAACAACCGAGAGAACGAGAATAGAATGTCAGAGCTGGTGAGCGTTCTAGTCGGGGTAAAATAATCGGTACTGTGAAACTCAATACCTTTGTGTAAGTAAAATCGATACCTCATGGCATCACTCGACACGATCACTTTTCTTGCGATGTCTGACTCTACTTGACCCGTATCTGGGTTAATTTTTACTAGGCGGTTGTATAGCTGTTGGGAGACTGCATCAATTGTGGTGCCGCTAGTGACCAACTGGGGGTTGAAGGACTCAGGTGAGCCTTCACTACAGTATAACAAGGTTTTAGTGGCGAGTTCTGAGTCTTGTTCAATATCACAGGCTGCTAACACAATGCTACTAAGCATCACGGTTAGAGTGTGTATCAAACGACTAGTATTCACCATTCTTTTCCAAGCTGTTATCTAATAAATTGTATTTTTTTAAGTATCCGCGCAACTGGTGGTAGGTAACCCCAAGCTGCTCGGCGGTTTTCTTTTGATTGTAATGACAGTGCTTAAGAGCTTGCTGAATCACCTTGATTTCGAACTCTTGGCTGCTCGCTTTAAAATCCAAAGGAAACGTTATTTCTGATTGTAATCCAGTTGGTTGCGGAATAACAGGTTGAGATGTGCTTTCCGCGACAGAATTATGAGCTGGTTGACTAATTGGCTGAGGCTGTTCAGCTTGTCGGTCATGAGTTTTGATGCGTTTTTGCGGTCGGTAAGGGCTCGCAAATGGATCTATGACGATCTCATGGACCGGAACATGTGGGTTTGCAGCCCGATAAACACTTCGTTCAACTACGTTTTTAAGTTCACGAACGTTACCTGGCCAATCGTATTCCATTAAAAATTCTTTGGCTTTGCGAGAAAAGCCGCTAAACAACTCCCACCCCAACTCTTTAACCATTGAGATAGCAAAGTGCTCGGCCAAAACCATAATGTCTTCGCGTCGCTCTCTCAGTGGGGGCAATGTAATAACGTCAAACGCCAATCGGTCGAGTAAATCAGAACGAAACTCACCAGCTTCAGCCAAGGCTGGGAGATCTTCGTTTGTGGCACAGACCAATCGGGTATCTACTTTAACGGTTTTGGTACCACCAACACGCTCAAACTCGCCGTATTCGATGACTCTGAGTAGCTTTTCTTGCACAAGACCACTGGTGTTGGCTAATTCGTCTAAAAATAAGGTACCGCCACTGGCTCTTTCAAAACGACCTTCGTGTCGCTTACCAGCGCCGGTAAACGCACCAGACTCGTGACCAAATAACTCACTTTCAAGAAGGTTTTCATTGAGCGCTGCACAATTTAATGTGACATAGTTTTGATCCCAACGGGTCGATAAGTAGTGTAAACGGGCTGCGATGAGCTCTTTACCCGTTCCTCGTTCACCGATGATTAATACAGGCTTGTTGAGTTGTGCCAACTGTGAAACTTTTTCTAATACCTCTAAAAAAGAGTTTGCTTGGCCAATTAGGTTGTCTTTGCTTCTAAAGTTATTCATAGTTTCAACAGTTGGTTAAAATCACTAAAATCTAGTCTATTTGAAAAGAGACGAAACGGGAAGAGTTCTTTTGAAAATAAATAAATTTATATAAAACAGTGGTTTGAGTTAATCGTGGAAGTTGGCAAGAAATCTGTATAACTAACACCACATGAAGATTTCGGTCTTTGTATCTAGAACGGAAACGTTCAAATAACCAACATGAGGTAAGTACTATGGGAATTTTTTCAAGATTTGCAGATATAGTAAATGCAAACATTAATTCGTTGCTTGATAAAGCCGAAGACCCTGAAAAAATGGTGCGTTTAATTATTCAAGAAATGGAAGACACATTGGTTGAAGTTCGCTCCTCATCAGCTCGTACGTTAGCTGATAAAAAAGATGTAGCGCGAATGATTGAACGCCTAGAAAATGAAGTGGAAGACTGGCAGAGTAAAGCAGAACTCGCATTGTCGAAAGACCGAGAAGACTTAGCACGCCAAGCACTCATAGAAAAACAAAAGTGTGAAGAGCAAGTTAATAGCTACAAAAAAGACTTAACGGCACTCGATGACCAGGTTAATCGACTTAAAGATGAAATTGGTCAATTACAATCTAAGTTAGAAGACGCAAAGGCCCGTCAAAAAACGATTTTGATGCGTGGCAAGACTGCGAGTTCTCGTTTGGATGTTAAGAGTAAGCTAAGCAGCAATAAGCTCAATGATGCAATGTCTCGTTTTGAACAATACGAGCGCAAAATTGACAACTTAGAAGCAGAAGTGGAATCTTACGACCTATCGAACAAATCGTTAGCAGATGAGTTTGCTGAATTGGAATCAGCAGAAAAAGTAGATGGCGAATTAGCAGCGCTTAAAGCGAAGTTGAACAAAAAGCCAGCTAAAAAATAATTAAGTACTAGGAGTCAGCGATGGGAGATGTAGTCGGTATATTAGTAGCACCAATCATCTTATTTATGATTTTTGTTGCGCCAATTTGGCTAATCATGCACTACAGAAGTAAGAAGCAAGTTAGCCAAGGGTTGAATGAACAAGAGCTGCAGGAGCTTGCAGCTTTGGCTAGAAAAGCAGAAGCGTTAGGTGAACGTGTTAAGACTCTAGAAAGTATCTTGGATGTTGAGGCACCTGGCTGGCGCGGACGTAATGTCCAATAGGAGGCAGCATGGAAAAGTTTAAAAACAAACGATTAATGCGCGACTCAGCAAATGGAAGAATCGCCGGTGTGTGTGCCGGCCTTGCTGAATACACCAACATAGAGACGTGGATTATTCGAGTGATTTGGTTCAGTGGAGTGATCTTTTCAGGTGGTTTTTTTGTCGTCGCGTATATTGCAGCTTGGTTCATTCTTGATAAAAAGGAAGTTGACCCACTGGATGTGAGTACCAACAAAACCAGTTGGAAACCGGCTAATCAAAACATCGACCGCATGGTTGAAGTGAAACGCAGTGTTTACCAAGTTGGTGAGCCACCTCGCCAAGCCTTCAGGGATATCGTGAACCAGTTTGAAGGAATAGACGAGCGCATAAGAGCGATGGAAACTTATGTCACTTCCAATGAATTTACCATCAAGCGAGAAATCAATCGCTTGTAATAAAAATGGCCCAAGGGCCATTTTTTTATGCCAGTCTTTTAATATTCGCGCTATGCCAAATAGCTGTAAATCTACTTTTACATCCCTTCATTTGTTTTTGAATCGATTAGATTATTAACTCTACCCATTTTCGAGCAGAGTCTACTTATTGGCCCAATTGGGGGCATTGAATAGGTAGGTGAAAGTGAAAAAGATCAACAATAAACAACCTCACCAGGATACGGTTTGTATTCATGCAGGGAAGCAAAAAGACGGGCACCACGGTGCATTAACAAGTCCACTTTATCAAACGTCGACGTTTGTATTTGACAACGCGGCACAAGGCGCAGCTCGTTTTGCCGGCGAAGAGCCCGGTTATATTTACACTCGTCTTGGTAACCCGACCGTGCGAGAACTCGAGCTTAAAATGGCAGCACTTGAAAAAATGGAAGATGCAGCAGCCACAGCTACTGGAATGGCAGCAGTTTCTGGTGCGGTATTGAGCTTTTTGGAAGCGGGAGATCACATCATCGCGTGTAAAGCGGTTTATGGGTGTACCTATGCGCTATTGAGCCATCAATTACCTAAATGGGGTATTGAGGTTACTTTTGTAGACATGGACAACGAAGAAGAGCTCGAACAGGCGTTGCGCTCTAATACCAAAATGGTATTTGCTGAAACGCCTATCAATCCGAATTTAAAAGTGTTGGATTTGGAACTGATAGGTGATTTTTGTGAAAAGCACGATTTGATCTCTGTCGTTGACAACACCTTCATGTCACCGATGTTACAAACACCTGTGGATTATGGCATTGATATTGTCATTCACAGTGCGACAAAATACCTAAATGGCCACGGTGATGTTGTAGCAGGTGTGATTGTTTCGTCGAAAGAACGGATAGAAACGATAAAGCTCACCATTTTAAAAGACGTGGGTGGTACTATCAGTCCGCACGACGCATGGTTAATTCTTCGCGGGTTAAAGACGTTACCGATTCGCGTCGAACGTCACTGTAAATCTGCACTTACAATTGCAGAATACCTTGAATCACACCCTATGGTTGCCGAAGTTTATTATCCCGGCTTAAAATCACATCAAGGTTATAAGTTTATTGGCTCGCAAATGAAAGCCGCGGGTGGCGTTATAGGCTTCGAATTAATGGCGACATTGGAAGAAGGGCAGGCATTTATTGATGCAATGCAGTTGTTCTCTATCGCTGTGAGTTTAGGAGATGCTGAGTCACTGATCCAACATCCCGCATCTATGACGCATTCACCTTACACACAAGAAGAACGATTAGCCGCAGGTATCAGTGACGGACTAATCAGAATATCAATAGGTTTAGAAAGTACTGACGACTTAATCGCCGATCTGCAACAAGCGTTTGATCGTATTGTGGCACTGAGATCGGACTCGGTAAGTACGGCAGGAAACTGGGGGTAAATAATGGGCAAGCAATCGAGCTATAGTTCAAAGCAGTCGGACGCAAATGGTTTTATTCATTGGACGGATGATGAAAATCAAGTTTGGAGCGAATTGATTGAGCGCCAATTAAAGGTAATTAAAGGCAAAGCGTGTGACGAGTATTTTGAGGGACTGGAAAAGCTCCAGTTACCTCAAGATCGTGTTCCACAGTTAAAAGAAGTAAGTGAAGTACTTCTCGATACGACAGGTTGGCAATGTGCAGAAGTACCTGCGCTCATTAATTTTGAGTCATTCTTCAAACTATTAGCTGACAAAAAGTTTCCAACGGCAACCTTTATTCGCCGCCGCGAACACTTTGATTATCTGCAAGAGCCAGACATTTTTCACGAAATCTTTGGTCATTGTGCCATGTTGACAAACCCAGCCTTTGCTGAGTTTACACATACATACGGTAAGTTAGGCTTGGCGGCTACAAAAGAAGAGCGCGTGTACCTAGCTCGTTTGTACTGGTTTACGGTTGAATTTGGCTTGATGAAACAAAATGACGAACTACGCATTTACGGTGGTGGCATTTTGTCTTCTCCAAGTGAAACTGAATACGCATTCAGCTCAGATGTACCAGAGCGACAAGAAATGAATGTAATTGACGCTTTTCGCACACCGTACCGTATTGACATCATGCAACCAAAGTATTTTGTCATCGATGGCATAGAGCAACTATTTGAAATTTCGCAGTTGGATCTAATGTCTATGGTTCGCGAGGCCATGGCACTTGGGTTATATCCACCGCTGTTCCCACCTAAGTCAGCGGCTTAGGCGAAACAGCAAAACCGCTCCGTTATTGAAGGCACCTTTGGGTGCCTTCGTCGTTTGTTCTGTAAATAAATGTTGCCAAGGGCATAATTTAGTATTTACAATCGCAAACTTACAACAACACTTTCAGTTTTCGACATCGGAGCAATGATGCGGTTACAAATTGCCTGCCAAGACCGAATGGGCTTAGCGAAAGAAGTACTTAATATTTTGGTAGATCACGACATTGATTTACGCGGAATAGAGTTTGATAAAAACACCCAATGTCTTTATGTAGCCTTTCCTCAAATTGAGTTTGAGGCATTTCAACAGGTTATGGCAGCGATTCGACGTGTCGATGGAATCACTGATGTAAAAACAACTAATTTTTTACCGTACGAACGTGAGCATAACGAACTGGTTACTTTGTTACGCATCCTACCAGACGGCGTTATCTCAATTGATAACAAAGGTCGAATCGTAACGGCCAACCAAGCCTCATTGGTCGACTTGGGTGTGAGTGAAGGTGATATTTTAGGCCAGCCTATTCAAAGTGTGTTGAAAGGGTTTAACTTTTGTAAGTGGCTCGACAGTAAAGATGTGAGTGGCCAAACCCTTAAACTAACTGCCAACAATGAAGAGTTTGTAACAGACATTTTGCCAATCAACGTTACCGACGAAGAAGGTCACGTGCAGTTAGCTGGTGCTGTAGTTAACCTCAAGTCTCATAGTCGTCTCGGCCAACAAATTAATGCGTTTAGAGACGATAACTCCGAGTCTTTCAACGATATTTTAGCCAATAGTACAAGCATGCGTCGGGTAATACGCGAAGCTAAAAAAATGTCGCAATTAGAAGCGCCCGTACTTCTCCAAGGTGAAACTGGTACAGGTAAAGAGTTAATAGCTCGTGCGTGTCACGATGCCAGTGAGCGCAGCGACCAACCATTTATTGCGCTTAGCTGTGCGTCTTTACCAGACAATGTCGCTGAGTCTGAACTGTTTGGTTTTAGCGGTGATGCCTTTGATACTCAAGATACGTCAGGTAAACGAGGGATCTTTGAACAAGCGGACGGCGGTACCGTATTTTTAGATGAAGTGTCAGAGATGTCTGCCGAAATGCAAACGAAACTGTTACGCTTTTTACAAGATGGAACATTTCGTCGAGTTGCAGAAGAGCAAGAGGTAAAAGTGAATGTCAGGGTCATTTGTTCGACTCAAAAAGACTTAGCGAGTATGGTACAAGAAGGCCTGTTTAGAGAAGATCTATACTACCGTCTCAATGTACTTAGCATCACAATTCCGCCTCTACGCGAACGTCGCATGGATATTATTCCATTGGCTAATCACTTTATTCAAAAGTTTTCTACAGAGCTTGGCAAGCGCGCTCCGACATTATCAAAAACCTGCAGCGAATACATTCAAAGCTATCCTTGGCCGGGTAATACTCGTCAATTAGAAAACAGTTTGTACCGAGCTATTAGTATCTCTGATCAAGAAATATTAGAAGTGGAAGATTTAGAATTGCCGTATTACTCACCGGAGTACGGTTACCTTGATGAGGAATTTGAAGGAAGCTTAGACCAAGCAGTTAAACGTTTTGAAGCGAGCTTGTTACGCAAACTTTACCCTGCTTATCCAAGCTCAAGACAGCTGGCTAAAAAGCTGGGATTAAGTCATACCGCAATTGCAAACAAACTACGCGATTATGGCATCAACAAAAAAAGCACAAAGGTGTAATATGAAATTATATGGATACTGGCGTTCGTCAGCCGCATACCGAGTACGCATTGCATTAAACCTAAAGCAATTGGACTGTGAGCATGAAAGTGTTCATTTGGTCAAAGATGGCGGACAACAGCACTCAGAAGCCTATAAGTCATTAAATCCGATGGAATTGGTGCCAACATTGGTTGATGGTGATTTCACTCTTAATCAATCAATGGCAATTTTGGATTACTTAGATGCCAAATATCCACAAACACCTTTGTTACCAAATACATTAGAAGACAACGCTAAAGCCAAAGCGCTTGCTTTTGACATCGCTTGTGATATTCACCCATTGAATAACTTACGTGTTTTGCAATATATAACAGGCCCATTAGGTCAAAGTGATGAAGCTAAAGTTGCTTGGTACCACCATTGGATTGATACAGGCTTTAAATCACTCGAGAAAAAGCTAGCTGTAACAGCAGGCACATATTGTTATGGGGATAATGTGAGTTGGGCAGATATTTGTCTGGTACCGCAGGTTTACAACGCTGAGCGCTTTAATGTCGATATGAGTCAATACCCAATTATTCAGGCGATAACAGAGCGCTGCCGAGCATTACCGGCGTTTCATCAAGCTGCGCCAGAGCAACAACCGGACGCAGTTTAAACAGTCGCAAACCATTATCACGCGCTAAGTGGGTTTTGACTTGCTAAGCGCGGGTAATGTGGTAATTTAAGCGAAATTTTATCTCTTAGGAGCAACGTCTTGATAAATGTCTTGTTAGTTGATGACCATGAATTAGTACGTACAGGGATCCGTCGTATTATAGATGAAGTCCGAGGCATGAAGGTCGTAGGTGAAGTTGCAACTGGTGAAGAAGCGTTTCAATTTTGTCGAAACGAAGAGCCAGATGTAGTTTTAATGGACATGAATATGCCAGGGATAGGTGGTTTAGAAGCAACTAAAAAAATTGTTCGCTACTGTCCCGACGTCAAGATCATCATTTTAACGGTTCATACCGAAGATCCATTCCCTAGCAAAGTAATGCAAATGGGCGCATCGGGCTTTGTTACCAAACAAACTGGCCCAGATGATTTAATTCAAGCTATTCGCTCGGTAAATGTTGGTCAGCGCTATTTAGCGCCGGATATAGCTCAGCAAATTGCGCTCAGTAAGTTTACAGGCAATGACGCAGAGCAAATGTTCGACTCGTTGAGCGAACGAGAATTGCAAATCATGTTAATGATCACTAAAGGTGAAAAAGTACAGGATATAGCGGAGCAGTTGAGTCTCAGTTCTAAGACAGTAAACAGTTATCGCTATCGCATATTCAAAAAGCTGAACGTTCAAAATGACGTTGAACTCACTCATATAGCTATCCGACACGGCATGTTAGATATGGAAACGTTAAAATAGCCGTTCATGTCTAATCCGACGTTTGATAGCAGTCATTTTTTAAAACATGTCACCACTCAACCTGGTGTGTACCGTATGCTTGATGCGGAACACCAGGTGATTTATGTGGGCAAAGCAAAAAACCTAAAAAACCGTTTATCTAGTTACTTCCAGAAAAACCTGTCGAGTGTAAAGACCAAGGCGCTGGTGGCACAAATTGCCAATATCGAAGTCACGGTAACAGAGACGGAAACAGAAGCTCTTATCCTAGAAAACAACCTCATTAAAGAGTATTTACCTAAATACAATATTTTATTGAGAGACGACAAATCCTTCCCTTACATTTTAATCACTGATCACAAGCACCCAAGACTTACTATGCACCGAGGTAAGAAACGCTTCAAAGGAGAGTACTTTGGTCCTTTTCCTTCTGCTGGTGCGGTCGGACAAAGTTTGCGAATTATGCAGAAGGTGTTTCCTGTTCGTCAGTGTGAAGATGGCTTTTATAAAGCCCGTAGTCGTCCTTGTTTACAACATCAATTAAAACGCTGTTCAGCACCTTGTGTTGAAGGCTATGTCAGTGATGAACAATATTTAGAACAAGTTGATTTGGTAAAAACTTTTCTTGCCGGTAAAAGCCAAGACGTTATCGATTCATTAATCGCAAAAATGGAAAAAGCCAGTGAGCAACTTCACTTTGAAGATGCAGCGTTTTATCGCGATCAAATTACCGCTCTACGTAAAGTGACGGAGCAAAACAATGTCTCCGGTACTATTGATGAAATTGACGTCCTGGCGTTTTCTCAAGATAAAGGCTTGTGTACAGTGCACGTCTTGTATATACGTGACCAAAAAGTTCTAGGTAGCAAAAACTATTCACCGACTGTGCCAGCGGACTCTGAGCCAAGTGAAATCATCACTTCTTTTATTAGTCAGTTTTATCTAAACGGTATCGGTGGCCAAAACATTCCAAAAACCATCATTGTTCCGACACTCACAGAGGATTTAGACGAACTTTCCGAAGCAATCAGTCAAATTCGCAACCGCAAAGTAGAATTAATAAAGCCGCAGCGCGGTGAAAAGTATAAGTACTATCAACTCGCACAAAAAAATGCCGACATTGATTTGGCAATGAAGCTTGCAGATGGTCGGGCGATAAGTTCTAAATACAAAGAACTCAAAGAGGTACTTAAATTACCTAAAATAGAGCGAATGGAATGTTTTGATATTAGCCATACGTTTGGTGAGTACCCGATAGCATCTTGTGTTGTATTTGGCCCTGACGGTCCTCAGAAATCCGACTATCGCCGTTATAACGTTAAGGGTGTAAAGGGCGGCGATGATTACGGTGCAATGGAGTTTGCCCTTAACAAGCGTTACAAAAATGTAAAAGATGCACAAAACGTCCCAGACATTTTGTTTATTGACGGTGGTAAAGGACAACTAAACAAAGCCGAGGCGTTTTTTGCCGACTGGCCACTTGAAAAAGCGCCTATCATAGTTGGTATTGCAAAAGGTGAGGGTAGAAAACCAGGATTAGAGACTTTGTACTTAAATGCAGGTGCAGTGGAAATTGACTTACCTGCAACTTCGATGGCACTGCATTTAATTCAACACATTCGCGACGAATCCCACCGTTTTGCCATCACGGGTCACAGAAACAAACGAAATAAAGCGAAAACCCAATCGGTATTGCAAGATATTCCAGGAGTGGGTGGCAAACGTCGCCAGGCTTTATTAAAAAACTTTGGTGGATTACAAGGCGTGTTGGCGGCAAAAATCGAAGATTTGGCAAAAGTGCCTGGAATTAGTAAACAATTAGCGCAAGAAATACATGGATTCTTGCATGACGGGGATTAAATAGGCATCATCTGTCCTAGGTCTTCAAAAACAACAATGTAGTACGCTTCTATGTGGAATATTCCAAATATCTTAACGTCTTTTCGTATCTTTTTAATCCCTGTAATGGTGGTGTTTTATTATCTCCCTGGTGAAACTTATGAGTGGAAGTATTTCGCAACTGCATTTATTTTCTGGTTTGCAGCCATTACCGATGCTCTTGATGGGTATTTAGCCCGAAAGTTGGACCAAAGCACGCCATTTGGAGCGTTTTTTGATCCAGTTGCTGACAAAGTAATGGTGGCAGTTGCCTTTATCATAGTGGTAGATGATTACACTAATGTCTGGGTTACCGTTCCTGCTATTATTATTGTCGGGCGCGAGCTGGCGATTTCGGCATTGCGTGAGTGGATGGCTGAAATGGGCAATCGAGCTGATGTTGCAGTTTCAATGGTTGGAAAATTTAAAACCGCTGCGCAAATGTTAGCGCTGATTGGTCTTTTGTGGCATCCAAATGAATATTGGGTGTTTGACGGTTGGTTACTTGGACCACTATTAGACATCGCAACTTATGTATTCTTATACATTGCTACTGCCTTAACACTTTGGTCTTTAATTAGTTATTTCAGAGCAGCTTGGCCATATATATCTGGCAAAAAAGTGTGATTTTTGAGCTTGTCAGCTAAAAAACAATCAAACGACACTAAAATGTCATTTTTATTTAAAATAGCAGTTGACTAAGACGATCGAGAATGTAGAATGCGTCTCCGTTGTCAGCGATGACAGCAAGAAGTCAAAATGACGATTTGTTTGAGATTGCGCGAGTATAGCTCAGCTGGTAGAGCGCAACCTTGCCAAGGTTGAGGTCACGAGTTCGAACCTCGTTACTCGCTCCAAACAAATTGAGTCGACTAAGTCGGCGGGTTGGCAGAGTGGCTATGCAGCGGATTGCAAATCCGTGGACCTCGGTTCGACTCCGGGACCCGCCTCCATGACTTCTAAACCAGAGTGTCGCCCGGGTGGTGGAATTGGTAGACACAAGGGATTTAAAATCCCTCGCTCACAGAGCGTGCCGGTTCAAGTCCGGCCCCGGGCACCATTTAAAAGGTGCAAGCCGTTTAGGTATGCGAGTATAGCTCAGCTGGTAGAGCGCAACCTTGCCAAGGTTGAGGTCACGAGTTCGAACCTCGTTACTCGCTCCAAATTTTAAATGGTGAATGACAATGTGTGCCTTTGAGTAGGCAAATGTGACGCGAGTATAGCTCAGCTGGTAGAGCGCAACCTTGCCAAGGTTGAGGTCACGAGTTCGAACCTCGTTACTCGCTCCAAATTTTAAGTAGAGTGCCAGTCTTTACTATAAAAATAATTACCCGATGCCCGGGTGGTGGAATTGGTAGACACAAGGGATTTAAAATCCCTCGCTCACAGAGCGTGCCGGTTCAAGTCCGGCCCCGGGCACCATTTAAAAGTCTTTTTGTTCTTTCAGAAAGCAAACGTGACGCGAGTATAGCTCAGCTGGTAGAGCGCAACCTTGCCAAGGTTGAGGTCACGAGTTCGAACCTCGTTACTCGCTCCAAATTCTCCCTCAAAAATATTTTCCTACGTAATTTGTTTCCAATAGAGTTATTAGCTCGTTTACTGATCCATTTACAACAAACCTTTGATTGTGACCTCATATGAACAGTATTACCTTTTATCAACGTTTTGAGATGGATATCTTGTCTCAAAAAAAGACGATTACTATTCGCGACGCCAGTGAAAAAGACTTTGTGCCTCATTCAATCGTCGATGTTTCGACTTATGAAGACGGGCGGTGGTTTTGTCAGTTAAGAATTGTTTCTGTTACGCCGATCAGCTTTTCTGAGTTAACCGACGTACACGCCCAACAAGAAAATATGACACTCGAAGAGTTAAAACAGGTGATTAGTGATATTTATCCAGAAACACCTGATTTGTACGTAATAGCGTTTGAGCTGGTTAAATAACCCAAACGCTATTATTAAATATCAAAGTAGAGTGAAGCACTGATTGCTGTGCTTATTCTGCGTCCTTGAGCTTACTGCTTGTAGCAGACGACTCAGATTCAACCTTAAAGACAGTGTGATTTGACTTAATATGTAAGTCTCGTTGCGGAAATGGAATTTCGATGTCGTATTTAGCTAGCGCGTCATCAATCGCCCAAAGGTAATCCGAAACTAACGCAGTTGGGCGTTTTACCTGTTCTGCCGTAACCCAAACACCCAAAGTAAAATTAATAGCACTGTCACCAAAACTAGTCATCCATACGGTTGGTGCGCGACCAAGTGAATCTAACGTGTATGGAACATTACTGGCAGCCTCTAGAGCCGCTTTTTTGACGAGTTCTTTATCACTGCCATACTTGACCCCAAAAGGAATTCTAAATCGCCTTACATTGTCTTGTAGTGTCCAGTTCGTCACCATGCCAGATACCAAATCGGCATTTGGGATCAAAATATCGACATTGTCGTTGGTACGAATTAGCGTTGCTCGCATGTTAATTTCAATTACTTCGCCAACAACACCATTTGAAAGCTCAATAAAATCGCCTACTTTCAAGCTGCGCTCAAACATGATCATTAGGCCTGAAACAAAGTTGTTTACCATGCCTTGAAGACCCAAACCAATACCGATACCTAAGGCACTGGCCATAATTGCCAATTCGGTGACTTTAAAGCCCAACATAGTCAAGGCTATGATAAAGCCAATAAATACCACCAGGTAATGTATGATCCGACTGATTATATACAGTTGGTGCGAGTTGGAGTTACCGCCTTGTTTTGCTAGTTTATTAAAACCAGCTTGCAATAAGCGGGATACGATCGCCGTTACTATTAGTACAATAAAAAATGACAGGACTTGTCCGATATTTAGGGTAAATTCACCAATCTTTAAAAGCTGAGTATCCAACCACTGGGTATTTAACATTTGTTTCCTCTACAACCAGTTTTTCTTTTTAAACAACGCCATTAGACCAAAAGCGATAACAAACATCACTCCAAGTAAAATGAAATAACCATTTTCAGCTTTGAGCTCTGGAATATAATCGAAATTCATACCATACAATCCGGCTAAAAAACTCAGCGGAACAAATATCGCAGTAATAACCGTCAGTACTCGCATCGTCGCATTCAATTGATGACTAGTTACCGATAAATAACCGTCAACAAGGTCACCACAGATGTCATAGTACATCTGACTTAAACTCAACAACCTATCAAGTCGCTCGTTGAGATCATTGATAGTGTGGACCTCTTTTTCATTTACAATGTTTGTGTCTTCATCGTCAATGTAAGCCTCTAGTGCTTTACCAATGTTAACGTGATAGTTAAACGTGCGGCGAAGCTTAATCAGACGAGAGCGATACTGGGTGATTTGGCGCATTAATTTGTCATTGCCATGATTTTGAAATTGATCTTCGATAGATTCTAGTTCTGCTTCAAAGTCGATGAGCTCTTTTAAATACAAACCACAACTCGTATGGAACAAGCGCATTGCTAAATGAGCTGGACTTCGTTTTAAGTATCTACCACTGTTTTCATTAAACATACTAGTAATGGCGGTAGATGCCTTGTCGTGACGAGAGATAAGGATTCGATCGCCAATAAATAAACTGATTTGTAAATGCTCAAAAATCATTCCCGGTGATGCTTTATAAATTCCTCGGTACAACAAATAGAGGTAATTTGAAAAAAGCTCAATTTTTGGGGGGTGACGTTCGCGCTGTGCATCCGTGATCGCTAAGGCGTGACATCCAAGTTCGGCAAGGAGGGCGCGTTCTTCTTGTGGGTCGTGTTCGCCAATGTCTAGCCAAAGATAGGTATTGGGATCTTGACGCCATTGTTCTAGTAAAGAAATATCGCCGATGGTCGTCGACTTATCCTTGTTGACTAATAAACATTGAATCATATAACTCTCTTTATCAAAGTGTTTTTTAGAGCAATAACATAGTGTTGTTATAGCAGGAGAACCGTACTTTCGAAACAAAATATTCGTGTTTAAAGACGTGTTTTGGGTATTTAAAAAGAATTAATAGAGGGTTCAGATTCAAATTTGAACAAAAATAGATTACTTTACGCAACCAGTTGTGAAAGCCGATAAAACCTAGTGTATAATCGCGCTTTATCTAAACGCCTAAATTCATCGAGAAAACAAAAAGAGATTAAGATGGGAAGAGCTTACCAAAACCGTAAAGAGTCTATGGCTAAAACGGCCAACATGAAGACTAAAGTATACTCAAAGTACGGAAAAGAAATTTATGTCGTTGCTAAAAATGGCGGCGGTGACCCAGATACAAATATTGCCCTTAAAAACATCATCGAGCGTGCCAAAAAAGATCAGGTGCCTGCGCATGTAATCAAAAATGCCATCGACAAAGCTGAGGGTGGTGCAGGTGAAGATTATTCTCCGGCTCGTTACGAAGGTTTTGGTCCTGGCGGCTGCATGGTCATCGTTGACTGTTTAACAGACAACAACAACCGTACCATCATGGAAGTTAAAAACTGCTTCACTAAAACAAATTCAAAGTTAGGAGCACAAGGTTCAGCTGCTCACATGTTTGACCATGTTGCTATTTTTGTATTTGACGGCGACGACGAAGATTCAGTTCTTGAAGCGCTTATGATGGCAGATGTAGACGTTACAGACGTTGAGCAAGAAGATGGCAAGATCACGGTAATTGCGCCTTACACTGAGTACAATAACGTTAAAGTTGCTCTAGAAGAAGCATACGAAGGTATCGATTTTGATGTTCAGTCAATTTCATGGGAACCACAAACAACGACACCTGTAACGGGTGATGATGTGGCCGTGTTTGACAAGTTTATCGACATGTTAAACGACTGTGAAGACGTACAAGAAGTTTATCACAACGCAGAAGTTGAACGTTAAGAACCGTTAATTACGGCTAACTAGCGCAAGAGCTTAAAATCAAGCCCTACCAATTGGTGGGGCTTTTTGTTAGGTTTAGTTCAATGCACGGGATAGGGATGTTTAAATGGTAAGGTTTGGTTTAGTTTTAATTGTGTTGTTGTCAGTGGTTCCGACTTTTGCTTTTGCCAAAATGCAAAGTGAAATAAATCACCTTCTCAATTATGTCAAAAACACAGAGTGTCAATATGAGAGAAATGGCACCTTTCATCAAGGCCCAGAAGCGGCCAAACACATCACCAAAAAATATAAGTATTACGAAGACGACATCGAGTCCACGGAAGACTTTATCAAATACTCTGCAACGAAAAGCACGATGTCTGGAAAACACTATAAAATTCACTGTGCAGGTGCTAAGCCAGTCAAAAGCAAAGATTGGCTTTTGAAAGAACTTGCTGCGTTTAGAAAGAACTCAAAGGACAACTAATTTGAATCGCTCGCTTTTCTCGTTATTTCTTATAATTGCTACACCAGTCTGCGCACAGGAACTGCCAGAATCTGCTCCGGCTAAGACCATAAACTGTCCTCCGTTTGAGCCAGCGCTGGCACGTCAGTTAGAGCCAAATAAATACTACTTTAATGACACGGTTAGAGTTCGTGTTGAATATGAGGCGGCCAATCACGAACAACTTGCCGAGTTTGCCAGTCAATTTGCGATTGACGAACGGCCTCTGAAGTTCAGCAAAAATGAGATAATGGCGAAGGAGATAGGAGCTCCCGTAGTTTACACTATGCAGTACTACCGGGATAAATATTTTGGTAGGCCAGATCACTTGACCACTCATCATGTTCCTGCTCAGGTTGCATATGAGACACCGTTTGGGTTTCTTGCCGGGGAGTCTCGTGGTGAATTTGGTGGAGAGCTAGTATTTATCAGTAACAGTGGCGATGTCGAGCTTATTGCAGATATGAACCTGGAAGATATTTATCAATTTGAATTTGGTTATGTCATCACAGAGGGTCTAAGTCATATGCAAAGTGATAAAGGGACATTGTGGCTTGTCACTTTTAAAGATGGAAAACCAAAACTAACTGAGCTTTTTGGCTTATTAGGTGCACCTAGAAGCAGTGTGAAGTTGAGTAATGGTGAACTGTTGATTAATTCCAAAACTGGCAGTCAGTTATTAACTAAGAGCGGTTCATTGCAGCGAGTCCGGTGCTCCAATGCAAACTAACCCGATACAAATACAGTTTTAACTAACTAAAACATGGAGTTAAAAATGAAGAGTTTTACTAAGTCGATTGCCTGTGATGTTGAAATAGAGTTAGCCCAAGCAAAGGATTTGGCAGGTAAAGGCCATAACAGTCTTGCTTTCCAACACCTAGAAAACGCCCACGTCCTCGGTCAAGAATCAACTTGGTGGCACGTTAAAGTACATATTTTGATGCTGAAATGGGGCATTGCCCAACGAGATTTTAAAGAATGTCTTGGCCAGCTATTGCGCATTGTTGGCGCAGCAACAAAAACCGCCATAGGTTTGGTTCCTGTCGGTAATACCGGTGGCAGTAATATTAGCCCATTTAAATCTATGCCTTTAAAGCCCGAACACCAAGCGGCAATCCAAAAGGCAAAGGGTCAAGTTTAAAAACGTTAAGGAATAACAATGAAAGTCTTAATAACTGCTATTTTAGCGACCAGTCTTTTAGTCGGCTGTGGTAGCACACCACAATCCAACGAGCTATTTTACGGTGAAAACCTAGTTACTCCTTACGCGGCAGAATTAGCAGATTGGCAAGCATTCGAAAGAAATATTGGCAATTTTCACTCACGCATGTGGCAAAAACCAGGCAAAGGCATGGCCGACTCGTATGCGGTGAGTATTACTTATCACGACAAGTCTTCAACCGCTGAAATTAGAGAAAAAGTCGATAAACCAGGCTACGACCAATGTCAGTCGTTCGAAAGTCACACCCTAGAATTTACCAAGCCTTCGGCATACCCGGTGGAGTATTGGGAAACTCTATGTACCAACGGCGAAGCATTTCGTGCAAAAATCTTACATCTAATGTTTGCTGGAAAGGACAGCTTTTATCATATTCAAAAAACTTGGCAGGGTGATTTTACTGCAGCTCAAGTCGATGAATGGAAAGCTAAATTTGAGAGTGTATTTGTGTGTGATAACCGAAAAAATAACTCGCCTTGCCCCAAAGTTACAAAGGTTAAAGATATATAATTTTACGCTAGTTACTAAAGCTAAATGGAGTACGTTAGCTTAATACACCCGAAAAAGGACAGTTCGCTATGAAGTTAATACTTAGTATTTTATTCCTTCTCTTATCCACCTCTGCAATTGGTGATGATGATTTTCAATGGTTTACCGCTGATGGTAAAAAAGCACCAGAACAGGCTAATCAAAAAGCAAAAGGTGGTTTAGGCGGATGGCTATTGATCACTCCCGACAAAGACTGGGAAGAAAAATGGCAGACCCCGAGAGAGCACACTCCGTTTTTCTCTCAAGCAAGTGATGTAAAAATTGGAGAAGAATTAACGGTCTTACCATTTTTTGCGAACCCCAAATTAGACAACGGAGGGAATTTCGAAATTCGCTGTGATATCAGAGTAGAGGACCCAGAAGGAACGCTCTCAATTAATGAACAAGACATTCCTTGTGCAGTTGGCAAACTGGATATGGACCCAAAATCAATCTTTTTGACTTCGACTGTAATTAAATTTATCGGAGAGGAAGGCGATGTATTTGGTAAATGGACTGTGTATTTTGATATGAAAGATGTACTCAGAGATGTCACAGTATCACTTCAAGCGTCGTTTAATTTGGTGGAGTGAGCATAAATACACTACAAGCGCTTTTGTTGTGGTCATTTATGTAATATGAACGCTTGGGCATAAATGGGTTAAATTGGCGTAGTTCCGAAACGAGTTATGTATTTCTGCTCTCAAATGGCGTAAACCAACTTTTGTAACCAAGCCGATTATATGGCGACCGAAACCGAAGGTTAAGAAAAATAAAACTGATAACAAACAGTGATATACGTATTAAAGTACGTTAAAGAAGAGCTCGTCACAACTTGCTAGTGCTCCTTCACTACCAACTTTAGCAAGCCTAAACTCGCTTCTTAGTGGAGTGTTTACAACCTAAATAAATCTCATGGAGGAATGGAATTGGGTTTAACAATATTAGTACTTTTCGTTTTATGGTTTTTTCTGCTGCCAGCTTTGCTTTCATGGCTTTGGAATATGACAATCCCAGACATATTTAAGTTACCTAAAATAGGTTACTGGCAGGCTTTTCGCCTAATAATCATCTCAGCTATATTATTTAGTGGGGCATTTATTAACTTTAATTCTGCTATTTAGCTTGCCGCTATTACCAAGAGATTGTGGCAAAACCAGCGTCATAGAGATCATCTGGTAGCTCTACGAAGCGAACGGGCTGCGAAGGGCGGTGCAGAGATTTTGTATTTTAAGTTTAGTGATAGAAAAAGGGCTAAGACTCCAAATAGCAAAGGCTCGTAAGAAGATCATAACTTATCAAGAAACAATGGCTACATGGGAAGTGTTTGCTAGCTTAATGAAATGAACGAGAACGAACGCTAACGAGAACAAATAGGCTAGTTTTGCAGAGAAAACTAGTGTTACTATGAATTCATAATAAAGTACTGTTATAAATCTAGGTAACTATGGACGTAGCCGACAATATTATCGAACAATTAGAAAAAGTTGGAAATGATCTCGAAGGTGAAGTCATTTTCCCTGTTCTTGGTAACAATGTTTTATTAACTCTAGGTCTATCTGGAACCGGTGTTGTAGAGCCTGCTCATAAAGAGTCCATTAATTGGCTACATAACAATATTAAAAATTTGTTCCCAATAATAGAAAAAGCAGTGTTTAACTATTACATTTCAGTGTTACCTGATTATCACCTTGGACTTGAGGAGTACGCTGAAGAGCTAATGCCAAAAATTCATGACCCAGAACAAGTTTGGAATCATGTAATTGATCCAGGCGTGTTTATATTTCCTGAAGAGGAAGGCGGTGAAACACATATAGAATTTGAATGTACCTTCGATGTTGAGCATGGACTTAGAGTAATATTCAAAAATGGAAAACTAATAAAAGTTGGCTTGGAGTAATCGATTTATAACAAACGCATCAAAAATGACGTCAAACGCTTGGCTGACGCTCATTCTTCGCTAATTTTAGCCAAGCATTATCCGCATTTTATGCGGGCGTTAGCATTTACCAAATAAGGGAGTCAATATGAGCTCGAAACCTCAAATATTGTTCTTGTCGCATGGCGGCGGGCCAATGCCTCTTTTGGGCGATGCTGGGCATACAGAAATGGTTGATTGCTTAAAAAGCATAACATCTTTATTACGTAAACCATCGGCCATTGTGGTTGTGAGTGCACATTGGGAAGAGAAATTGCCAACAATTACTGCTGGCGAGAGCCCATCGCTTATATATGATTATTATGGATTTCCAGAAGAATCTTACAGTATTACCTATCCATGCAAGGGCGAGGCACTGCTTGCAAATAAAATACACGAAAAGCTAGAGCGTGTTGGCATTGCTTGCAATCTCGATAAACAAAGGGGCTTTGATCACGGTTTGTTCATACCGCTAAAAATAATGTACCCAGATGCTGATATTCCTTGTATTCAGTTGTCGCTTCTTAATAACTTAAGTCCTGCCGAGCATATTAGTATTGGTCAGGCGCTACAGGGCTTAGACTATGAAGATTTACTTTTGATAGGGTCAGGATTTTCTTTTCACAATATGAAGGCCTTTTTTGCTCCAGAAACTACGGAGTCAAAAGATTTGAATGAAGCATTTGAGTCTTGGTTATTGGATACTTGTTCAAACACAAATATCTCGGAAGAAGAAAGAAAACAAAGACTGTGTGAATGGGTAAAAGCGCCGGGTGCTCGGTTTTGCCACCCTCGAGAAGAGCACCTATTGCCTTTGCATGTCTGCTACGGCTTAGCAGGCGGCGCATGTGCAGAATCGTTCGAGCTGAAGATTCTCAATATGAAGTCAAGTATGTACCTATGGTAGGCAGAATGCTAACAAGGCGCTCAAAATCGGCCACAAAGTACGTGGCCTCGGACGCTCACTTCTTTCGCGCCGTTATATCGCGATAATTAAATTCTAGCTTAATAGCTAAATCAGGTCTAAAATAAGCACTAAATTTAATACTTAATTGGTGATAATTATGAGGCAAGTTTTAGCTGACTGTTCAGCAAGTATTTCTGAACTAAAAAAGAACCCTACTGCTTTACTGAATGAGGCGGATGGAGCTGCAATTGCAATATTAAATCACAATAAACCTGCTGCATATCTGGTTCCTGCAGAAACTTATGAGTGGTTAATGAGTGTTGTCGATGATTACGAGTTAGCAAAAGTGGTAGAAAAGCGTCGCTCTGATCTATCAAACGCAATTGAAGTTAACTTAGATGACTTATAAGTTAAAGTTTCTTCCATTAGCTAAAAAAGAATGGGATAAATTAGCTGAGCCACTTAAAAAGCAATTTAAAAATAAACTTGCTGAAAGATTAGAAAACCCTCATGTACCGTCAGACAAACTAAGAGGATATGAATCAGTCTATAAGATCAAACTACGTACAGCAGGTTATCGATTAGCTTATGAAGTCCTCGATAATGAAGTCGTAGTATACGTATTAGCTGTAGGAAAGCGTGATAAAAATGCTATTTATAAAAAGTTAGCATCTCGCATGGAGTAGTTTCGACATAACAAGAGAATATGGCTGACGCTGCCTCTCAGCTAAAGTGTGTCCTACATCTGCAAAGAGCGATTTCCGGACACTCATTTACTATTCTGATAAGAGTCTAACTCAGCCATCAGCAGACCTTAGATAATGCTCTCAAATCTTATTCCAATTTAATCTCTTACGAATCTACTCGTTGTTACAAGGAGGAATGATGGGGCTTCCTCAGTAAATTAATTTTGACTCGGAGGATAGATGAAAAGTTGGAACATTTACTGAAGAGGTCTGCACCAATCCCGAAACTTGAAGAAATACTAGCTGGGTTCTGCGTTGCGAAAATAAATGTTTGAAAGTTTTTGCGATTATAATTCCAGATGATGGCTTTTACTTGCATGGGGCAGGTGATTACTTGACAATCATTCACAAAACCCTTTACTGGTTGCTTGAGATTTGTAGAAACTGCCTAACATCACCAATGTGACCCTGGATAAGTTTTGTCTCTGTAAACCATGCTTCATCATACACATGTGTCTACCTTACATGATCATAGCAACACATATCACCTCATTAACCTCAGCAGAACTGGTGGATTCGTTTACCCATATTGTCAAAGCTAAAGTCCCATTTAGATTCTGGTTAGTCTTTGTTCTGAGGATAAATAAAATAACATTTGCCCAAATAAAAGGCCTAGAAGTAAACACATTCACTTTTCTTATTATTTGGCATGTGTCGGAATTTTTTACACCTATCAGAGAGGTTTCGAACTTTACGACTTTAAATGTCTAAAAAAACAGTGAGTTAATACCTTGGTGTTATATTTGCACGCTGGTGTTGTTTGTGCTGAAACGACAGCCTTGATGTTTCTATTACGTGGTGACCCAAATTAAGCACTAATCTTAGTGCCTTAGAGTTCTGCGTTTCGAAAGCATTTAATTGATTTTTAAAGGGGAAATGAGAGTGTTTAAACAACTAACCAAAAAGCTATGTGTTACAGCGTGCTTTTTAGCAAGCGGTGTAGCTAATGCAGCATTAATTGTAATTGATTCATCATCTGAATTTGTTGTTCCGGAAGACGTAAGTAGCATATCCGTATTAGCGATTGGAGGCGGCGGAGCAGGCGCTGGTTCGCATTGGGGCGGAGGCGGCAGTGGCTATCTCGCCGGAGGTGTTTTTAGTGTCTCTGAAGGCGATATTTTCAATGTTACTATTGGACAAGGTGGACAAGCTGCGGCATGTGCTGGCAATTCTTGTTATGGTGATTCAGGAACAGCAACTATGTTTGGCGACCTGTTGACTGCCGACGGTGGTATTGCTTTATCCTCTTTCTTTACGAGAGGAGGTGCAGGTGGCTCGGGAGGCGGAGGTGCCGGTAATATGGGTTTCGGTGGCGCTGGTGGAACAGGTGGTTCTGACGGTGTAGATGGCAGAAGTTATTTGGGTGGATTAGGTCAAGGAACTGAAATCTGGAATTCCCTATTAACTCTTATCACTGAGGCAACAGTTACAGCAGGTTCTGGCGGAGCAGCGTCGGCCGGGAGTCATTCCGGTGGCGGCGGTGGCGGCGGTATCCTAATTGATGGTATTGGTTTACTCGGCGGTCAAGGGAATAGTCAAAGCTTTGCAGCTGGAGAAGGGGGCTTCGGTTATGGTGCAGGAGGAGGCTCCGGTGGTTATAACGGAGTTTATCAAGTAGGAGGCTCTGGTGCTAACGGTGTTGCTATAGTTCAATACAATAGTGTGGCCGTATCAGAACCTCCAATGTTCGCTATACTTGCCCTTGGTGTAGCAGGCTTAATGGTAAGGCGCAGAAAGGCGCAATAAGCTAGATTAGTCACAATCTAATTAATCGAAAGGCCGTCACTATGAATGACGGCCTTTTTTAATGTACTCTAAATCACTTATCGCTATCATCATCTCTACCTAACAAATTTGTTAAACTTTCCTTGTTCCTTGCGTAAACCCACATAATTTCGGTTGAAACTCCTTTTTAAAATGCATTCGAGCAATCTCATTTAATGCGCCCCATGTTGAACTAACCAGTGCGCATAGAATAAAAATGCCACCAGGAAGAATATAGAAAATGCAACCATTTCAATTTTTGCTTCCTAGTACCTCTAAACACACTAATTGATATACCTGAAATAGTGACCAGTATTTCAGGGGAAAAAGATTTGAGCGTCAGCTTTGTGAGTTTTGTCGATTAATTTCCAGTCAATACTGACCGGCAGCTATTGGCACAAAGCGGCAGTCGCCCGAACAACGCCTCAAGGTCCGTTCCTTGTCTAAAACTGACTCCCAATACTCTCTCAATGAGCCTTCGCTAATCGCTCGATTTAGATATAAAGCACATTTTCAATGAGTGGTCTTTTGATTAAGGCTGTAACAACTGCATTTTCCAAGATTGGTGCTCAAGAAAGTATTTTTCTCTGGCATGCACGCGATTGGGTTTAAATTTAAGTATTTCTATTGAGTGAGGTTCGATAGTGAAGCCGCCCCAAGAGTTTGGTCGCGAGATGGATTTTTCGGATTCTGTAAGTGCCTTTGAGAAATGACTCTCCATAGAGGCTTGTGAACTCCAGGTTTCGCTTTGTTTAAAACAGTTGGTAGCGACTTGTGCTTCTTTAGAGCGAGTGAGCCAGTATTTATCCGCAACCTTTGTTGAGATTGGAGCTGCTGTACCTACAACTCGAATTTGGTAGCCAATGTGGTCCCACCAAGCGACTAAGGAAACGTTGGGGTTTTTCAACAAGTGTTTACCTTTGTCTGAGTTGTATGATGTGCAAAAGGTAAAGCCTGTCGGACCGATTTCTTTGAGGTCGACAAATCGAGCTTGAGGAAAACCCAATGAATCTATGGTCGATATGCACACTGCGCTCTTTTGATTGAGGGGCGAGTTTATTTTTGCTGTTTTCCAAATTTGACTAATTTTATTAACTAGCTGTTCATCGATCCGTGATTTCCAAAGTGTAAGCACTTAATAAAGGGAAATAAAAAGTAACACATCTAACCGGGTTAGTTAACTTGGTGCTCAATTTCCCATAGCTGTTCATATTCGGTTTTTGCCACGCATATCCATAAAGAGGGATCAGTGATAAGCCTGTAACATTCTGGTTTTTGACCCGTGGGGGTAAAATATGAGGGTTTTTAACATGTTGATTGTGTTAATTCTACCTCGATACGATTTGTTTTTTCATAAAAAAACCAGCCGTAGCTGGTTTTATTACAGGGCATTATTAATTAGTGGGCTACACAGTGCTTTCGCGACACAACTTAAATGTTTGGTTAGAAGGTATCTTGTGGTGTGGTTTCAACTCAACGGTTTGTAGCTTTTCAACTGTACCTGTCTTTTTGTCTACAAGCTGAATGTCGACGTTGTTTTTGTCGAATACGCCTTTGAGGTCATATTCATGTCCCTGTTTAAAGTCAACGCTACTAGTCAAGTATGCTTCTTGTTCGACACCTATTTGGTCAATAGAACGAGTCGCTTTTAAGACGATCTTGTGCTGTCCTGGTGGATAGTATTTAGCAAGCTGGTAAACATCTTTTTCGGTCGCTGGCCTTTTTCTATGGCACGCTAAAAACACTTGAAGGTACTCTTGTCCTTCATGGACTTCAAAGTTATTAATTCTAGCAAGGTTGCTATTATCTGTATCCTGCACACTGAGTGCGCTAGCGGTAAACAGAAAAATCGACGCAGTTATTAAATGTTTATATATTGAATCCATAATTATCAATCTCCAAAGAACTTTCAGTAGTGTGTCCGTCTTAACACTGATTTGTTAGTTCACTGCTTTAAATCAACTGATTACTTTGTTAAAGCACTGGTTGATATTTGAAACTAATTACTGCACTGACTTTTAAAATATAGGCATACTTTTATGTATGCCTATACTTAACAATACTCGGTGGTAATGATTTGTCAAAAAACAATTGTAACCAATAATATTGGCTTTATATTCTTAGCAAGTTACAGTTTACTGAATGATATTTAATCAGAAAGGGAAGTCGATGCAACGATTTAACTTGGCAACACTTTTGGTGGTATTGACCACTTTCACGGTTTCGGTATTTTCCAACGATACTCTAGCAAACCAATCCAAACCTGATCTAAAAGGCTTTGCGCAGCTTTACTTTGATAGGATGACTGCGACGCAAATGCCTAACGCAGACAGTGCGGCACTTGAATCCTATTTGTCACTTTTGACTGACGATGTAGGTCACTCGCATTTACCTTGGGTCAAAGATGATTCGCGCTTACCTAGTGGTAAGGCCGATATGCGTAAAGGCATGACTTTTTATTTGGGAGCACATGATAAGTATGAGGCCGAGCTCCTCGATGTGTTTACTTTCAATGACTCAGCGGTTGCTATCCGCTACAAAAACTACGCTAAAGGCATTCATCCACAAAACAATCAACCGATTGAATACAGCCAAGTCATGATGGAAGTACTAGAGCTTGAAGATGGCAAAGTTGCCGTGATACGTAAATATCACGAGTAAACACTTATCAATCTTCGATTATTGCACAGGCGTTAACACCCACATTGGCGTCTGTGTTTACTGGTATTCCCTATGCCTGGATTAAAGCGATTGGTTGGGTCGAGGTTTTGATAAAACGCTTTAAGCTGTTGTTCTGCATCATATAAATGCCCCACGTTGTGCTCTGCTGGATATTTGGCACCACGAGTATCTAAAAATGCCAGTAGGTCTTTTTTGACTTGCTCTGCATTAACGCCTTTTTTAAGAATGTAGTCTTGATGAAACACATAACAAAAGAAGTGCCCATAATACAAAGCTTTGTCTATCTTATCTGCGATGTGTATGGGCAGGGTTTCAAACCAATCGGTGTCATTTCGTTTGAGGGCAATATCTAACGCAAGGACCTCACCGACCTTGTGTTCATTGATGGCTTGATATCGCATCGCTGCACCTGCAGCGACAAAGCGATGTAAATACGCACTATCAGTTTCGACTTTATCACAAACGAAGTAAGCACCTGAGTTGTCGGCAAAAAACTCGGTAAGAAACGACTTGGCTTCTTCTATTCCGTCGTCACTCATTTTCAAAATGAGGTGATGGTCGAATTGCTGATGAAAACTTAACAGGCGCGAGGGGAGGTGCTGAGGAAAAAACCGACTGAATGACTGCATGATTTTGTCACTCAAGTTATTTGGCAGTAATGGCATTCGATTAGCCCAGCGGTCTAGTTTGGTTTTTAGTTCAAATAGTTTGGGCAGTCTGTCGGTGCCAAGTTTTGACACACTTAAAAAGGTATCTTTGCCAAATTGGTTAGCAACATCAAACATATCTCGATGAAAGTATTCGCCAACCTCTGGCAGGTTTTTAAATTTCGTTAATATGTGACGGCGAAGTTGTGTAAGCGTATTAGGGGCGTTGGTCCCTATGTAAAATGTTTGTTCTTGTTTTGGCTGCTCAAAGGTATCGAGCCGAACCGCAAACACGGCAACTTTTCCAGCACAGCCACTCGCTTCATATAAACGACTTGGATCTGCATTAAACCTAGTAGGGGTGTCAGCGTTAACATCACGAAGAATGTCAATATAGTCGGACGCACTGGCTTTATTTGTATTATTGGTGACTCTTAGATTCTGAGCCTGAGCATTTGGTGCTTCGAGGTCGGCATAATTCTGCAAATTGGTCAGGATTTGTTCTGGCGTAGTGCCTAGATCAATACCAAGGTGATTAACTAACTCAAGTTGACCTTGTTCATCTACGCGAGCAAATAGAGCATATTCGGTATAGGCTGGCCCTCGTTTAACCAGTGCGCCACCTGAGTTGTTAGCGACCCCACCAATAATTGACGCACCTAGGCACGAAGAGCCAATAACAGAATGAGGCGTACGGCCAAGGGGCTTTAAGGTTTGTTCTAATGTATGTAATGTCGCACCAGGAAAACTTATGATCTGGTGTTGCTTTGCTTGCTTGGGCAACATGATTAACTGGTTCATGGCGAGCGTATTGATGATGACGATATCACGATCGTAATCTGTACCACTTGGTGTTGAGCCTTCTGTTAAACCAGTATTAGCGCCTTGAATGATCATAATAACGTCAGCATCAACGCAAACTTCTAATACTCGCCAAAATTGCAATAACGTATCAGGAAACACCACGGCAAAAGCATCACCTTGGCCTGAGCGCCAACCAGTCCGAAAGTGCTGGGTGTCAGCCGCCTGTAATTTCAATTGGTGTGGCTTGAGCACTGCTTTGAGTGTTGTGACTAATTGTTGTTGCTGAGTGGTCATAGGTTTATTTTGCGTCATTGCTTACTGAGTTGGAAACATCATTAAATCACGTTAATGTGTGTTTGAGTAGAGAAGGGGCATAGTCTTGCCCGAACAAAACCTAGTTAAGTCTCGGTAGATAAACAGCTTTTTTGTGTTAGTTTAAAAAGGCTATTGGTCAATTAACTACAAGGACACTTATGAACGCATTAAACGACATTCCTTTTGATTCGCTGTCACCAACGGATTACGCCAACGTGATGCCACGTTGTCAGTTTATCGACCATTCTATTCAACCTTTGTTGTCACCTACACCAAGAGTGAGCGGGCCTGCGTTTACAGTTCAGTTGACGCCGGGCGATCATTTAATGATGCATGTTGCTATTTATCAAGCACCGCCAGGCTCGATTATAGTGGTTGATGGTGTTAACTGTGACTTTGCCGTCGCCGGTGGAAATGTTTGTGCGGTAGCCCAACAACGCGGAATAAAAGGTTTTGTGGTTAATGGAGTAATAAGGGACGTAGAAGAAGTCAGAGAAATGGGCTTTGCGGTTTTTGCCAAAGGTGTGTTTCCGGTCCCTGGGGGGAAAAACCACTTGTTACCTCTTAACCAACCGATTCAATGCGGTGGTGTAAAGGTTGCTCCAGGCGATATTATCGTCGCGGATGTTGAGGGTATTGCTGTATTGCCGTCTGCTCAAGCCGAGCAAATATTTGATAAGGCCAATCAAAAAGCCCAAAAAGAACAACAAATGACTCTAGAGCAATGGCGAGCGAACCATGAGCAGCGTATTGCTGAAGCTGTTGCTAAAGCACAAAAGAACGTCGCTCAGTAATACACGGCTCCGAACAGGGTTACAAAGAGCTTAAGTGACGAAACCACGCGTCACTGTATTGCTGTTGAGCTTTGTGAATTCGGGTATTGCAATGCAGTGCCCAGTCGCTCTCGTTTTCAAACGGCCCTTTTCTGCACAAAGGACAGTGATTATCCGCAGTGTATTTAAATTTAGTTAACCGAGGCTGGATTGAGTGGTCCGCTTGGTCAGAGTAGACATAAATGTCACTGGCTTCGTGTTTGACGCATTTGTCACGATCGACGTTACGAACGAGATAGTTTTTGAACAGTGAAACCTCAAAAGGCTCTTGGCCTAAATAACGAAAGGGTTGCTGGTGGCAAAGGCTGGTTTCTATGTGCCAGTGACTGTATGGCTTGACGGATTTTGTGGTGATGTAACACAAGCGCAGGCCCGATATGCTTAATATGGTTTCGAAGCTGTGCTTTAGAAAGTGATATAGCAAATTTCGATTCATTAAATTTGCGCTTTTATCGCGTTCTTTTTGATATTGTGAATAGCTCTTTTGAGTAGGCACCAAGGGGTGATTAAAAATGACGATGTCTGCTTCAAATGCCTGTAACTCGGCTAAAGAGTTGCCACTTGTTATATCTATGCCATGCAAAGTCGCCACGCCCGCTTTTTTCAAATCGTCTAACGCATTAATCGCGTACTTATCTCTCAGTACATGCTCATCATCATAGGTCGTCGCCAATAATTGTTCGGCAGGAATGTGAGCGAGAAGGGCACGGGAAAAGCTCAAATCGCCATCACCTATGGTCACAACGCGAGCGTGTTTGGGCAGATACATTTTGTTTCAAAGTGAGGTAAGTTGAATTATGTAAAGTGTACCAAAATGAACGATGAATGTGTAAACTCAAAGAGTAAGGATAATGAACTAATAGCAAAGGACAATGTGAATGGACCCGGTATCTTCCCCTCAAGTTAACTCGCAAGATACAATGCGAGATAAATTAGATAAACCACTTGAGAATCTCTCCAGTAGCACCGTTGTATTTCCTACTGCCAGAAAAGTCATTGTTATTCTTTTTTTGGTTGGTGTTTGTTTTGGCGTATTTCATGAAATCGTCATCTCTAAACTATTTAATGCTGAATATAGCTTTGCGTTTGAGATGGTGTTGGGTGACTTGGCTTATATTGTGGCATTGGCATTTTTGTTTCATAACTCCAACATCTCATATTCCTATTTTTTAAACGTCCCAACTAAGCCACTTCCTGTCAAGTTGATGTTCAATTGGACGTTATTTTTAATGTGTTTGTCTTACGCAGCCTATTATGTTTTGTGGCTTCCAATCAGCTATGTGGTGCCTGACTTCGTACAATCTATTCTGTCACTCACGGTTGACATATTCCCCTCATTTGAGAGTGGTGAAGTATCTGTTTTAGCGAGTGTTGTTATGTTTATCGTTCTTGTGATTACTGCACCGCTGTTTGAAGAGCTACTGTTTCGGGGCTTGCTACTCAGACGTTGGATGACAAAATATTCCAGAACCAAAGCCATTTTGTTATCGTCCGCGCTATTTGGTATTTTGCACGTTGATCCCCTTGGAGCCTTTTTCTTTGCGGTCGCCATGTGTCTGATGTACTTGCACACGGGGTCACTGTGGGTAACGGTTGCCTGTCATGCGTTGAATAACTTTGTTGTATGGCTAATTGTTTATACAGACACTTTTTTAATTGAGTTTTTGACGCTGCCATCGGTCGACACTATTCAGGCAAACTGGCATCGAGGCCTTACGTTTGTTTTGTTGAGTGCCGCTTGGTACCTGAGCATAAAACGCTCGTCTCATGATCCAATGAAGCTGAGATACCAGATTCAGTAATGGTTACTGTTTAAATATTAATGTTCGACGAATATAAGCTTTGAAGTATCGAATCCTTTTTCTTTGGCAAGTGTTTTAAATTTGTTCATGAGCTCGGGAGATACCTCTGGCGTACGAGATAAAAACCACAAATAGCTGGTATCTGGGCCAGACACAAAAGCATATTGATACTCCTCTTGGTCTAATTCAAATACTACGTATGAGCCATAAAATGGCCCAAAAAACGATACTTTTAAGTGGCCTACATCTGAAGCATCGACAAAATACGCTTTGCCTTCGGCTTCGCGCCATTCTTTTTCTTCAACGTCATACCCTTTGTTGAGGACACGTACACCACCATCGTCCTTGAGTGAGTAGGTTGCTGTAATTTGACTGAGTCCACGTTCGAAGGAATGGTCGAGTCTTGCTACTTCGTACCAAGTACCCAAATATCTATTAAGGTCGAAGTTGTTTACAGGCGTCACCTTATCTGGCACGCCAGTGCAAGCCGTTAACAAAAATGCAATGGATAATAGGTACTTTTTCACTTTTTCTTCCTGTATTTGGGGACTATTTAACTATAAATAAGTTTGAACTTACGATACACAGCAAAGTTTAGTTCATCTTTAAAGTAGTATAAAAAACTTTATATATTTAAGGGGTTTAACTAGTGTGCATAAGGGAATCCCTTAGCCAAAGCTTAGATAAAACGTGTTATTGTTGTGTACCAATTTGATACTCCTGGTTTAGTCCACTAAGTTTTGGAGTGTAAACATCGATATAAATCTAAAGTCAAAACTAGTATCACTTTATAGCTCATATCACACCGATACGTCGTTAGTTGGAGACATAGACAAATATATGAATCAAGGAAAAACTATGACTAAAAACAACAAGCGCGCACCCAAATTTAAACAAACTAGGCCATCGGTAGTCGTCGCTACGGCATTATTTGGCGCAGTAATGACTTCTACTGTGTCAGCAAATGAGTCGACTCAAGATCAGAAATGGCCATACGCTCAAGGCTTTTATATTGGTGGCCAGCTTGGCCACGCTAAAACGGACACAAGCGCTGATAACCTTAACAGTTTGTACAATGCTGCTGGGCTTAATTCACAATCGACAGACGTCGATAAGTCTGATTTAGGTTATAGCCTGTTTGTAGGTTACCGCTTTAACGAACACTGGGCAGTAGAAGGTGGATATCAAGACCTTGGTGATCGTTCTGTAAGCTTTTCGGGTTCTACTACAAACCCAAATGCTTATTACAATTTGGCTGAAGAAGTGTATCCAGAAACGGCTGATGGGTTATCCCTGAGTGTATTGGGCAGTATTCCGTTCGATAACGGCCTTACGCTAACAGGTAAGTTAGGCTATTTTGACTGGGAAATGGATGCGGTAAGTACCGAGCTGTCGGGTACCAATATGCAACGTCCAGGAGCTTCAAGTAGAAAAGATTCAGGTGCTTGGTATGGTGTTGAAGTTGGATACCATATCGAGTACGACTTACAAACTTATGTCAGTTTGCAGCATATTCCGCTTCAAGATGATGACGTAAATGTTATTTCAGTGGGTCTTCGTTTTTGGTTTGATGATAAGCCAGCTTATCGCCCAGCTAAGCCAGCCCCTGCCTCTATAGCTAAACCTAAGCCTGTTGTAGAACAAGCACCAATTGCGCCTCAACCAAATGTAGAAAAAGCAAAAGTAGAAAAACCAAAAGATACCGATGGTGACGGCGTTTTCGATTCCGAAGATAAATGTGCGGCAACACCATCGACTCATAAAGTTGATGCGAAGGGGTGTAGTCAGTTTGTAATGAAACCAGTGGATATGAAAGTGGTAATTCTTTACGCGAACAATAGCTCAGAAATCGACAAAAAATACTTTGATAAACTAGCGGATTTAGCGAGCTTTATTAAAAAATACAATGTTGACTCACTAAATGTCGTTGGTCATACATCGGCCTCGGGTTCTGCTGCTTACAATCAGAAGTTGTCAGAACGCCGAGCTCAGTCTGTTGCCCAATTTTTAACAGAACGTTTTGGAATTGACCCTAAGGTAATTAAACCGGTTGGTAAAGGTGAGTCCGAACCAGTTAGTGAAGATCCAAGCCTCAACCGACGCATGGAAGTTTACATTAAATCAGATGTAAAAATGCCAGTGCTGAAAAGTTAGTAGCTTTAACGCTGAAGTAAAAAGCCCGCGTTTGTATAAATCGCGGGCTTTTTTGTATTTAAAGGATTAACTTACACTCCGCTTTTTACAGCGTATTCAAAGTAAGACTCAGGAATAGGGGGCTCACCTAATGGGCGAACATCAATAAACTCAAAGCCTAGTTTGTTAAGTAGGTTTATCGACCTGTGATTAGACGGCAGGGTGATAGCACAGAGCTTTTGGTAGGCATTTTGATCTACGGCCCATTCCAACAGACCACGGCTTGCCTCTAAGGCATAGCCCTGTCCACCAAACTTTTCTAAGAAGGCATAGCCAATATCTGGCACGTCTAGGTAGTCTCGTTGGATCAGTGTGACACCGCCAATCGCAGTGCCATCGTCTTGCTTGGTTACCACAAAAAAGCCAAGCTTGGGATATTGCAGAGTATAACGCTGAAGGATTTCGCCCTCGGCTTTATCGAGGGTATCGATGCCTCGGTCCGCTATGTTTTGTTTAAACCCGTCAGAATTTAACAGATCAAACATAAACTGTCGGTCATTCAAGGTAAGTTGTCTTACGGTTAAACGCTCGGTGTCAAACAAATGTTCGCCCGCTAAAACTCTGTTTTTATCCATTGTGCTGATAGCCTGAACCTTTACTTGAGTTATATTATCATCGTTTGGCAAGAATGGCGGCCGCAACTTTTGAGTTGCCTGGCTTGCCAAGAGCATTACAGATCTGTTCGCCGGTAGAGGCTAGCGCATCAATGTCGACACCATGGTCAATACCTAAACCGTTGAGCAAGTAAACGACGTCTTCCGTTGCAACGTTACCTGATGCACCTTTGGCGTAGGGACAACCACCTAAACCTGCGACTGCTGAGTCAATCACACTGACGCCTAATTCTAAACAGGCATAAATGTTAGCAATAGCCTGGCCATAGGTATCGTGAAAATGGACAGCAAGTCGCTCAATTGGCACCGCTTGAGCTACCGAGGCCAACATCAATTTGGCCTTTTCGGGTGTACCTACACCAATGGTATCGCCAAGAGAGATCTCGTAGCAGCCCATTTCATATAAAGTTTTGGCAACTTCAACGACTTTTTCAACGGCTACTTCACCTTCGTACGGACAGCCTAAGACACAGGATACATACCCTCTGACCTTAACTCCGTCTTGTTCTGCACGCGCCATAATTGGCTCAAAGCGGGCGAGACTTTCTGCAATCGAACAGTTGATGTTCTTTTGGCTAAAGGCTTCACTCGCGGCACCAAAAATGGCCACTTCTTTTACGCCAGCCTCGATAGCTGCTTCGTAGCCTTTCATATTAGGTGTTAGTGCAGGATAGCTAACGCCATCCTTACGTTGAATTTGGCTGTAGATTTCTGCCGAACCAGCCATCTGAGGCACCCACTTTGGCGACACAAACGAACCCGCTTCAACCACTTTTAGGCCAGTGTTGGACAGGTTGTCTATTAGTTTTACCTTGTCTTCAATCGACACGGGTACTTCGTTTTGCAGGCCATCTCGTGGCCCGACTTCAACGATTTTGACTGCGCTTGGAAAACGCTCTGTCATTACAATAGTCATGTGTTAGTCCTCAAAATCAACGGCAACAAGTTCTGCACCGTCCTCTACCAAATCACCCGCGGCAAAGAAGACTTCATTTACGACACCGTCTTTTGGTGCTTTGATGGTGTATTCCATCTTCATCGCTTCCATGATGATCAGGTTTTGACCGGCTTTAACGACGTCGCCTTTTTTGACGAGTACATCAACCAGGGTGCCGTTCATTGGAGCGGTCAAGCCACCTGAACCTTCTAGCTCTTGGTTGAGGTAATCGGTTGGAGTCTGACGCTTGAACGTGCTGACAAACTGTTTGTTAAAGACAGTAATTGTATCGTCGTAGTCGGCAACCGTTACTCTCACTCGGTGACCATCGATAGAAGCTACAAGTTGGTCGTTTTCTAAGGTGCCGTGTGCTTTTACCTTCTGGCCATCGACGATAACGTCAAAGCCCTCAGCTGTTTGTTCAGCGGTAATCTTGTGAGTCACGTCTTTGTCATCAGTTAGACGCACTGAAAACTGCTGTGGCTCGTTGATTCGCCAGCCCGCAAATGCGTGCCATGGTGAGTGTGGATCGTTTGATACTGCCGCGTGTTGTTCGTTTGCTTTAGCATTTGACAGCAATAATTGAAGCGCCGCTAATACGAGTGCTTGTTCATTTTGCTGGTGGCTTGACTTAAACAAGTCATCGTAATGCTTTTCGATGAAGTTGGTGTCTAGATCCACTTTGGCAAATGACGGGTGTTCTAACAAACTCGATAAAAAGCTCAGGTTAGTTGTTACACCAGCAATGCGATAGTCATCTAATGCACGTAACATACGCTGTAATGCACGATCTCGGTTTTCATCCCAAACGATAAGTTTGGCAATCATTGGGTCATAAAAAGTCGAGACTTCGTCGTTTTGACGAACGCCTGTATCGACGCGCACATGGCGGTTTTCTTCAGGCTGACGTAGATAGTGCAAGTGACCTGTCGCAGGTAAAAAGTCGTTGTCTGGATCTTCGGCATAAATACGAACCTCAAACGAGTGACCGTCGACCGTTACGTCTTCTTGTGACATTGGTAACGGTTGACCCGAGGCGATTTGTAACTGCCATTGCACTAAGTCTTGGCCGGTGATCATTTCTGTCACTGGGTGCTCTACTTGAAGGCGAGTATTCATCTCCATGAAGTAGAACGAGCCATCTTCATCGTACAAGAATTCGACCGTACCAGCACCTTCGTAATCAATAGCTTGAGCAGCACGAACGGCCGCTTCACCCATAGCTTTACGAATCTCATCAGGCAAACCTGGAGCAGGTGCTTCTTCAATGACTTTTTGGTGACGACGTTGAATTGAACAATCGCGTTCTGCTAAATAGATCCCGTTGCCATCTTGGTCACAGAATACTTGAATTTCAACGTGACGAGGTTTGGTTAAATAACGCTCCAATAGCATTTTGTCATTACCAAAGCCATTGATTGCCTCGCGCTTTGCAGAGGCTAGGGCATCGCTAAACTGGTCGGCAGATTCGACAATTCTCATGCCTTTACCACCACCGCCATATGCGGCTTTAAGCAACATTGGATAGCCAATTTTATCGGCTTCGGCTTTTAAGAACGCTTCGTCCTGCTCGTCGCCGTGATAACCCGGAACCAGTGGTACGTTGGCTTTTTCCATGATTTCTTTGGCGGCACTTTTAGAGCCCATCGCTTCGATTGCACCAATTGGTGGACCGATAAATACGATGTCGTTGTCTTTACACGCTTTCGCAAAAATCGCGTTTTCAGATAGGAAGCCATACCCCGGATGAATTGCTTGTGCACCCGATTTTTTGGCGACTTCTATGATGGTTTCGTATTTTAAGTATGAGTCTTTGCTCGGTGCCGGACCAATTAAAAAAGCTTCATCGGCCATTGTGACATGGCGAGAGTTAGCATCGGCTTCTGAGTATACTGCAACGCATCGAATGCCGAGTTTGTGTGCTGTTTCGATAACTCGACAGGCGATTTCACCTCGGTTTGCGATGAGGATTTTGTTGAACATTTTTTTGTTGTTTTGAGTAACCGCTGTTGATGTGGTCATAATCTTGTTCCTGTTATTCCTTTCATTCACCTGAGTTAGGCATCTTTGGTTGCCGTATTTATTTGTGCAACCCAGCGGGCAGGGCGCTTGTCAAAAAATGCGCCGAGACCTTCTTGGCCTTCTTCTGAAACGCGAATCGCTGCAATGCGTTTGCTGGTTTCATGGATTAACTCTGGGGTGATAGCTTGACCTTGTACGTCAAATACCAGTTGCTTGGCTTGTGCCATTGCACTTGGACCGTTAGCCAATAAGGCAGTAACCATAACTTCGACTTGGGCGTCCAGTTGCTCTGGCTCAACAATGTCACTGACAAGGTTAAGTTGTTGTGCAAGTTCAGCGGAAAAGCGCTCTGCCGTTTGGAACAAACGACGACTTGCTCGTGCACCAATTGCGTCTATAACATATGGACTGATGGTGGCTGGAATTAGACCGAGTTTGACTTCGCTTAGGCTAAAGCTGGCGCGATTTGACGCTATGGCCATGTCACAACAAGCTACCAGGCCAACTGCACCACCAAACGCCGCACCTTGGACTTTAGCAATGGTTGGAATTGGCATGAAGTTTAATACTCGCAACATCTCTGCAAGGGCTTCGGCATCGGTCAAGTTTTCTTCATAACTGTAACTTGCCATGCGCTTCATCCAGCCTAAATCGGCACCAGCGCTAAAACTTTTGCCATTGGAGGCCAAAATTAATACTCGGGCCTTTGGATTATTAGCAACTTCAGTAAATGCGCGGGTTAAATCTGCAATCACGGTATCGTCAAAGGCGTTGTGCTTTTCAGGACGGTTAATGGTCACCGTAGCAACACCACGCTCGTTGATATCGAGTAGGACGTTTAAGTCGGTATTTGTATCTGACATTGTCATTTCCTTCGTCTTACTCATTGATTACATGCGGAATACACCAAACTTGGTGTCTTCAATTGGTGCATTAAGAGAGGCAGACAGGGCTAAGCCAACTGTCATACGAGTTTGGGCAGGGTCAATGATACCGTCGTCCCACAGACGTCCTGAGGCGTAATAAGGATGGCCTTGGCGTTCGTATTGTTCGGCAATTGGCTTTTTAAAGTCAGCTTCTTCTTGCTCAGTCCAAGTTTGGCCTTTGCGAGCCATGCCGTCTTTTGTCACCTGAGCCATAACACCTGCGGCTTGTTCTCCACCCATAACTGAGATACGCGCATTTGGCCACATCCACATCATAGTAGGGTCGTATGCTCGACCACACATTCCGTAGTTACCAGCACCATAAGAGCCACCAATTAACACGGTAAACTTAGGTACTTTGGCACAAGATACGGCCATAACCATTTTTGCGCCGTGTTTGGCAATGCCTTGATGTTCGTACTTTTTTCCCACCATAAAGCCAGTAATGTTTTGTAAGAACAGCAGTGGAATTTTGCGCTGAGAGCACAGTTCGATAAAGTGAGCGCCTTTTTCAGCAGACTCAGAGAACAAAATACCGTTGTTAGCAACGATACCGACAGGGTAGCCGTAAATGCGCGCAAAGCCACACACTAAGGTCGAGCCGTAGTGCTGTTTGAATTCGTCAAAATCAGAGCCATCAACGATACGAGCGATGACTTCTTTAACGTCGAACGGTTTTTTAAGATCCGTACCTACGATACCGTAGATTTCTCTTGGGTCGTACAAAGGCTCTAGTGGTTTAGCTGTGTCCATTTGTACGTTTTTGTTTTTGTTTAAGCGGCTGACACATTGACGAGCAATTTGTAATGCGTGTTCGTCGTTTTGTGCATAGTGATCGGCAACACCAGAGATTTTACAATGCACATCAGCACCACCGAGTTCTTCTGCTGATACTTCTTCACCTGTCGCAGCTTTAACCAGTGGAGGACCCGCTAAGAAAATTGTGCCTTGCTCTTTTACGATAATGCTCTCATCGGCCATGGCAGGAACGTACGCGCCACCTGCAGTACACAAGCCCATAACAACCGCAATTTGAGGAATACCTTTGGCTGACATATTGGCTTGGTTATAAAATATACGACCGAAGTGGTTTTTGTCTGGGAATACATCATCTTGCTGTGGCAGGTTGGCACCACCAGAATCAACAAGGTAAATACACGGAAGATGACAGCGCTCTGCGATTTCTTGAGCACGAAGGTGCTTTTTAACTGTCAGTGGGTAATAGGTACCACCTTTTACCGTCGCATCATTACCTATGATCATACATTCAACGCCAGAGACTCGACCCACACCGGCAACCACACCTGCACACGGGACATTGTCTTCATAGACGTCAAAGGCTGCAAATTGGCCAATCTCTAGGAATGGTGAGCCTGGATCAATTAGCTTTTCAATTCGGTCTCGAACAAATAGTTTGCCTCGAGACTCATGACGAGTGCGAGACTTTTCGCCACCGCCTTGTTTAATTTTTTCTACGTTTGCTTGTAAGTCATCAACAATGGCTTGCATCGCCGCTTGTTTGGTTTGGAACTCTTCTGAGCGAGCATTCACTTTTGTCGTTATTTTTGCCATGGTTTGCTCTTCTTTTTTGATAGTTGACTACTGTGATATTTAATGAAAAAGAGGTGCAATGCACCTCTTGATTTTGACCTAATTACTTAGACTCTGAGAATAACTCACGGCCAATTAACATGCGGCGAATCTCTGAAGTGCCGGCGCCAATTTCATATAATTTGGCATCACGTAATAAACGTCCCGTTGGGAATTCGTTGATGTAACCATTACCACCCAATAATTGAATAGCATCAAGAGACATTTTAGTCGCTAACTCGGCACCGTAAAGAATCACAGCAGCCGCGTCTTTACGAGTTGTTTCACCGCGATCACAAGCTTGAGCAACTGCATAGGTATAGGCTTTAGCTGCATTCATTTGAGTGTACATGTCGGCGATTTTGCCTTGTACCAATTGGAACTCACCAATTGATTGACCAAATTGCTTACGGTCGTGAATGTAAGGCACAACAACGTCCATACACGCATCCATAATGCCTAATGGACCACCAGTAAGAACAACGCGCTCGTAATCTAAGCCAGACATTAGTACGCGTACGCCTTTATGCTCTTCACCAAGGATGTTTTCTGCTGGAACTTCACAGTCTTCAAACACTAATTCACAAGTGTTTGAGCCGCGCATACCTAACTTATCTAGTTTTTGGTGACGAGAGAAACCTGGGAAGTCACGCTCAACGATAAAGGCTGTAATACCTTTAGAACCGGCGTTTACGTCGGTTTTTGCGTAAATGACATAAACGTCGGCATCTGGACCATTGGTGATCCACATTTTGTTGCCGTTTAGGATGTATTTATCGCCTTTTTTGTCGGCACGTAGCTTCATGCTTACTACGTCTGAACCTGCATTAGGCTCTGACATTGCCAGCGCGCCAACGTGCTCACCAGTACATAACTTAGGAAGGTATTTTAGTTTTTGTTCGTGGCTGCCGTTTTTGCGTAGTTGGTTAAGACAAAGGTTAGACATAGCGCCGTAGCTTAGGCCAACAGAAGCTGATGCGCGGCTGATCTCTTGCATTGCTACCACGTGTTCTAAATAACCCATGCCTGAGCCACCGTATTCTTCTTCAACGGTCATGCCCAATAGACCTAAATCACCAAACTTGCGCCAAAGGTCACTAGGAAATTCGTTGTCGATATCGATTTGCTCTGCACGTGGGGCAATTTCGTCACGGGCAAACGCGTTAACGGTATCACGGATCATGTCGACGGTTTCGCCGAGGTTAAAGTTAAGTGAAGAAAATGAACTGATCATGATGACTCTCTTATTCGGTTGATATTTGATATTTGTTATAAATTGTCTAACGACTCTCGACAGCCTAACTCTAATTCGGCTAAGTCTGTCAAAACGTCAGCGATGTCTTTTTGTTGTTGCTCGAGCTTTTGCTTTTTTTCTTTGATGAGCTCAAGCATTATTTTTAATTGTTTTTCTTCTGTATCTTCATTGTCGTATAGCTCGAAAATGGTTTTGGTTTCTTGAAGCGAAAACCCCAAACGTTTACCGCGTAAGATTAACTTTAGGCGAGTTCTGTCTTTCGGCGAATAAATTCGGTTTTGACCAGAACGCTCCGGGCTCAATAGGCCTTCACCTTCATAAAAACGAATACTTCGGGTCGTGATATCAAACTCTTTTGCTAACTCACCAATCGTGAATGTCTGCGTAGGCTCGGCCTGAGGTTTGATTGACGGTTGTCGTGTCACGGTCATTTATTCGTCCTATTTCGATAGTGCTAAACACAATACAAAGAAAATATCGATGACGGCAGTGTAGGTTAAGTTGACGTTTACGTAAACTGCAACCAAGTGTGTGTGATAGAGATCTGACCAGTTTGTGTGGGCTAATAATTTTAGCTTTGTAAATTAATTCTGCCATTTTGAGCTGGCACTGCGACTAAAGGGTCATTGGCAAAAATGCGATTGCAACGTACTATTTCGCAAAATATAAAAAATAAAGAGGTTATGAAATGTCAAATCAAGACCCAGTTGTCATCGTATCAGCAAAACGTACTCCCCTTGGTGGATTCCAGGGTTCTTTAGCTTCAGTCAGCGCACCAGAGTTAGGCTCAGTGGCAATCAAAGCCGCGATTGAGGAAGCGGGTATCACAGGTAACGATATCGACGAAGTTATCATGGGCTGTGTATTACCAGCAGGTTTAGGCCAAGCTCCAGCTCGTCAAGCTGCCATTAAAGCCGGTGTTAAATTAGCGGCAGGTGCGACAACTATCAATAAAGTGTGTGGCTCTGGTATGAAAGCGGCGATGATGGCCAATGACTTCATTCAAGCTGGTTCTATCGACGTTGCAGTAGTTGGTGGCTTTGAAAGTATGACAAATGCGCCTTATATGTTGCCAAATGCTCGTGGCGGAATGCGCATGGGTCACCAAAAAACCATGGACCATATGTTTTTAGATGGCTTGGAAGATGCTTATCAAGGCAAGGCAATGGGTTGTTTTGCTCAAGAAACAGCTGACGAATTCAAATTTACTCGTGAAGCATTGGATGAATACGCAATTCGCTCATTGACTCGTGCTCAAGAAGCAATCGCGAGCGGCCGATTCGATAATGAAGTTGCACCTGTAACTTACAGTACGCGTAAGGGGGATGTAACGATAAAAGTCGATGAGCAACCAGGTAGTGCTCGATTAGATAAAATTCCGACCTTGCGTCCAGCGTTTGCTAAAGACGGGACTATTACCGCTGCCAACTCGTCTTCAATTAGCGACGGTGCGGCTGCTTTAGTAATGATGAAGCTTTCTGAAGCCCAAAAGCGCGGTTTAACTCCGTTAGCAAAAGTAGTTAGTCACGCGACCAACTCAATCGAGCCAGAAAAATTTACGACCGCGCCGATTGGTGCAATGCAGGGCGCATTAGATAAAGCGGGTTGGACTAAGGATGAGGTTGATTTGTTTGAAATTAACGAAGCGTTCGCAATGGTAACTATGGCGGCGATGCATGAGATGAACTTACCGTCAGATAAAGTAAACGTGCACGGTGGTGCATGTGCTTTAGGTCATCCGTTAGGGGCATCTGGTGCACGTATTATCGTGACGTTATTACACGCGCTTAAAAACAAAGGTCTGAAAAAAGGCTTGGCGTCTCTGTGCATCGGTGGCGGTGAAGCAACAGCTATTGCAGTAGAAATGATTTAACTGCATTAAACATCGATTAATTTCGATAATCTTCATTGAAACTGAGCTAATTGCCCTTACAATGAAACTATAAGCTTATAAAGGCTGCTTATGCAGCCTTTTTTAATGGAATAACAACAAAGAATGACGTTACTGTTTATCTACACCTTTCTTGCCATTGGCATTTCGTTTTTGTGCTCTATTTTAGAGGCGGTTTTATTAAGTATCACACCGAGTTATGTACGCGCACTTGCAGAAGAAAACGAGCAAGTCAGTATCCGAAT